>CANQRR010000051.1 GCA_947626285.1 uncultured Lachnospiraceae bacterium
AAAAAGTGGGGGAATTTATAAAAAAGGTATCTCAGAAGCCGCATAAAATAAGGCTTAGAGATTCCGAGAGTCTATAAATTATAAAAGGAGGAATTGTTTATGAACACTTGTGACAACAACAGACCCTGCCCATGTACTTACGACTGCCCGCGCCATGGGAAATGCTGCGCCTGCGTGGCGCACCACCGTGACCACGATGAGGGTGTTCCTGGCTGCTTCTTTTCAAAAGAAGCGGAGGCAAGCTACGACAGGAGCATTGAAAACCTGGCGAGGGATCATGGGCTTCTATGATTGCAGAGAGGAGCTTTGGCATGAGATGGCCTTGGAAAAAGAGGACGCTTTCCTTTGATGAAGCTGCAAGATTCAACTGGGAATTGGATACGAACGCCGAATTGAGGCAAAAGATGGATGAGCTTGCAAAGCAATATACAAATCTGAGCGAAAAAGAATACCGGAGGAAACTCCTGCTGTTATTTCAGGAAAATGGTCTGGCGATTGATTCCGATCAGATGGACATGCTGCTGCTTCTGAGACATAAAACAGACCAGATGCTATTGAGGCAGGAGGAAGATCATAATGAAGAGACAAGGTAGGTTTTGGATGGCGCTGCTTCTGCCCGCGATGGTTTTGGCTTTCTGCGGGCAGAAAGCGGATGCCGCTGCTGTTTCCCGGTGGCAAATGGCGATGAGCGATGCGGTATTCGCTGAGGATGAGGAGATTCATCCGCTTGTCACCCTGACAGCCGGGGATAGCCGGGTGATCTGGGACGACGCCGGGGAAAGGGTTCTGCTCTTAACATGGCATGATTATCCGGATGCGTGCGATCCCGGGACAGCGATCGGGGAATACGGCGATATCTGGGCGACTTCGCTCGGCGAAATGAAGAGTTGGTTTCAGGAAAACGGAGAAAAGGTGACGGATTGGGAACTTCGGTTTTCACAGCTTCTCGGTGTGCATGAGGATGAGGGATACACCAGATTTACCGCTTTCTGGGTATCGCCTCAGGATGCTGTGCGTCCGGCTTTTGTCACTGATGTGACGGAGCAGATGACAAATGATTACAGCCTTGTCACCGGAGAGTGGAAGGAATGGTTTGATTCCAACATCCTGTTTTCTTATTTTGAAAGCGATTACCCATGGACAAGACTGGGCTATACCTACGATTGGGGCGGAACGCAGGAATACGGGCTGACGGAATTTCTGGTGCGCGACCCATCGCGGACAGAGATCGCGTTTACCTTGACAACAGATGAGTTTGCAGAATATTTAAAGAACCATGAAGGAGATCAGGAATGAGAAAAATAATCGCAATGCTTATGGCGGCCGTCCTGACAGTTACCTGTCTGACAGGCTTCGCTTCAAAGGAAAACAGTCCGGTGGAAGGGAAAAAGGTAGCGTATATCATGTATATGTCTTCCTCGCCCATTTTTGAGCTTTGGTCGGAGTCCTTTACCGAGACGGCGGAAGCCCTCGGTATGGAGGCGGATACTTTTTTCTGCGAGGACAGCGACGAGGAATGGAGAGACAGGATTCTGCAGTGCGCGAAAGACGGCTACGACGGACTGCTGGTATCACATGGCGGAGTAGACTATGCGTGGGAATTTCTGACGGGTGTGTTGGAAGAGTACCCGGATCTGAAGATAGCGACATTTGACACCTCTTTCCGAAACGAAAACGGGGAAACGGAAACGATCGACGGCGTGGTCCAGACGTTCCAGCAGGATTCCGGGCTTGCGGCGTCCCTGGTGGAGGAGATCCTGGCCATGTATCCGGACAAAGCGGAGAAAAACGAACCGGTCAATATCCTGCAGGTACAGGAGGAAAATTACATCATTGCCTTTGACCGCCGTCAGGCCGGCTATGAGCCTTACGAGACGGAGGGGCAGATCAGGACGCTGGAGCAGATGGCTCCGGAGGATCACTTGAACCCGGTAGATTCCATGCAGGAAGCGGCGGAGAAGATCATTGGGAAATACAACGACGGTGAAATAGACGCCATATGGTGCTGCTATGACGCCTATGCGAGAGGAGTGTATCAGGCCCTGCGGGAAATGGACAGCGATATCCCCATGGTGTCGGCGGATATCTGTGACGAGGACATCCAGCTCATGGCGGAAGGCAAAAACTGGAAGGCCTGCGCCACGACCAACTGGACGCTGAACGGGGAGTTTGCCTGCCGGGTGCTGGCTTTGGAAATGGCCGGACAATATGACGACATCAAGGCGGCTTCCAGCTATTATGAGAGCCCGGGGATGTGGATGGAGATCCCGTCCGTGGTGGTGACGCAGGAGCAGGTCATGTCCGGACAGGACATTACCGTAGAGAATCTTTCGGATGTGGCGGAGGACGCCTACACGGACGGAAGCTTTATGCCGTCCTGCGACTGGATGGATCTCGCTCTCAAAGAACCGAAATGAACGATCGAGTGATCAAGGGAGGTAAACAGGTATGGTAAGCAGCCGTCATGAAAACTTCATCCTGTCTGCGAATACGATCGATGTGGTATCCGCGATCTGCGTGCAGACGCTCTCTGAGGCAGAGACAGATAGAAAGGATATCATCCGCCTCCGCCTGTCCCTGGAGGAGATCCTCGGCGTCTGGCTTGAATCTTTGGCGGGCGCTATGGTCCATGTGGACTGCGGGAAGAGATTCGGGCGGACTTTTTTGAAGATAAGCGTAGACGGTCCGGCTATGGAGGCATGGGAGGATAACGAGGCATTCCTGCTCAGCAGCCATCTTCTCTCGCAGGCAGGGCTGTCGTTTACGTACGCCTATAAGAACGGGAAAAACTGCCTGGTCTGCAATCCCAGGAAGAAAAAGTCGTCCATGGGACAGGTGGCGTTGCTTTTGGCCGCGGTGTTTTTGGCGGTGTTTCTGGGCGCCGCCGCAAGGCGGTTCCCGGGCATACAGACAACGGCCCTTGCGATCACAGAACCCCTGTTCAACATGATCCTGGGCGCGCTCCGCGCGGTGTCCTCCCCGCTAGTGTTTCTGGCCATCTGCTGTAGTATCGTGAGCATCGGGGATCTGACGATGGTAGGAAAGATCGGCAGAAAGCTGATCTTTCGAATGGTCGCGGGGATATTTGCCTTGGCGGTGGTCATGGCATTGGCGGGCAGCCTGCTGTTCCCAGTTGCCACGGCGGGCGATAAGATCTCCGGCAATTTTTCGGACATCTATCAGATGGTGCTGGAGATCGTGCCTTCGGATATCGTGTCGCCTTTCCTGAATGGAAACGCGCTGCAGCTTGTGTTCCTAGGCATCTGCGTGGGGATCGCCCTGCTGATCCTGGGCGAGCGGGTGACGACGGCCCAGGATACCCTGATGCAGATTTATGACGCGGTACAGTTTCTGATGGGAATGCTGGGGAAGATCATCCCGCTGTTCGTGTTCTTGAGCCTGTTCAACCTGGTTATATCCGATCTTGACAGCGGATTTTCCAGCCTGTTCAAGGTGTTTGTGCTCGCGATACCGGCGTGCTTTATCCTGCCGTTGTTTTATATCTTTTGGGCGGCGTTTCGGCTGAAGGTCAGCCCCGGTCTGCTGCTGAAGAAAGCGCTGCCGGCTTATCTGATCTCCCTGACGACGGCCTCCTCGGCCGCCGCTCTGGCGACGAACCTGGAGACATGCGTAAAGGAGCTGGGCATCCCGAAAAAGATCGCGGATTTCGCCATCCCCTTGGGACAGGTCCTTTACAAGCCGGGCTTTGTGGTAGGCCTTTTTATTATGGACCTGTGCATGGCGGAGTCTTATGGCATTCCCATTACGCCGCTGTTCCTGTTCATGTCGATCCTGACGATCGGGCTTCTTTCCATGGCGGTGCCGCCGATCCCCGGCGGACCCCTTTCCGTGTTCACGGTCATGTTTGCACAGCTTGGCATTCCCGATGAGGCACTCGCCCTGGCGGCCGCGATCAACGTGATCATGGACTTCTTTATGACAGCCGCCGGCCAGGCCTGCCTGCAGGTACAGGTAGCGCTCGCGGCGGAGGGTGTCGGGATGCTTGACAGGAAAAAGCTGAAAAAGAACAATTCATGAAGGAAAACAACAAAAAATTCAGAAAGCAGAGAGAGGTGATACGATTGAACAAGAAATTCCGTTTTTACTGGTTTTTGCCAATTTTTCTTCTATGTCTGCTCCTTGTGGGCTGTGCGAAAAGCGATGGGAAGAGCGGGCAGATCACCGACATCCGTCAGCTGGACGGACAGGCCGTCGGCGTGCTGACCGGCTCCAGCTTTGACGCTCATACCGACAATCTCATCAAGGATGCGGACAAGCAGTATTACGACAGAATCCCAGATTTGGCCCTTGCGGTGGAACAGGGGAAGATCGCCGGGTTTTTGATCGACGAACCCATCGCCCGTACGCTATGTCTGGAAAACCAGGCGGTGACCTATCTGCCCGACGTGCTGGTGGAGGAAAGCTACGCCGCCGCTTTTTCAAAGACTGAGCGCGGCGCTGCGCTGCGGGACGAGTATAACGAGTTTCTGGAGCAGATCAGGGCGGACGGCACACTGGAGGAGATCGACGGAATCTGGCTGGGCGCCGACGAGAGCAAAAAGGAAGTGGAGGACTGGACCTCCTTCCCGGCGGACAACGGCGTCATCCGGATGGCGGTGAAAACGGATATCGTGCCCTTCTGCTATATCCTGAACGGTCAGATCGTCGGGTACGACGTCGACATCATGGCCCGCTTCTGCAAGGCCTACGGCTATGGGCTGGAGGTGACCGGCACGGAGCTCTCGTCTATTTTCACGGGTCTTTCCACCGGCACCTACGACGTGTCAGCCACCGGCCTGACCGTGACGGAAGAACGGGCGGAGAGCGTGAACTTCGCCGAGCCGGATTACTCCGGCGGCGTGGTGCTCGTTGTCCGGAGCGAAGATACGGGCTCGGGCGTCCAGGAGGAAGAAACGGGCTTCTGGGCCGGGCTGAAAGACAACTTTTACAAGAATTTCATCCAGGAAGACCGGTGGCGGATGATCCTCTCCGGCCTGGGCGTCACGTTCGTCATATCGATCTTCTCGGCCCTGTTCGGCACGGTGCTGGGCTTCGGCCTGTGCATGCTGCGCCGCAGCCGCAATAAGATCGCCTCCGGGATCACGGCGGCCTTCATCCGGCTGGTCCAGGGCATCCCTGTGCTTGTGCTGCTGATGGTGCTGTTCTACGTAGTGTTCGCCAGCGCGAGACTGGACGGGATCGCCGTGGCGGTCATCGGCTTCACGATCAACTTTGGCGTCTATGTCTCCGAGATGATCCGCACCGGCATCGACGCCGTGGACGCCGGCCAGTGGGAAGCGGCGTCCGCCATGGGCTTCGGCCGGGTCAAGACCTTCACGAAGATCATCGCGCCCCAGGCGACGCGGCACATCTTGCCGGTATACAAGGGCGAGTTCATCTCCATGGTGAAGATGACGTCTGTGGTGGGGTACATCGCGGTGCAGGACCTGACCAAGGCGACCGACCTGATCCGCAGCCGTACCTTTGAGGCGTTTTTCCCGCTGATCCTGACCGCGGTGCTGTATTTCCTGCTGGCGTGGTGCCTGACCTCGCTGCTGGGCCTGGTGGAGAGGAAGATCGACCCCCGCCGCCGGCGCAGGGAGCCGAAGGGAGTCGACCGAAATATCCCCCTGCCGGAAGTCCCGGAAGAAAAGAAGGCCGCGCGGGGCGGGGGACCGGTCATCACGATCTCCCATCTGAAGAAGGTCTTCCCCAACGCGACGCCCCTGAAGGACGTCAATGCCGTCATCAACACAGGGGACGTCATCTCCATCATCGGACCCTCCGGCACGGGCAAGAGCACCCTCCTGCGCTGCATCAACCGCCTGGAAACGCCGACGGAGGGACAGATCGAGGTGTTCGGCCAGCCGGTGACCGGCGTGAAGCCGGCGCAGCTTGGCGCTGTGCGCCGCCGCATGGGAATGGTGTTCCAGAGCTTCAACCTGTTCGCCCATCTGACGGTGATCGAAAATATCATGCTGGGACAGGTGGAGCTGCTCGGCCGCACCCGGCAGCAGGCCTATGAACGGGGCATGCGCCTGCTGGCCAAGGTAGGGCTGGCGGAAAAGGCGCTCAACTATCCGGATGAGCTCTCCGGCGGCCAGAAACAGCGTGTCGCGATTGCCCGCACCTTGGGGATGCAGCCGGAGATCATACTCTTTGACGAACCGACCAGCGCGCTAGATCCCACCATGGTAGGAGAGGTGCTGGCAGTCATCCGCAGCCTGGCCGAGCAGGGGCTGACCATGCTCATCGTGACCCATGAGATGAAGTTTGCCCGGGATGTATCGACGCGGGTATTTTACATGGACGAGGGCGTCGTTTACGAGGAAGGGACGCCGGAGCAGGTGTTCGACCACCCGAAGACCGACCGCTGCCGGGCGTTTGTCCACCGGCTGAAGACCCTCCATCTCGATATCGACTCCAGGGAGTTTGACTTTATCGGTGCGGCGACCGACATCGACCGCTTTGCCCGCAAACAGCTTTTGGGCGCGCCGCAGTCGCTCAAGTACCAGCAGATCTTTGAAGAGCTGTGCGTGACGAGCATCCTGCCGACCCTTCCGGGCGACGGGTGCAGCCTGAGCTTCGACGCCCTCTGCAGGGAAGACGGGAGCGAATGCGAGGCTGTCATCCGTTGGAAGGGAGAGGAGTTCGACCCGCTGACGCAGGGGGACGAGCTGAGCACGGCCCTGGCCCTCAGCCGGACCAGGAGCAGCGCCCACGTCTATGCCGACGGAATCAACACGGTAACCATTGTATTTTAAGGAGGAAAGTGAGGTGCAGGGATCAATGTTATCAATGGAAAAAAGATTTCATGTGAGGGAAGCCGGCTCTACGGCGAAAACGGAGGTTCTGGCGGGAACTACCACCTTTATGACCATGGCGTATATCCTCATGGTCAATTCTGGGATGTTTGCGGAGCTTCCGGGAGTGTCATACAACGCGATCTATATCGCGACGGCCATCTCCGCCTGTATCGGGACGGTGCTGATCGGGCTTCTGGCGAACCTGCCGCTGGCGCAGGCGTCCGCCATGGGCTCCAATGCCTTCTTCGTCTATACGGTGTGTTTCGGCTTTGGGCTGAGCTATGCCAATGCATTGCTACTCGTTCTGCTCGACGGCATATTGTTCATCTTGCTCACGGTGACGGGGCTGCGCAAGAAGATATTTGAGGCGATCCCGACGCCGGTAAGGGTGTCGATCCCGGCGGGAGTCGGGCTGTTCATCGCCTTCATCGGGCTTAAGGATTCCGGGATCGTGGTAGCGGATCCTTCCACCTATGTCAGTCTTGCCTCCTTCAACCTTCTCTCCGGAAATGTGGCGTGGAAGGATATCATGCCGATGCTCGTCACACTTTCCGCTGTCATCGTGATCGCGGTCCTGACCTGCAGGCGGGTAAAGGGCGCCGTGCTCTGGGGCATACTCGGGGGAACGGGGCTGTATTATCTGCTTGGCCTTACGGTTCCCGGATTTTATGAGGGTTTTACAGACGGTATGAATCTCAACCCGTTCGCGGCGTTCGGGGACTTTGGCAGGCAGGCGTTCGGCAGGGTCTTCACGGAGGGTTTTGACTTTTCGCCCTATCTGGCAGAGCACAGCGCGATGGAGCTTGCGGTATTGATCGCGACGACCGCGCTCGCGTTCTGTCTGGTGGATATGTTTGACACGATCGGCACCCTGTACGGAGCATGCGCCAGAGGAAACCTTCTGACCAAAGAGGGGGAAGTGCCCAACATGGACAAGGCGATGCTTGCGGACGCCATAGCTACCGTGTGCGGCGCGGTCTGCGGCACATCCACGGTAAGCTCCTATGTGGAGGCCTCCACAGGCATTGCAGAGGGCGGGAAGACAGGCATGGCCGCCATGGTGACGGGAGCGCTGTTTTTTGTCAGCATGTTTTTAAGCCCGATCGCGATGCTCGTGCCGGGGTGCGCGACGGCTGCGGCGCTCATCTATGTGGGGATCATGATGATGAACTGCGCGAGACAGATCGACTGGCTGAAAACGGAGGATGCGGTTCCGGCGTTTCTGACCTTGGCGATGATGCCCATGACCTACAATATCTCTTACGGCATCGCCTTCGGCGTGATCTCCCATGTGCTGATCAGCGTGTTTACCGGAAAGGCAAGGGACATAAAGGCAGGGACATGGGTGATCGCGGCGCTCTTTGCCGTCATGTTCTTTGTGACGCATTGAGAAGAGGAGAAAAATTCTTTTCATTAGTGGAAGCGGCTGACAGGGATTAATTCTCTGTCGGCCTTTTTTTTGTTCTCAGGAAAGAAGAAAAATGATATAATAAACATGACATACAGTTGTCGTGTTAGGTTTGCTATGATAGGAATGGAGTAGAAAGAGGTATGAAGATAGACAGGCTGATCGGGATCTTGTCAGTCCTACTGCAGGAAGAAATGACAACTGCGCCCAAGCTGGCGGAAAAGTTCGAGGTTTCGAGAAGAACGATAAACCGGGATATCGAGGATCTCTGCAAAGCGGGGATCCCGGTCAGAACGATACAGGGAACCGGCGGCGGGATCCGTATCATGGACGGATACCGGATGGACCGGACGATCCTGACCTCAAAGGACATGCAGGGGATCCTTGCCGGCCTTCGGAGCCTTGACAGCGTGAGCGGAAGCAGGTATTACAGCCGGCTGATGGAAAAGCTGCAGAGCGGATCTTCGGAATTTGTAAGCGGCAGGGATTCCATGCTGATCGACCTGTCTTCCTGGTATAAAGGGACGCTTGCCCCGAAAATTGAGATGATACAGGACGCGATCGAAAACAGGAGGCTGCTTGATTTCAAGTATTACGCCCCGTCGAGGGAGAGCGTCCGAACCGTCGAGCCATATTACGTTGTGTTCAAGTGGGCAGGCTGGTATGTATGGGCTTGGTGCATGGAGCGCAAGGATTTCCGCCTGTTTAAGCTGAACCGTATGGATCAGCTGTCTGTTTCTGAAAAAACCTTTGTGCCTCGGGAGGTTCCGATGCCGGATCTGTCCAATGAAAGGATATTTCCGGGAGGTATCCGGGTGAAAGCCCTGTTTGACCCGGATGTGAAGTGGCGTCTGGTGGAGGAGTTCGGGCCGCACTGTTTTACCGAGACGGATGACGGGCGGCTGCTCTTTCAGGCGGATTATACGGACATGGAGAATCTTGTCGCGTGGATCCTGACATTCGGAGAGAGGGCGGAGGTGCTGGAACCGCCCGAGGTGCGGGAGAGGATTTGCAGCATTGCGGAGGCGATGAGAGGAATTTATGAGGAGAGTCCATGAGGAGGTTATGTGAAGAATCTATGAAAAAATCAGTGAAAAGAACCAATAAGAGGAAGCAATAAGAGTAAGAAGAACCGATAGAGGGAACCGATGAACAGAATCTGCGGGAGGAACGAATCATATGAAGTATGAATGGCTGGACGAGTATCTGATGAAAAAAACGGGTGTGACGAAGGATCTGCAAAAGGATTGGAACTGGATGCGCTATCAGATCGGCGGGAAAATGTTTGCCGCGGTATGCAGGAACTGGGAGGACAACCAGCCCTATTACATTACGTTGAAGCTGGATCCGCTGGAGGGCGATTTTCTGCGAAAGCAGTATGAGGACATCATTCCCGGTTATTATATGAACAAAACGCACTGGAATTCGGTGAAAGCGGACGGCGAGGTGCCGGACGATCTCCTGAAAGACATGCTGGATAAGGCTTACCAGATCGTGCTTGGAAGCCTGAGCAAGAAAAAGCAGAGAGAAATTCTGGAGACAGCAAAGAAGGACGACCTGATCAGCTGCTGTGGTGCGGATTGCGCTTCGTGTAACTGTTACGGGGAAATGTGCAAAGGATGCAATGCCGTATGCGGAAAGGTGTTCCATGCGCCGGAGGGAAAGGAATGTCCTATTTATGCCTGCTGCAGGACTCAAAATGGTTTTCCTTCCTGCGGTGAGTGCGGGAAGCTTCCCTGCGATCTGATCCTGGGAACGAGGGATCCGAGTTTTTCTGACGAAGAATTCAGGAAAAATGTGGCCGAGCGGGTAAAGCGACTGAAGGGGTGACTGAGATGGCATTTGACTATAAGAAAGAATACAAGGAATTTTATCTGCCGAAAGCTGTGCCGGGGATCATTACGATTCCGGAGATGAATTATATTGCGGTTCGGGGACAGGGGGATCCAAATGCGAAAGGCGGAGAATATAAGGCATCCATCGAGCTGTTGTATGGGATCGCTTTTACGATCAAGATGAGCAAGAGGGGCAGCCATCAGATTGACGGATATTTTGATTATGTGGTTCCGTCGCTGGAGGGATTCTGGCGGCAAAAGAAGCAGCTTCCGGAGAATGGTATGCCGGCTGACATAGCCGGCAAGCGGGAAGATGCGTGGAAAATGGATTATACTCATGATCAGCACGGACAGATAATGACGTTAGTGTCAATCATGACGTTCATTCAGCATTTTCCTCTCGCCGCGAGATGGTAATCCAGTCTGCGACATCTTTCTCTGAAGCAAATCCGGCTAAAGCTGCCTGACCTTCCATCTGTTCCTGAAATTTCTGTATGGCATAGATAGCGGAATTGATTATGCGGACGGAACCATTTTCTACAATAAAAGTCACGCGGTCACCTGTAGAAACATCGAGAGCCGCACGAATATTTTTCGGAATGGTTACTTGTCCTTTTGACATTACTCTTGCATCATTTACTAATATGTTTTCAGACATAATAAAATCCTCCTCGAACAAAAAGTAGGGAAATCAGAAATTCCTACTTTCATAATATGCTTGAAGCCTTGATTTTACAACAGGGAAATTATGAAATAACTGTTGCTGTCTGTTGTCGCCAGCCATTATTTTTGTTTATTTCTCCAGTCTCATCCAGGTATCTGCATATAACATAAATGAATTATATGCAGAAACTATGATTGCCTTCTTGATTTTCTGCATATAAAGCACTATAATAATATGCAGAAACGGAGGAAAATGCATGAGAAGGTTTGATTATTCTTTTTTGAGCAACGGACTGTTGCCTGCGAACCTTGTGAATCTGACCGCGAATATTTCTGCGCTCAAGACTATAGCAGGCGTGCGCAAAGGGGAATACACACAGATTTTTACGGAATTGGAGTCCATCGCAAAGGTGCAGTCTATCAAGAGCTCCAATGCCATTGAGGGGATTGTTACCAGCGATGAGCGTATTGCTGCCATCGTCAATCAGAATAGCGCGCCGCTGAACCATAATGAAGCGGAGATAGCCGGATACCGAGACGCGCTGAATGAGATTCATCTGGGTTTTTCCCATATCGACTTTAGCCAGCGGGATATTCTCCGCCTGCATGAGCTCATGCTGTCAATTGCGGGCTATGAATACGGTGGGCAGTACAAGACGGATGACAATGTGATTTTGGAGGTGGACAGAGATGGAAATCGCCGTGTGCGTTTTCGCCCGACTTCTGCTGCGGATACGCCAAAAGCTATGGAACAGCTGGAGCTTGCATATCTCGAAGCGCGGGATGACGCGAGTATCAATCAGCTTCTGCTGATTCCCTGTGTGATTTTGGATTTCCTCTGCATCCATCCATTCCGGGACGGCAACGGCAGGATGTCCCGCCTGCTCTCATTGCTGTTGCTTTACAAGAATGGCTATGACGCCGGAAAATACGTATCTTTTGAAGAACAGATCAATAAATATAAAGCCTATTACTATGAGGCTCTGCGTCAGTCCTCTGCAGGTTGGGACGCAAATCAGAACAGTTATTTCCCGTTTATTGAGAACTTTCTGTCCATGCTCTATATGTGTTATAAGGAGCTGGACAAGCGGTTTGCGATACTCAACGGTAAGCGGATCACGAAAAGAGCCCGCATTGAGGCGACTGTGTTGAACAGTCTGACGCCCCTCTCCAAAGCGGAGATATGCAGGATTCTTCCGGATGTGAGTCCCACGACAGTGGAGACCGTGCTGGGGGCAATGGTTAGAAACGGCTCAATAAAGAAAATCGGAGTATCGAAATCTACACGTTATATAAAAGCGAAATGAAAAAGACTGATTTGACTTAGTTGGATAATTTCCCAATTGAGATGAAGACTTGTTGACACGACGCGGTCATTAAGCTATAATTTCTCATGCAGACAAAGATGCCTGACGGTATCGATGTCTGTATTTTTATACAATAGGAAATTCCTCCGGCATTTCTTATTGTACAAAAAGCCTTCCAGGCAGGATCGCACTGCGGCGGAGCAGAAGATGTCGCTGACGCGGCCCGCCGCAGGCGGAGAATTTTGCAAGCGAGATTCTATTTATAAGGAGGTCAGATTGCCATGAAACCGATGATTGGCGTTATGCCGTTGTGGGATGACGAAAAGAACAGTATCTGGATGCTGCCGGGATACATGGATGGCATTCATCAGGCCGGCGGGATTCCGATCATATTTCCGCTTTCAACGGACGGATCGGAGCTGAAAAGACTGTGTGGGGTATGTGATGGTTTTCTGTTTACCGGAGGACACGATGTTTCCCCGGAAATCTATCAGGAAGAAGCGCTGGATGGGCTTGTTTCCTGCTGTGAGAAGAGAGACCGGATGGAAACCTTGATACTTAAAGAGGCTTTGAGGACAAATAAACCTCTTCTCGGCATATGCAGGGGAATCCAGTTTATCAACGCCAGGCTTGGAGGAACTTTGTATCAGGATATCCCGACCCAGCATCCGTCCGAAACAGAGCATCATCAGCACGCGCCGTATGACATTCTGGTACATGATATAGAGATCATGAGGGATTCGCCGCTGTACGAGTGCCTGCAGACAGAGCGCATGCCGGTCAACAGCTATCATCATCAGGCGGTTAAGACAATCGCGCCCGGACTTGAAGTGATGGCGGTATCATCGGATGGACTTGTGGAGGCATTGTATAAGCCGGATTACCGTTTCCTGTGGGCGGTCCAGTGGCACCCGGAGTTTTCCTTTAAGACAGATGCCAACAGCAGGAAAATATTCCGTGCGTTGGTGGAGGCGGCTAACAGGGATTAATTTTCTTTTGGCCGATATTTTTGTTTTCAGGGAAAAAGAAAAATGATATAATCCTCTCGGAAATGAAACACAGAATAATCCCTAACAAAAAAGGCGGACCGGCGTATCAAATAGAAAAGATAATATCAAAAAAATATAATTTTAAGGAGGAATCACGATGAACGAGAAACAGGCAAATGAGATGACGACGAAACTGAAGGGGGCGATGTCTGCGGAGGAGTTTTTGACTATCTTCAAAGAATATGGCGCAGAAGCGACCGAGGAGCAGGTGAAGGCCTTGTTCGAGCGGATGCACACGCAGGGCGAGCTTTCGGACGACGCGTTGGAGGGCGCTGCGGGCGGTGTTGACTGGGGCTATGTAGATGAGCAGATAAAAAAATATGGTCCTGGTGTCGCGGCGGCGTTGTGTTCGATGTACGGTATAAATGTATAGGAGGAGCATGACAGCGCGTCAGCATCTGCGATCGATCAGAGGTAAAGACAAGTGATCATTTCCAATAGCTTTCCTGCGATCGGCGTGAAAGCCTGATGCTTTTTCCGGATCAGATACATTCCAGTCTCCAGGCCCGGGGTAAGCGGACGGAACACAAGTCCGCTCTCTGGGCTTGTGTCGATCAGATGCTGAAAGGTCAGGAGATAGCCAAGCCCTTCTCTCACAAAAAGAGCCCCATTATAAGACAGGCGAAAGGAACCTTCCAGGTGGAGCTGGTCCATGTGGCTGCCGCACCATCTGGGAAGGTCGTGGTTCCAGCCCTGCTCGGAGCAGAATAAGGGCAGACCCTTCAGATCTTCGACAGAAACCGCCGCCTTTTTTGCCAGCGGGCAGTCGGCGGGCATGACGAGACCCCAAAGATCAGCGCCCGGAAACTTCAGACAGCGGTATCTGGCGGTGTCGGGTTCCTGCGCCAGCACGGCAAAATCAATGATGCCCTTGTCGAGCTTTTCCGTCACCTGCTCCGTATCTCCGCTGGTGATATGGTAATGCAGGTTCGGGCAGCTTTTTGACCAGATCTTCCGCGCGCTTTCGAAGGAGAATGCCCTCCTCGGTGAGCTGTATGCTGAAGCTGTGCCTGAGAAACAGCTTCTTTCCGAGCTCATCCTCCAATGCTTTTAGCTGCTTGGAGAGCGTAGGCTGGGTGACGTGAAGCAGCTCCGCCGCGCGCGTCATGTTTTCTTCCCTCGCGACCGCGAGAAAATACCGCATGGTTCTCAGTTCCATAACCGTCCGCCTTTCTCAAATTTCGTTACTGTTCAGACCAGGCCGAAGCACTTGCTGCTGAGGCCGTAAGAAAGTGATTCAGGAGGCAGTTTGGGCACGCATATGGAAAAGGGCAAAAAGAATCATGAAAACAAGCAGGAAAGGATGGTATTAGAACATGGCAAATATTGAAAAACTGGAACTGACACAGGAGTGGGATAAGACATTCCCGAAGAGCGAAAAGGTGAACCATCGGAAAGTGACATTCGTGAACCGTTACGGGATCACGCTGGCGGCGGATGAGTATGCGCCGAAAAACGCATCCGGCAAGCTCCCGGCGATCGCCGTCTGCGGACCGTTCGGCGCGGTGAAGGAACAGTGCGCAGGACTCTATGCGCAGACGATGGCGGAGAGAGGCTTTTTGACGCTTGCATTTGACCCCTCGTTCACGGGGGAGAGCGGAGGCAATGTCCGCTACATGGCGTCGCCCGATATCAACACGGAAGATTTCATGGCGGCGGCGTGGTCGATCCGCTGCCGGAGGACGCGCCATTCTTCGTGAAGGATTACCATGATTATTACAAGACGGATCGCGGCTACCACGCCCGTTCCCTGAACTCCAACGGCGGCTGGAACGTGATCGGATGCGAATCCTTCCTGAACCAGCCGATCAACCAGTACAGCAACGAGATCCGCAGCGCCGTCCTGGTCATGCATGGCGACAAGGCGCATTCCTGCTATTTGGGGAAAGACGCCTACGCGGCCATGACAAAAGACAGCAAATATACGGGGAACAAGGAGCTGCTGCTGATTCCGGGCGCGGTGCATACTGACTTGTATGACGGCGGCGGAAAAGACGCTATTCCGTTCGATAAGCTGGAGGAATTCTTCAACAAATATATGAAGTAAAGCGGCTGCGAACAGAAACCGGGACATTTGCTTATGTCAGGAGGAAAAAGAGATGATCCATAAAAGAATAAAACTGTTTGAAGACAAAGAAGTATATTTGACAACTTATATCCATGACAACATCGGAACCTGTGATACGGAGAACGGGCGGGGAGCGATCATTGTACTGCCCGGCGGAGCATTTGCCTTCCTGTCTCCTTTTGAGGCAGAACCGGTGGCGTTAACCTTCATGCAGAAAGGATTCCACGCATTTGTGTTGGAATACACGGTTGGGGACGATTGCAGATATCCGGATGTGCTGATCGAGTGCTCCCGCGCGATTCAGGTCGTAAGGGATAATGCGAAGCAGTGGAATGTGGATCCGGGCAGGATAACTCTGATGGGTTTCTCGGCAGGAGCCTGCCTTGCCGGAATGTCTGCCACACAATGGAACGCTCCGGAAATATCCTCCGCTCTTGGGGTAGAGCCGGAATACATCCGGCCCGACGCTGCGGTAATCGCCTATGGCTGTTGGGATAATTCGGGGACAATCTGGAATGATCCGGAATTCATCAATCCTGACGCGTCTAACTTTCCTAAAAGCTGTCCGCCGCAGTTGAATCTCATTCATTATGTGGGAGAGCATGTCTGCCCTCTGTTCATCTGGCATAACCAGCAGGATCGTTATGTCCCTGTCCGCAACTGCCTGATGATCGCGGAAAAAATGTGTGAGCTGAAGATCCCGGTGGAACTGCACCTGTACACCGGCGGAGAACACGGGATGAGCGTGGCAAATCAGCTGAGCGTTTATGACCAACGGCAGAAGACTGTTGTAGAGGCAAACCCCAACGTGTCAATGTGGGTAGACATGGCAGTGAATTGGATGAAAAGTCTGTAATAGGAAAATCTAATAAAGGGGAGAAAAGGGATGAAACGTAAAATACCCGCCATGATCGCATTACTGTCGGCACTTGGCTTTGCGGCCTGCATACAGGGCACGGCGCGGGCGAAAACAAACGGGACGAACCAAGCGGCTTCGGAGGCAGCCACAGAGGATTCGTCTGCGGAGACAGATTCAGCAGATTTACTCGATGCGGTTGACTCGTCAGCAGATGCCGGGCTGCCGGGCGCCTTCAACTTTGAGACGCATACAGTGTTGCTCAACAGCGGGTATGAGATGCCGATCATGGGGCTGGGCACGTACAGCCTCTCCGACGAGGAGTGCTACAATTCCGTAACCGCCCTGCTGGAAGCAGGCGGCCGGTTGATCGACACAGCGTACATGTACGGGAATGATGTGATATGTTGTGAACTGTAGATGTAAATATTTCCGTAAAACGCTGTATTTTAGCGGAAATGTGCATCTTCTAAAATACAACATATGCGGCTGGCTCATTTGTGGTGAATGGAAAATTGCAGATGTTGTAATATCAGGAAGAAGGTGATAACCCTTTTATTCGTATCTGTAAACAGTTTAACACAAAGGAGGGCGGCTGTATATGGAAATCACATATCATTGGGAGGGGGATTATCTGATCCCCGACCTCAAGCTTTCAGACACGACGGACTATCATATCGGCAGATACGGCAGGATGAGGCAGAAATATCTGAAAGAAAACCACAGAGGCGTTTATTCCTATGAAGCGGATATCATTGATCAGCACCAGCTTCTTGCCATCGGCATCGGTTATGATATTTACATTTCTGTTTTCAATCATTTCTTTTGTCTCCTTTTTTCTTCTCCCTCGATTTGTAGACGTTAAACTGGTTCTTACACTGCGGGCTGCAAAATTCGTTGCCTTTCCTGCTTGCGATAAAGGCTTTCTTGCAGTGCTTGCACAGGCGCATATCAGTGTCCTTATCCGTAAGCAGGAGGGAGAAGCACATCTGCACCATGACGAGCAGGGAGTGGAAGTCCCACACGATCATGGGCGCATCCGCCCCAAGCGCTATCCGGTAGGTCGGGGAGACGCCGCCGAAAGCGGAGATGCCCTGACGGTACAGGCTGCGGGTGTCCTCGTCAATCGAATCATAATCAAGGTAGAAAAGGGAATTGAAACCCATGTGCCGATTTCCCTGAATGATTCTGAAATCAGTCAGCTCCAATATTCAGCAGAATCACTGAAAAAGATTGCAAAATCATTTTTTTCTATCCCTCGTACAATGTAAAATCATTTTTATGAAAATCCAACATACCTTCGTCCCGCAGCTTGCATAGCTCGTTGGACATGGCGCTTCGGTCTACCGAAAGAAAATCCGCAAGCTGCTGTCGGTTAAAGGGAATAGAAAAAGAACTGCTGTTTTGCCGCTTCGCCTCATCGGAAAGGTAAGACAGCAGCTTTTCTCTTGTGGATCGTTGAGACATATAGCTGAGTTTTTGAACAAGGCTTTTATTCTTATCCGATATCGTATAAAATATATTTTTTACAAGCCGCGTGTGAAAAGGACAAGCAGAGGGGCATACGGTCAGTATTCGTTCCATATCGAAAAAGAGAACCACGCTTTCTTCAATAGCAATGACATCGTCCATCAAAGGGCCACTGTTTGGTACAATGTAGGCTTCTCCAAACATTTCTCCAGGGCGGATCTCATTCAGGATGTTTAGATTGCCCCAATAGTCCTCTTCCTGAATGTGAAGTCTGCCCGCTGCAAGAATCATCAGATTGCGAATGTACTCGCCTTGACGAAACGCATATTCACCCTTGCTATACTCTCGGACGGTGGCGTTCAGACAATTCAGCATAGATAGGATGTCATCATCACCTACGCCGGAAAACAACTTTGTTCTTTTTAGAAGAGAGACATACTTTTTCATAAAAACCTCTTTTTCGTTGCAAAAACAACATACTTATTGCCTTTATTATACTATAATAAAGCCAAAAAGTCAAGAAAGAGGGAATTATAAGGTGAGCGGGATGAAGCCAAAATCAAAGATAAAAATTACCTTAGTTGAACGGAAAGGAAATCATGCCTGCCATCGAGGGCATAAGATTGGAGATGTATTCGATTATGATACAGACCGGGGCGCACTTTGCCCCATGGCCATGCACGTCGCTTTCCCGTATATTGATATTCTCAGGTACGGCGGCACGCCGCCAACGGCGCAAAACGGCAATATTCAGTTTTGCTGCCCGGACAGCGATGTGATCAACATCTTCAAAATCGAAATGGAATCGGATGTGTAAACCTGGGAAGTAACAAGATGACCAGTACAAAAATGGGAGGAACATATTATGCTTAGAAAAATCATCAAAATCGACGAGGAAAAGTGCAATGGCTGCGGGATCTGCGCCGAAGCCTGCCACGAAGGAGCAATCGGTATCGTTGACGGCAAGGCGAAACTGCTCCGAGAGGACTACTGCGACGGTCTTGGCGACTGCTTACCCGCCTGCCCAGCAGGAGCAATTTCTTTTGAGGAACGGGAAGCACCAGCATACAACGAAGCTGCGGTACAGGCGGCAAAGCAGAATAAAGGTGCTGAAAATCTGCCTTGCGGCTGCCCCGGAACAGTCTCAAAAGCAATTCACCGCGAAGAAACGCAGGCTGAAAATGTGACAGTCCACAGCCGCCTTTCTCAGTGGCCGGTGCAAATCAAGCTGGTTCCCGTAAACGCTCCCTATTTCAACGGCGCAAATCTGCTGGTCGCCGCCGATTGCACCGCTTACGCTTACGGTAACTTCCACAATGATTTCATCAAAAACAGAATCACCCTGATTGGCTGCCCGAAGCTGGATATGGTGGACTACACGGAGAAGCTGACCCAGATCATCGCCGGAAACAATATCAAGAGCGTGACCGTCATCCGAATGGAAGTACCCTGCTGTGGCGGCATCGAAAACGCGGTAAAACAAGCACTGCAAGCCAGCGGGAAGTTTATCCCTTGGAGCGTTGTGACGATCTCCACAGACGGTCAGATCATTGAATAATCAGAGAGGAGATATGGAAATGGATAATAAGATGTTTTGCTTTCAATGTGAACAGACGGCGGGCTGTGCAGGATGCAAGGGTGCAGCCGGAGTATGCGGGAAGAAGGCCGATACGGCACAGTTACAAGACTGCTTGACCGGCGCTTTGATTGGTCTTGCCCGTGCGACGGAAGGAAATGAGCATTTAATCAATTCTGGAACGGATCGTCTGATTATTGAAGGTTTGTTTACAACCATTACGAATGTCAATTTCAACGATGCGACAATTTCCGCATTGATTGATAAGGTGCATACAGAGAAAAACAGGTTGGTGCCGGAATGCCTCAAATGTACATCTTCCTGTGGCAGAAACGACGATTACGACATGAGGTTTGTTTGGGAAGCAAACGAGGATATTCGTTCCTTGAAATCTTTGATTCTCTTTGGTGTCCGCGGTATGGCGGCGTATGCCTATCACGCATCGGTTCTCGGCTATCACGACGAAACGGTGAATCGCTTTTTCTACAAGGCTCTATTTGCTGTTGGCATGGATTGGGATCAGGATCTGCTTCTTCCCATCGTACTGGAGGTCGGAGAGGTCAACCTACGCTGCATGGAACTTCTGGATCGGGCGAATACCGAAACCTATGGGACACCTGTGCCGACTGAGGTGCCGCTGACTGTGGAAAAGGGACCTTTCATTGTCATCTCCGGGCATGACCTCTATGATCTGAAGCAACTTCTGGAACAGACGAAGGATATGGGGATCAATGTCTATACGCACGGCGAGATGCTACCTGCGCACGCTTATCCTGAACTCAAAAAATACGGCCATCTCAAAGGCAACTTTGGTACGGCGTGGCAAAACCAGCAGAAAGAATTTGCAAATCTCCCTGCACCGGTTCTTTTTACAACAAACTGTCTGATGCCGCCCAAAGCCAGCTATGCGGATCGGGTGTTTACCACGGAAGTTGTGTCTTACCCGGAAATCGTACATATCGGAGAAGATAAGGATTTCACTCCCGTAATTCAAAAAGCGCTGTCGCTTGGCGGATACGCAGAGGATACAGTCTTTACCGGGATTAACGGCGGCAAGACTGTCATGACAGGTTTTTCTCATGGAACAGTGTTGTCTGTAGCGGACAAGGTGGTAGAAGCGGTCAAAAATGGTTTAATTAGGCACATCTTCCTTGTAGGAGGCTGCGACGGAGCAAAGCCGGGAAGAAATTATTACACAGAATTCGTAAAGCAGGCACCGGCCGATACGGTTATCCTCACTCTTGCTTGTGGGAAGTATCGTTTCAACGACCTTGATCTTGGAACGGTGGCAGGTCTGCCACGCCTGATGGACATGGGGCAGTGCAATGACGCATACAGCGCAATCAAGGTGGTCGGTGCGCTTGCGGAGGTTTTCAAATGCGGGATCAATGACCTTCCGCTCTCTATGGTACTTTCTTGGTATGAACAAAAGGCGGTCTGCATCCTACTCACGCTTTTGCATCTCGGTGTCAAAAACATTTTGCTTGGGCCATCGCTTCCGGCGTTTGTTTCTCCCAATGTATTGAATCTTCTGGCCGAGAAATATGCTATCGCTCCGGTTTCCACGCCTGAAGCTGATTTGAAAAAACTACTTGGGCAATAATGAATCATAAGGGGATGAAGTGTATGAACGAATCAATGCGAAGATCTGACAGACAGCTAACGGATGAAGAAACGCTTCGCCTTTTTCATGAGGCTGAGTACGGGGTACTTTCGTTAATTGATGAGAATAATGTCCCCTACGGCGTTCCCATGAGTTTTGCGCTGTGTGATCATGTAATCTACTTTCATTGCAGCGCGGCGGGAGGCAAACGAATATCCGGCATCCGGCATGATCCGAATGCCTGTTTTACAGTGATCGAGCATACAAAGCTGCTGCCCCAGCAATTTGCCACATTGTATAGATAAAATCTATGTGCTGAAATTTGAAATTCAAAAAGTTACGGGGAAAGGGAGGAAAGCAAAATGAGCAGGAGCATTTTTACGCCAGTACAAATAAAGTCGATGGTATGTCCAAATAGAATTTTAAGGAGTGCGACATGGGAAGCCCTGTCCGATAAAGACGGCTTTATGTCCAAAAAACAGTTTGATATTTACTGTGAACTTGCAGAAAACAACATTGGGCTGATATGTACGGGATATGCACGGATAAGCAGGGACGAATACCCTAACGCGGGCATGATGGGGATTTATGACGACTGCTTTATCCCGCAATACAAGGAACTTACGGATAAAGTACATACTTTTGGTTCGTCTGTTATGATGCAGATTGCCTATGGAGGGACAAAAACTACATATGAAACGGATAACCGGGTGATTTTTGCACCAAGCGATGTCCCAGAGAAAAGTACAGGACTTGTAGGAATTACTATGACGGTTTTAGATATAAAAGACATGATAGAAAAATACGCATCCGCAGCGGAAAGAGTAAAAAAGTCAGGATTTGACGCAGTTGAAATTCACGGAGGGCATTCGTATCTGCTCAACCAGTTTCTAAGTCCTTATTACAATAACCGTGCAGATGAATACGGCGGAAATCTGGAAAACCGCTATAGGATCGTTGATGAAATCATAAAAGCCATTCGGCAGAGAGTTGGAGAGGAGTACCCTATACTGATTAAAGTTACCTGTTCAGACTTTTTTGAAAACGGTTTAACCTTTAACGAGTCGCTTTCTATATGCAGGATGCTTGTGCAATCAGGCATAGATGCGATAGAAGTAAGTGGGAATATTCACGGCAAGGCGCAAAAAATGGCAGGGCAGGAGTTTGATGGCCACAAAATATTAAAAGGCGGATATTTTTACGAATATGCAAAAGAAATCGCAGATGCAATATCGATTCCTGTTTATGTGACGGGCGGATTTTCTGATCCTGCCCTTATGGAAAAATATATGGGAGAATCAGCTATTGCAGGATTTGGAATGTCAAGGCCATTTTTATGCGAACCAAATTTGGTGAGCAGATGGATGGCAGGTGATCTGTCAGCTTCAAAGTGTCTGCACTGTTCACGATGCCGCACGCCGAAAGGAAATTACTGTACAGTATTCAGGAAGCCTGTTGTTTGAGCCAGCCGTACAGTAGAAGCAGCCTTGAGCGGCTTGAAAGGGGGAATATCAGTGAAAGCAGCGTGGAATTCATCACAATACTTACTCTTTGAAAACCAAAGAAATCAGCCCGCTATCGACCTGATAAAGAGAATATCCGATTTCAGACCTGATACGATAGCCGATCTTGGCTGTGGCCCCGGAAACAGCACGCGGCTTTTGAAGCAGGCATTTCCCTGCGCGAAAATCGTCGGGATCGATAATTCGGAGAACATGATAGAGAGGGCGCGCAAAGAGTGCGGAGACATGGAATTTATACAAAAAGATATCCGTGAACTGACCGGCCAATATGATCTGCTGTTCTCCAATGCGTGTCTCCAGTGGATTCCAGCGCATGAGGCTCTTATCCCGGAGCTTCTGACACATTTGAATCCAGGTGGAGTCTTTGCGGCGCAGTTTCCTATGAACGATGCAGAGCCGTTTTACCAAATTATCCAGGCAGTAGCTGCGGAAGACCGCTGGGGCTTTAAGGATGTTGAAGTGGATTATAATGGGTTTTTGACCCCTCACCAGTATTTTGATCTGTTGAGCGGACATTGCAGCAGCTTTCAACTATGGGAAACGCGGTATTACCACAATCTAAAAGACCACAAGGCGCTCATCGAGTGGGTCAAAGGGACGCGCATAAGGCCCTACCTCTCCTGTTTGAATGACTCAGGCAAAGAAGCATTTGAAAACGAGATACTGAGACGGGCAAGGGAAGCCTATCCCGTTATGAAGAACGGAGAGGTCATTCTTTGCTTCAACAGGTTCTTTATGGTAGGGGTCAAATAATTGTAGGTGGAGCCAAAAAATGATTGACAAGACATTGGAATTTATCAAAGCGAATCATCTGAATATTTATGATATTGCTGTTATGACAGACAGCGGCATTGAGCATACATACTGCCAACCCTGCAACACCTGTACCCGCTGGAACAATCAGGCTTTTGGGGTAAGGGCGGGATGAACGGTCAGATGACCATGTTCAACCGTGAAAAAAGGTTAGCTGTTGCTTGGCTTGGCTATGAAACAAATCAAGAATCTGAGCAACTGCTCTCTTGGTTCAGTACAAAATTGTAATAGAATAACAGAAAGGCAGGTTATTTTTTATGAACACACTGGAAGCAATCACCACACGGCGCAGCATCAGGCATATGTATGTTTTCGACTACGGTGCGCCTATCGGATTCCGTATCGCGGCCAGACATCCGAATCGCATTCTTGGCATTGTCAGTCAGAACGGTAATGTTTACCGGGAGGGTCTTGGAAAAAAGTGGGGAGCCCGTGCGGAATACTGGGAGAACCCCACGGCGGAACTCAGAGAGCAGTATAAGAATGCGTTTGCACCGGATACGGTAATCGGCCAATATACCTTTGGGACGGAAGAAGGCACTGTCTCACCGGATGGGTATTCACTGGATCTGTACTACTCTCAGGTTATACAGGACTATGCAGAGAAACAATCCGATCTGATTTTTGACTATCAGAGCAACGTGAAACTATATCCGGCATTTCAAAAGTATCTGCGTACATGTAAGCCTCCTCTGCTTGCAGTGTGGGGCAAGAACGACCCTTCCTTCATTCCTGCCGGAGCCGAGGCATTCCTGCAAGATGTCCCGGACGCGGAGATACATCTTGTGGACAGCGGACACTTTGCTTTGGAGTCCCGATGCGGCGAGATAGCGGAATATATCAAAAGATGGCTTAAAAAAGCAAACAAATAACAGGAGGCAATCGTTATGGAACAAAATGAGAATCGATATGAAGAACTGATCCGGGCGTTTCACCTTACATGGGATGCGTTTCCCGGCACGGCTCGTCTGATTGACAAGGGGAATCATGTCCTGGCGGTCAATCAGGCAGCGGCGGCGGCAGGTCTTACCGAAGGGCAGGTCTGCGCAAAAATAGGAACTCCGGAAAGCCACAGGGGATGCAGAAAAGCGCTGGCACTATCTACGCAAACAGCACAAGTTGACAGACCAATCGAAAATAAAATTCGCGCTTGGGTTCCGGTAGAGGGATACCCGGAAGTTGTTGTGCATTTTTCCGTTATGCTCCCGGAGTGTAATCAGTGACCATGAAAGAGGACAAAAGCCATCTCGGTGTTTTTTATGTGATTCTTTCTGCTGTCCTGTTCGGTACGATGCCGCTGTTGACTAGGATCGCATATGCTCATGGCAGCAATGCCTATACGGTTGCCTTCGGCAGATTCTTTTTTGGCAGCATCGTGCTGGGCCTCGTCTGCCTTGTTTTGCCGGGCTGTTCCATAAAAATAAGCAAAAAGCAGTTCCTTGCCCTACTGAAATTGTCGGTACCTTATGCCCTGATGCCGATACTGCTTTATGCTTCTTACACCTATATCGACAGCGGCATGGCCACGACCCTTCACTTCACCTATCCTGTTGCGGTCATGTTGATTTTGGCGATATTTTTCAGGTCGCGGCCGGACACGAAGCAAATCATTTGTGCCATCCTTTGTGTTGGAGGCATGGCGCTGCTCTATACTCCAAACGGACAGGTTCGCGTGGAGGGGATCATTCTGGCGGTCGCCTCCGGGATCATCTATGCTGTATATATCGTTTTGTTGGGAAAAAGCACCGTCAAAGGGCTTTACTCTCTTGTGCTTGCGTTTTGGATCTCCCTGCTGTCCGCAGCGGAGATGGGGATAATTGCATTTTTCAGCAAAAAGCTCGTTTTCAGTCTTGACGCTATAGGGTGGGCGGCAGAATTTGGCCTTGCCCTGCTTGCCACAGTTTTTGCTCTGGTGCTATTCCAAAAGGGCGTAATTCTCTGCGGAGAAGTGAAGGCATCACTGTTCAGCACTTTCGAGCCGCTGACAGGAATTTTCATTGGAGTGATTGCTTTCCATGAAGCATTATCTGCGAAAGAAATAATAGGGATGATAGGGATTCTCATTGCAACAACGCTGTTGGTCATACCAACCCCAAAAGGAAAATAGAAAATGTTTAATAATTTAAAAGAATGCTTATTGGACATAAAGAATTAATGGCAGTTTGATATGCATTACATGGAGAAATAGGCAGATGTGGTGAAACGCAGGCGAGGACATTCAAAAATGGATGTCCCCTATTTAGATGCGGAATTTGCAAAAGTTTTACAAACACACTTGACAATACTTCTCTGAGGCGGCGGTCGGCCGCGCGGTACGGGATTCCGATGTGCCGCGGGAGGAGATTTTTGTGATCACGAAGCTCTATCCGGGCGAGCAGTTCGCGGATCCGGAGAAGGCGATCCAGGACGCTCTGGATAAGCTGGACATCGGCTATATTGATATGATGCTGCTTCACCACCCCGGAGAAAATGACGTGATTCCGTACATTCAGAACCTCGGCATTGTCGTGCAGGGCTGGTATCCTTTCGGTGGCAGAGGCCATACCGCGGAGCTGCTCGGCGATTCCGTGATCTCGGAGATTGCCGCTGCCCATGGCGTAACATCAGCACAGGTAATCCTGCGCTGGAATCTGCAAAAAGGCGTAGTCGTGATCCCGGGTTCAAGCAATCCCGATCACATTCAGGAAAATCTCGATCTGTTTGGATTTGAATTGAGCGACGATGAGATGGAGAGGATCAATGCGCTTGACAGAGGCGAGAAGCATGATTGGTATTGATTGGAGATTTCTGTCTCTGATATTTTGAACCGGCCTTTCCTGTGCAAGTGTTATTCAATAATTGCATAGGAAATCATAGGAAATAGGCATTTGATTGCAGGAGAAAGTTTGCTTATAATGATACCAATAAGCTCACTATCGCTGGTGTTCAGCCCGATTCTGAAAAGCAAAATACAGAAGCTGTATGAATTCGGGCAAAACCTGAGATAATTAATCCAAAAAGGAGGAGACAAAAAATGGCACTGAAAAGCAAGCTTGGGTTCGGCATGATGCGCCTGCCCGTAAAGTCAGGCGACCCTACGGACTTTGACTACGATCAGTTATTTCAGATGGTAGATACTTTTATCGAGGCAGGGTACAATTATTTTGACACAAGCTATGTCTACCACAACGGCAAGAGCGAGGAGGCTGTCCGCAAGGCCGTCATCGAACGGCATCCCAGGGAGAGCGTCCTGATCGCCACGAAGTTTCCCACATTCGATCTGAAAGCTGAGGAAGAGATCGAGCCAATCTTCGCGCGGCAGCTGGAGAATCTGGGCGTGGACTATGTTGATTATTACCTGCTTCACAATTTCCAGACCGTCTATTATGACGGGGTGGATGGCAAGGGAGGCGTCGTCAAGACCTGCCATCTCATCGACCATGCTTTGAAATGGAAGACAGACGGAAAGATCAAACACTTGGGCTTTTCTTTCCATTCATCGCCGGAGCTGCTTGACCGGATCTTGACGGAACACCCGGAGTTTGAGTTTGTTCAGATCCCGGTGAATTATCTGGATTGGGACAGCGAGCTGGTGCGGGCGAGAGAAGCCTATGAGGTGATCCGCAGGCACGGCAAGCTGGTGGTCATCATGGAGCCGGTCAAGGGCGGAGGCCTGTCGATGGTGCCGGAAAAGGTGAAGGAACGGCTGAAAGAGATGGATCCCGATGCTTCCGTGGCATCCTGGGCTGTACGCTTCACCGGCGGTCTGGACGGCGTGATCTGCAACCTGTCCGGTATGTCCACACTGGAGCAGGTAAAGGACAATATTCACACCGTACAGAGCCTGAATCCGCTGACAGAAGATGAAAAGAAACAGCTTCTTGGCGATGTGGTGCGTATCTACAAGGAGGCGGGGCCGTATGGGGCGGACCTCAGCCGCTTTGAGGGGCTTACGCTGCACGGCGCGCCTGTCACCGCGATCATGGAGGGCTACAGCGTTTGCCAGCTTCAGCCGGATCCGGGCTTTTCCGATGAGAACAATTACTTTAAGAATGTCGTGGCGGAAAAGGCTCATCTGGATATTTTCGGAGAGCTTCCGGAAGAAAAACTGATCCTTGCGGACGGCACCGACGTGACGGAAGAGGTCTGTGCGGCCGAGCGGTGGCTGATACAGAACAGCTTCTAAAATGTTTCAAGCTAAACACATGGAGTTTTAAAACCCGCAGGTACATTTGCGCCTGCGGATTTTTGCGCAAATTGTGCACTTTTTATGATATAATCTTTTCCGTAAGGCCGATTATTTATTTGATTCCCGCAGGAGGAGAACATGGGGCAGATCATCATTCATGTAGATATGGACGCTTTTTTTGCCTCCGTAGAGATACGGGATAATCCTGCCTTGCGCGGAAAGCCGCTGATCATAGGCGCCTTGCCTGCCGAGCGCGGCGTGGTCGCTACCTGCAGCTATGAGGCCAGGAAATACGGCGTCCATTCCGCAATGAATATCAAAGAAGCGTACAGGCTTTGCCCGGACGGGATCTATATGCGCCCGAATATTGACAAATATAGAGCCGTATCCGGGCAGCTCCACGAGATCTGGAACGAGTATGCATCTGCGGCGGAGACGATCGCGCTGGACGAAGCGTACCTGGATGTGACGGAACGGGCGAAAGATCTGGAAGG
>CANQRR010000052.1 GCA_947626285.1 uncultured Lachnospiraceae bacterium
TTTATTGCAGATTTCCCTTAAGACCAAGGTTTTTATTGAATTTTGGAACAAAAAAACAGGTAGGATTTGACACTACCGAAAAAGATGGGGAGGAATAAAGCATGCAGGAAATACATGGCGGGGTGACTGCCGCGAAGGGCTTTACGGCGATCGGCGTCGCGGCGGGTATCAAGAAGAACGACCAAAAAGATATGGCGATGATCTACAGCGAGGCGGAGTGCCGCGTGGCGGGAACATTCACGACGAACGTCGTCAAGGCGGCTCCGGTCAAGTGGGATCAGGGTATTGTATATGGAAATAAGACGGCGCACGCAGTTGTCGTCAACAGCGGCGTGGCAAACGCCTGCACCGGGGCGGAGGGCCTCGGCTACTGCCGGGCGACGGCAGAGAAGGCGGCGGAGCTGTTTGGCGTTGCTCCAGAGCAGGTGTTGGTGGCGTCCACGGGCGTCATCGGACAGCAGGTTCCGATCGACAAGATCAAGGCAGGAATTGAAAAGATGAAGCCGCTGCTCTCAGGCAGCACGGCGGCGGGCACGCTCGCGGCGGAAGCGATCATGACGACGGACACGGTGAAGAAAGAGATCGCGGTCGAAATTGAGATCGGGGGAAAGATCGTGACGGTCGGCGGCATGAGCAAGGGTTCCGGGATGATTCATCCGAACATGTGCACGATGCTGAGTTTTGTGACGACGGACGCCTGTATCGCGCAGGAGCTGCTGCAGAAGGCGTTGAGCGCAAGCGTCGTCGATTCCTACAACATGATCTCAGTCGACGGCGATACTTCGACGAACGATACCTGCCTGTTGCTGGCGAACGGTGAGGCGGGTAATCCGGAGATCTTTGCGGAGGGAGAGGACTACGCGAAGTTCATGGAGGCTCTGAATTATGTAAACATATATCTGGCGAAGCATATGGCGGCGGACGGCGAGGGCGCGACGAAGCTCTTTGAGGTAAAGGTCGTCGGGGCCGAGAGCAAGGAGCAGGCGGTGACGTTGGCCAAGTCGGTCGTCACTTCAAATCTGACAAAGGCCGCAATCTACGGACGCGACGCGAACTGGGGGCGTATTCTCTGCGCGATGGGCTACTCCGGCGCGCAGTTCGATCCGGAGAAGGTCGATCTGTACTTTGAGAGCGCGGCAGGGAAGCTTAAGATCATCGAGAACGGCGTTTCGACCGGCTACAGCGAGGAAGAGGCGACGAGGATTCTCTCCGAGGACGAGGTGACGGCGATCGCCGACGTGAAGATGGGGGAGGCATTTGCCGCCGCCTGGGGCTGTGACCTGACCTACGATTACGTGAAAATTAATGCTGATTATAGATCCTAAGGAAGGTGAGTGAATAAGCATGGAATCAACGATGGAGCTTTGGCTGCAGAAGGCCAATGTCCTGATCGAGGCGCTTCCCTATATACAGCGTTTTCATGGGAAGACGATTGTAGTGAAATACGGCGGGAGCGCGATGGTGGATCATGAATTGAAGAAGAGTGTGATTCGCGACGTGGCGCTGCTGAAGCTGGTCGGTTTCCGGCCGATCATTGTGCACGGGGGCGGCAAGGAGATCACGAAGTGGATCAACAAGGTCGGCCTTGAAACGAATTTTGTGAACGGCCTGCGCGTGACCGACAAGCCGACGATGGAGATCGCGGAGATGGTGCTGAACAAGATCAACAAGGGCCTCGTCTCAATGATGGAGAAAGTGGGTCTCAAGGCGGTCGGCATCAGCGGCAAGGATGGCACGGTCCTGCGCGTGGACAAGAAGCTTTCCGGCGGCAAGGACATCGGCTATGTCGGGGAGATCAAAGAGGTCAACACCTGCCTGCTCGACACGCTGCTGGATAATGATTTTATTCCGGTCATTTGCCCGGTCGGCTCGGACGACGAGTACCATTCGTTCAACATCAACGCGGACGACGCGGCCTGCGCGATCGCGACAGCGGTGAAGGCGTCGAAGCTCGTGTTCCTCTCGGACATCGAGGGTGTGTATCGCGATCCACTCGACCGCTCCTCCCTGATCAGCGAGCTGTCGATCCCGGAGGCGAAGGAATTCTTAAAGAGCGGAAATGTCGGCGGCGGCATGCTGCCGAAGCTGGAGAACTGCATCAGCGCGATCGAGTCCGGCGTGTCGCGGGTGCATATTCTCGACGGCAGGATCGAGCATTGTCTGCTGCTTGAGTTCTTTACGAACAAGGGCATCGGCACGGCGATCATCGGGGACGATGAAGAGCGCTACGACGTGTAAGAGTCATCTGGAACAGCAGTGGTGTAGAATCAGATTGCTTCGGGGAATGAGAAACCCTGCACATGGATGACAGAGAAACTCTGAAGGAAAAGAAAAATGCGCGAAAAGCCTGATAGAAAAAACGGGCGGGAGGGCAGAAATGGAAAATATGAAATCGACAGAATACATGGAACGCACGGAGCAGTATGTGCTCCACACCTACAACCGCTTTTCGGCGGTGTTCGAGAGCGGCGAGGGTGTGTGGCTTACCGATGTCGACGGAAAAAAATATCTGGATTTCGGAGCCGGGATCGCGGTGTTTGCGCTCGGCTATGGGAACAAGGCGTATGAGGAAGCACTGAATCAGCAGATCGGGAAGCTCATCCACACGTCGAATCTGTATTACAGCGTGCCGCTAGCGGATGCGGCGGAGAAGCTGGTGAAAAAGAGCGGCATGGACAAGGTGTTCTTCACGAACAGCGGCACGGAGGCGATCGAGGGCGCGATCAAGGCGGCCAGGAAATACGCATACTTGAAGGACGGAAGCACAGACCATGAGATCATCGCGATGAACAATTCCTTCCACGGCAGGAGTATGGGCGCGTTGTCCGTGACCGGGAATCCGCATTATCAGGAGGCGTTCAAGCCGCTGATCGGCGGTATCCGTTTCGCGGATTTCAACGACTTTGAGAGCGTGAAGGCGCAGGTGAACGAGAAGACCTGCGCGATCCTTTTAGAGCCGGTGCAGGGCGAGGGTGGCATCTATCCGGCGGCGCCGGAATTCTTGAAAGGTCTGCGCGCGCTGTGCGACGAGCGGGACATTCTGCTGATCTTCGATGAGATCCAGTGCGGCATGGGGCGCTGCGGCAGCTGGTTCGTCTGGCAGAAGTACGGCGTGCAGCCGGACATCATGACGAGCGCGAAGGCACTCGGCTGCGGCATTCCGGTGGGCGCGTTCCTATTGAATGAAAAGACGGCGAAGGCGTCGCTCGTACCGGGCGATCACGGGACGACCTACGGCGGCAATCCGCTGGCCTGCGCGGCCGTGTCAAAAGTGTTCGATCTCTTTGAGGAACTGAACGTGATCGATCATGTGAACGAGATCGCTCCGTATCTGGAACAGAAGCTCGACGAGCTGGTCGCGAAGTACGATTTCCTGACTGAGCGGCGCGGCATGGGCCTGATGCAGGGGCTTGCCGTGGAGGGACGCCCGGCAGGGGAGATCGTGACGAAGGCGCTGGAGAACGGCCTGGTCGTGATGAGCGCCGGGGGCAACGTGATCCGTCTCGTGCCGCCGCTGATCATCGAGAAGGCAGATGTGGATGAGATGATCCAGAGACTGGAAAAGTCTTTCTGAGTGAATATATTTGGACTGATTTAGTTTCGAGAGAATCGTTTTGACGGATATTTCGCGCTTTGCAGAAGGAGCGGTTTCTGATAAAATAAGAATATATAAAAAGCAATCCGGGGGAGGTACAAATGGCGAAATATGTGATGGCGCTGGACGCCGGGACGACGAGCAACCGCTGTATTCTGTTTGACCACGAGGGCAATATCTGCAGTGTGGCGCAGAAGGAATTTTCACAGTATTTTCCAAAGCCCGGCTGGGTGGAGCACGATGCGGACGAGATCTGGTCGACGCAGCTCGGCGTGGCGGTCGAGGCGATGTCGAAGATCGGTGCGACGGCTGCGGACATCGCGGCGCTCGGGATTACGAACCAGCGCGAGACCTCGATCGTCTGGGACAAAGAGACCGGCGTGCCGATCCACCACGCGATCGTCTGGCAGTGCCGCAGGACCGCGGAGTATTGCGACAGTCTGAAGGCGCGCGGACTGACGGAGACGTTCCGGCAGAAGACGGGACTCGTGATCGACGCCTATTTTTCCGCGACGAAGATCAAATGGCTGCTGGACAACGTGCCGGGAGCGCGGGAGAAAGCGGAGGCCGGGCAGCTGCTGTTCGGAACGGTCGAGACCTGGCTGATCTGGAAATTGACGAAGGGCGCGGTGCACGTGACCGATTACACGAACGCGTCGCGGACCATGCTGTTCAATATCAATACTTTGCAGTGGGATGACGATATCCTGCGGGAGCTTGACATCCCGAAATCGATGCTGCCGCGGGTGGCGGCGTCCAGTGAAATTTACGGAAAGAGCGCGCCGGAGTTTCTGGGCGGTGAGATTCCGATCGCGGGCGCGGCGGGCGACCAGCAGGCGGCGCTGTTCGGACAGACCTGCTTCCGGAGGGGAGAGGTCAAGAACACCTACGGGACCGGCGGTTTCCTGCTGATGAATACAGGGGAGAAGCCGGTGTTCTCCGACAACGGACTGGTGACGACGATCGCCTGGGGCGTGGACGGCAAAGTGACCTATGCGCTGGAAGGCTCGATTTTCGTGGCTGGAGCGGCGATCCAGTGGCTGCGCGACGAGATGCACCTGATCGATTCCGCACCGGACACGGAGTGGATCGCAGGGCGCGTGAAGGACACGAACGGCTGTTACGTGGTGCCGGCGTTCACCGGACTCGGCGCTCCGTACTGGGATCAGTATGCGCGCGGCTGTATCGTCGGGATCACGCGCGGCGTGAACAAATACCACATTGTTCGGGCGACGCTGGAATCGTTGGCGTACCAGACGAACGACGTGATTCGCGCGATGGAGGCGGATTCGGGCATTCAGCTTGCCGGACTCAAGGTGGACGGCGGTGCGAGCGCGAACAATTTTCTGATGCAGTATCAGGCGGATGTGATCGGGCAGCAGGTATTGCGGCCGCAGTGCATTGAGACGACGGCGATGGGCGCCGCGTACCTGGCGGGGCTGGCGGTCGGATTCTGGGGAAATACGGATGAGATCCGGCAGAACTGGAAGACGGATCGCGTGTTTGAGCCTCAGATGGAGGCGGATGAGCGCGAACGCAGGATCGCGGGTTGGGAGAAGGCTGTGCGGTACTCGTTTGGGTGGGCAAAAGAGTAATTTTCATCGGACGGAATCGCACGGTACCCTTCCTGGGTATTTCCCGTCAAAACCGCAATATCGGCTTTTAGAAGGGGAAGCCGATATTGAACGGCTTTGTGCCGGAAAACACCCGGAAATCCCTGCGATTCCTGTCTGTGGTTCGCCAACATACAAGCAGAAAAATGAATAAGGTGAATGACAGCAAAGAAAGGAAACGTGAGACAAATGGAAAAGATCAGAATGACCACCCCAATCGTTGAGATGGACGGGGATGAGATGACGAGAGTTCTGTGGCAGATGATCAAGGATGAGCTGATCTGCCCGTTTGTGGACTTGAAGAGCGAGTACTATGATCTCGGGCTGAAGAACCGTGACGCGACGAACGACCAGATCACGATTGACAGCGCGAACGCCGCGAAAAAGTACGGCGTGGCGGTGAAATGCGCGACGATCACGCCGAACGTGGCGCGCGTGAAGGAATACGACCTCAAGGAGATGTGGAAGAGTCCGAATGGAACGATCCGCGCGATTCTCGATGGGACCGTGTTCCGCGCCCCGATCGTTGTGAAGGGCATCGAGCCATACGTGCGGACCTGGAAGAAGCCGATCACGATCGCGAGGCACGCGTATGGCGATCTCTACAAGAACGTGGAGATGATCATCCCGGGACCGGGCAAGGCAGAGCTTGTGTTCACGGCCGAGGACGGAACAGAGATGAGAGAGACCGTTTTCGACTACAAAGGGCCGGGCGTGCTGCAGGGAATGCACAACTTGTATGCTTCGATCGAGAGTTTTGCGAAGAGCTGTTTCAACTATGCGCTCGACACGAAGCAGGATCTCTGGTTCGCCTGCAAGGATACGATCTCCAAGAAGTACGACCATACCTTCAAGGACATCTTTCAGGAGATCTTCGACGCGCAGTATAAGGAGAAGTTTGAGGCGGCCGGGATCACGTACTTTTACACGCTGATCGACGACGCGGTGGCGCGCGTCATGAAGTCGGAGGGCGGCTTCATCTGGGCCTGCAAGAACTACGATGGTGACGTGATGAGCGACATGGTGTCGTCCGCGTTCGGCTCGCTCGCGATGATGACCTCCGTGCTGGTCTCCCCGGACGGGATCTATGAGTACGAGGCGGCGCACGGAACCGTGCAGCGTCACTATTACAAGCATCTGAAGGGCGAGGAGACCTCGACGAACTCGGTTGCGACGATCTTCGCGTGGACCGGCGCGCTGCGCAAACGCGGCGAGCTGGACGGCATTGCTGAGCTTTGCGCTTATGCGGACCGGCTGGAACAGGCGGTCATCCGCACGATTGAGAGCGGGAAGATGACGAAGGACCTCGCGCTGATCACCTCGCTCGAGAATGTGACGGTGCTGAACAGCGGGGAGTTCATCAGGGCCGTGAGGGCGACGTATGAAGAGTTGAGTAAATAGGCATCTTGCCAGACAGGCCGCAGATGTGTCTGCGGGCAGATTTTTGGCAATATTTACATGAAAAATCTGTTGATTATTGAAGCGCACTAAGGTATACTATCTATAAGAACTGCAAGTACGTTCCTGGGGTGTACGAGAGTCCTAGTATTTTGAACCTACATTTACTTTTATGGGATTCCTATATCGCACAGCCTATGTCAGGCCTCCGTTTGCAGTGGAAGACAGACACCTGTGCTGCGGTTACCCACCTAGCTTTGCTAGGAGTCAAAATTTAGGATACGGCATTCTGGGTCATATAATAGGCGGAACACCTTGCGGATGTTCCGCCCGTTTTTAAGAGGAGGATACATTATGGCAGTATTGGTTACCGGCGGCGCCGGGTACATAGGAAGCCACACCTGCGTGGAGCTTCTCGAGAGCGGATATGAGGTCGTCGTGATGGACAACCTCTATAATTCCAACGAGAAAGCGTTGGAGCGCGTAGAGCAGATCACCGGGAAAAAGGTGAAATTTTACAACGTTGATATGCTCGACAAGGAAGCGGTGAACGGGATCTTTGAGAACGAGGAGATCGACTCGGTCATCCATTTCGCGGGCTACAAGGCGGTGGGCGAGTCCGTGCGCAAGCCGCTCGAATATTACCATAACAACATCACTGGCACGCTGAATCTCTGCGACGTCATGCGCAGTCACGGCGTGAAGAAGATCATCTTCAGCTCGTCGGCGACGGTCTACGGCGATCCGGCGTTCGTGCCAATCACGGAGGACTGCCCGAGGGGGCAGATCACGAACCCGTACGGACAGACGAAGGCGATGCTCGAGCAGATCCTGACGGACCTGCACGTGTCGGATCCGGAGTGGAGCGTGGTGCTTCTGCGTTACTTCAATCCGATCGGCGCGCACAAGGCCGGCATCATCGGAGAGGATCCGAAGGGTATCCCGAATAATCTCGTGCCGTACATCGCGCAGGTGGCGGTCGGCAAGCTTGAGAAGCTCGGCGTTTTCGGGAACGACTACGATACGCCGGACGGCACGGGCGTGCGCGATTACATCCACGTCGTGGACCTCGCGAAGGGACACGTTAAGGCGATGAAGAAGTTCGACGACGAGCCGCAGGTGCGCATCTACAACCTCGGCACGGGCAAGGGTTACAGCGTGCTGCAGGTGCTCCATGCGTTCGAGAAGGCGTGTGGGAAGACGCTGCCGTACGAGATTAAGCCACGCCGCGCGGGCGACATCGCGCAGTGCTACGCGGATTCGTCGAAGGCGAAGGCGGAGCTTGGCTGGGAGGCGGAGAACGGCATCGAGGAGATGTGCGCGGATTCGTGGAGATGGCAGTCGATGAATCCGAACGGATACAACGACTGACTTTTCACAAAAAAGGTCTGGACGAATTTGTTATTTTATGAGAGAATGAGTAGAAATTAAGTAACAAAATACATATTGAAAGGAGTAATACAATGATTTATTCACGCGAAGTAGAAGAGATGTGCCCGGTGGCTCAGGGCGTTCATCATGGCGCTGCTCCGATCCCGGAAGAGGCAAAATGGGTACAGGCAAAGGAAATCAAAGACATTTCCGGTTTCACGCATGGCATCGGCTGGTGCGCGCCGCAGCAGGGCGCATGTAAGCTCAGCCTGAACGTGAAGGACGGCATCATCCAGGAAGCGCTCGTCGAGACGATCGGCTGCTCCGGCATGACGCACTCCGCTGCCATGGCAGCTGAGATCCTTCCGGGTCTGACCGTGCTGGAGGCGCTGAATACAGACCTTGTATGCGACGCGATCAATACCGCGATGAGAGAGCTGTTTCTGCAGATCGCTTACGGCCGCAGCCAGTCCGCGTTCTCTGAGGACGGACTTGCAGTGGGCGCAGGCCTTGAGGACCTCGGCAAGGGCCTTCGCTCTCAGGTGGGTACGATGTACGGCACGCTCAAGAAGGGCCCGCGCTATCTGGAGATGGCGGAAGGCTACGTTACCGGCATCGCGCTCGACGCAGACGACCAGATCATTGGCTACCAGTTCGTGAGCCTCGGAAAGATGACCGACTTCATCAAGAAGGGCGACGATCCGAACACCGCATGGGAAAAGGCGAAAGGTCAGTACGGTCGTGTCGCCGACGCAGTCAAGATCATAGATCCGAGAAAAGAGTGATAGGGAGGGAATGAAGAATGGCTTTATTTGAATCATACGAGAGAAGAATTGATCAGATCAATGCTGTTTTGAACAGCTACGGCATCGCTTCCATCGAAGAAGCAGAGAAGATCACGAAGGATGCAGGTCTCGATGTTTACAACCAGATCAAGGGGATTCAGCCGATCTGTTTCGAGAACGCTTGCTGGGCATACACGGTAGGCGCTGCGATCGCGATCAAGAAGAACTGCCGCAAGGCAGCCGATGCCGCCGCGGCGATCGGCGAGGGCCTTCAGGCTTTCTGTATCCCGGGCTCCGTTGCCGACACCCGTAAGGTAGGTCTCGGCCACGGCAATCTCGGCAAGATGCTCCTCGAGGAGGAGACCGAGTGCTTCGCGTTCCTCGCTGGCCATGAGTCCTTCGCGGCGGCAGAGGGCGCTATCGGTATCGCGGAGAAGGCGAACAAGGTTCGTCAGAAACCGCTGCGCGTCATCCTGAACGGCCTCGGCAAGGATGCCGCTCAGATCATTTCCCGTATCAATGGCTTTACCTTCGTTGAGACCGAGTACGATCCGTACAAGAACGAAGTGAAGGAGATCTCCCGCAAGTCCTATTCTGAGGGCCTGCGCGCGAAGGTCAACTGCTACGGCGCGAACAGCGTGCCGGAGGGCGTTGCGATCATGTGGAAGGAGAACGTGGACGTCTCCATCACCGGCAACTCCACGAACCCGACCCGTTTCCAGCATCCGGTGGCAGGCACCTACAAGAAGGAGCGCACCGAGGCGGGCAAGAAGTACTTCTCCGTGGCGTCCGGCGGCGGTACAGGCCGTACGCTCCATCCGGACAACATGGCTGCAGGCCCGGCTTCCTACGGTATGACCGATACGCTCGGCCGTATGCACTCCGATGCACAGTTCGCAGGTTCGTCCTCCGTTCCGGCTCATGTTGAGATGATGGGCCTGATCGGCGCAGGAAACAACCCAATGGTCGGTATGACCGTGGCTGTGGCCGTCTCCGTACAGGAAGCGGCGGACGCTGGGAAGTTCTAAGCGATATTTTATACAAGCATAGGATGATATTTGAAAATACCGCAGCCGTGAGGGTTGCGGTATTTCTTTGCGGAGGAAACGTTCTTGTACAGCGGAGCGTTTTATGGTAAAATAGGCGGGAATATACGGAATATTGTGGAAATGAGGAGCTATGGACAGACGAAGAAAACAAGAAGAATGTCTTTTCCTTACAGCATATGCTTTGTGGCTGCTGTCCGCACTGCTCGGCATCAGCCAGTGGAAGACGCTTGGCTTTGTCGGAGAGGCGCGGGATTTCATCGAGGCGGCGGCGTACCTTTTGCTGCTCGCGCAGTTTCTGACGCGGGCTAAGTATACCGGGAGAGACATTGCGGGGCTGTTTCTGATCGTAGCCGGCTGCGCGCTGTCGGGCCATGCGCTTTACAATGACCAGCTTATCCCGGTGGCGATCTTTCTGTGCTTTGCGCAGGACATTGATTACCGGAAGATCCTGAAGTGGACGTTCCTGGTTCAGGCCGTGTTCATGGCCGTCACGGTGGCGGCCGCACAGTTCGGGCTGATCGAGGACCTGATCTGGAACGAGCAGGGACGCATGCGGCACAGCCTGGGGTACAATTACTGCGGCTATCCGGCACATCTGCTCCTGTTTATGACGCTGACATGGTTCTGTGCCCGGGAGAAGATCCGGATACCGGAGGGACTTGTCCTGCTGGCGCTGAACTATCTGATGTACCGCGCGACGGACTCCAGGACAGACTTTTATCTTGCGGTTCTCGGAACCGCAGGCTTTTTTGTGTGGACCCGGGAGTATCGGGTCGCGTGGGTCGACAGGATCCGGGGTTTTGCGGTGAAGTACGCGTTTCTCATTTTGACCGTCGCGACGACGGCGCTTCAGTATTTCTATCGGCCGGAGATTGGCTGGATGCAGCGCCTGAACGAGGCGCTCAACGGGCGCCTGGACCTCGGAAATCAGGCGATTCAGACCTATGGGTTTTCCCTTTTCGGGGAGGCGATCCGCTGGTTCGGGCAGGGCAGCCTGATGAAGGATGCGGAGCGCACCTATAACTACGTGGACTGCGCGTACCTCAAGGAGATGCTGACCTACGGCGTGCTTTTTGTGGCGCTTCTCGCGTTCGGATATTATCTGCTCGGGAAGAAGATCATGCGGGAGAAGGATCACGCGTTGGGCTGGGCGGTCCTGATGACGCTCGCCTACAGCACGATCAACGCGCATCTGTGCGTGTTGGCCTTCAATGTGTTTATCCTGGCGCTCGCAGGGATATCAATGGAGCTCAAGCCGAGAACAAGCGCAGAACCTGAAGAGGACAAGGAACCATACAAAGAGATACAGCCGGGGAAAACAGAAGAAACTGTAGAAACAATAGATGCAGGCAAAGTACTGTCGACGCAAACCGGGGAACAGGCAGACAGACCGGGCGCGCGAATCCGGCAGCGGGTGAATCGGTTGCAAAAGGAATTCGGAACGCAGGCAGACAGACCGGGTGTGCGAATCGGACAACGGATGCATCGATTCCAAAAAGAATTCGGGACGCAGACGGACAAGCTCATGGCCGCGGTGGCAGAGTGCTGTCCGGCGCGGATCGACGGAAAGCTCCGGAGTGGGCTGCGCGTCGCCGTGCTGTTCCTGGTGCTGTGTTATGCTACGGTGGCGCAGCGGATGGGCGGTTCTGTGCTGACGCAGTACGCGCCGATGCACATGTGGCTGGTCTGCGGCGCGCTCCTGCTTCTGACGCTGCTGTGTTGTGAGGAGAACGGACAGAGGCGGCTTAAGGGTGGCGGTCTTCTTCGCCTGACGATTATTTTTTTGTTGTTGGCGTGCCTGTCGGATCTGTTGGTCAGTAAAAAGTTCCAATACGGCGGATTTTGCCTGCTGGCATTTGGCGGGCTGTTCTGCAGGGCGTGGTGCAATATGCGCGATCCCGGACAGCTGATCGGGGAATTCCGGATCGCGTGCAGGATCTGGTTCGCGCTCGTGCTGGCGTGCTGCGTCGTGTTTGTTCCGGCAGTTCCCGGCATCTGCTACGTCGGGGTCTTTGCCGACGCCGGATATCTGGGCGTGAGCATGCTGCCGGCACTTGCTGTTTTCTTAAGCGGAGTGACAGACAGGAAGACAGGGATCCCGGACGGGGTCTGCGCTGTGCTGGCGCTCTATCTGATCTGGCTGAGTCAGCAGCCCCTGCTCTTTCTGGCGGCTGCGGCGCTGGCCGGGGTCTATCTGATCTTCTGGCTTTTCCTGTGGTTCCGGACGGATGGAAAAGAGAAGGCAAGGCAGGCGCTGTGGGCGGTCTGCGCGGCCGCAGTCGGCGCGTCGCTCGTCCTTTTGCTGCGCGAGCTGCTGTACCATGTAACGCCGCTTTGGGGGAACGGACTCGCCTCCGGAGACGAGACGATTCAGGAGTCCGTCGCTGAATCGCTGTCCGGGGGAGGCTGGATCGCGCTGATCCGGGATCGCCTCTGGAACTGCAAGGAATATCTGAAACAGATGAACCTGTTCGGGCATAAATATCTGGCGGAATTCGCGGGCAAGAAACGCTGGGCGCTCAACAGCGTCGCGATGAACGGATTCCGCTACGGGATCGCGGCAGGCGCGGCGTACGCGGCGATGCTGGCGGTCTATCTGTGGCAGGCGGTCAAAAACTCCTTCCGGGAGAAAGATTTTCTTCCCGTGGGGATCGCGTTCGCCTGTCTGGCGGCAGCCATGACGGAGGCAGTGGAGAAGCCGTTCGCGCAGGTGGCGTGGCTGGGATTATACTTTGGTCTGGCATGGATGCTTGTGTCGGGCCGTGGGGAGAAGAAGGATGCAGTTTCTGAACACGGAAATCGACAATCTGACCTTTGACGAGGCGCTGGCGCGGATTGACGAGCTGCTGCGGACACATGCGGGCGGCCGCGTAGTGACGCCAAACGTGGATCATATCGTGCAGCTGGAGAAGAATGAGGAATTCCGACAGGCATATCAGGACGCTGCGCTCGTGCTCACAGACGGGCAGCCGCTGATCTGGATCTCCCGTTGGCTGGGGTGTCCGATCAAGGAGAAAATCTCCGGATCAGATTTGTTTCCGCGGCTCTGCGAGCTGGCAGCTGAAAAGGGGTACACGATGTATCTGCTCGGCGCGGCAAGGGGCGTGGCGGCGGAGGCGGCCAGGCGGCTTACCCAGAAAAATTCGGGTCTGCGGATCGTCGGGATCGATTCGCCGGAGTACGGGTTTGAAAAGGATCCGCAGAGAGTAGAAGAAGTGATCGCGAAGATCACAGAGACGGCGCCGGACATTCTGGTCGCAGGGTTGGGGACGCCCAAGCAGGAAATCTTTTTGTGGAAGCAGCGGGAACAGCTGAAAGGGATCCTTGCTTTCGGCATGGGCGCGAGCCTGGATTTCGAGGCGGGCAATGTGAAACGCGCGCCGCGCTGGATGCAGAAATGCGGATTGGAGTGGCTGTACCGCCTGTGCAGGGAGCCGCGGAGACTGTTCAAGCGCTACCTGGTCGACGATATGAAGATCTTCCCGCTCGCCTGGAGATACAGAAAAGACAGGAAACGTTGACGGGAGAATACGGTTTGTGATAGAATGCCTGTGGCCCGGAAGCCGCAAAAACGGCGTGCGCGGGATGTATGGGCGAAGATGCTCAGACAGGGCACGGGCAGGAGAAAACAGTCGGAACGGAAAGAGGTATGAAGTGAAATGAGGATCGCGGTCGATTTAACAGCACTTGCAGACAACTTTTCCGGGATTGAGCGCTATGCGCTGAATATGACGATTGAGCTGTTAAAAATGGATTCCGGAGACATTTTTGAGCTGGTGTTCAAAAAGGAAGTGTTTCCGGACTTTTTTGTGTGGAAAGACGCGCCGAACGTGCATTTCCACGTATTGAAGCCGTGCAAAAAGCTGCTGTTTAATCAGTGGCGGCTGCCCCGGTATCTGAACCGCCTGCGGGCGGAGCGTTATCTGTTCCTTGCCTTCCCGATGCCTGTATTGCTGCGCAGAAAGCCCGTGTACGGGACGATTCACGACATGGGCTGCATAGACTGCCCGGAGACGATGAAACGCCAGATGGCATGGTATTTTCGCCTGTCGTATCTTTGGATGGCGAAGCGGGCGCAGCGCATCATTACGATCTCGGAGTTCAGCAGGGGTCGGATCCGGGAACTCCTGAAAGTGCCGGATGAGAAGATCATCGTCGCATACTGCGGACTCTCGGAGAACTTCCGGACGAACGCGAAAGCGCAGGCCAGCGGATCACAGACAAAAGAGAAAAGCCAGGCCGGCTCGACTCAGTCGAACCAGTCAGAAGGACATGAAGGGCGGTCTGCAGCGGGAGAGCCTGGGAAAGACGAAAAAATTCGGGAGAAATATCATCTGCCGGAACAGTATTACCTTTGCCTGTCCACGCTTGAACCGCGCAAGAACATGCTCTTTTTGCTGGAGGTATACCTGAAGCTGTATCAGGAGGGGAAGATCCATACGCCGCTTGTGCTCGCGGGGCGCAAGGGCTGGAAGATCGACGAGCTTCTGGAGCGGACAGAAGCCATCGGAGAGAAAAGACAGGCACAGGACTCTGATTTCGGCAGGGCAGCGAAGCAGCAGGTGCAGGTGACCGGATTCGTCGACGACGCGGACCTGCCCGCCATCTACCGCATGGCGAAGTGCTTTGTCTTCCCGTCCATTTACGAGGGTTTCGGCATCCCTCCGCTGGAGGCGATGTCGCAGGGCGTCCCGGTGATCGCCTCGGACGCAAGCTCGATGCCGGAGGTGTTAGGGGGCGCGGCAATCTACTTCCGGAGCAACGACGCGGACGACCTGCGCAGGGCGCTTCTGCAGATGGAGCAGGGAAACCCCGACGATCTGCGTGAGCATATCGCCGCGGGGTTGATCCGAAGCCGGGAATTCTCCTACGCGAGAGAGGCGAAGAAAGTAATGACGGCTTTGATCGGGTGCAGTGAATAGAAAGAAAGAGGTTTTCAGCGATGCCTTTAAAGACGCCACAGGTATTCTTTGAGCGGATTAAGAAAATTTTGTATTCTTACAGGGTTGTTATCCTTTCATCGCTGCTGTTTGGCTGTGCAGCGCACATGTACATGATGATGAATAAACTTCCCAACCATGACGATATCACTTATCTCAACGGATATGGAGCCGGATATTCCTCCGGCAGGTGGTTCCTGGCCTTGATGGGCGATACGGTTGGAAAGGTGATCGGCAATTACAGCCTGCCATGGTTCAACGGACTTCTTACGATCCTTCTGATCGCGGCGGCAGCCTGCGTATTTGTCAATCTCTTTCGGATAGACGACGCATTGGGGCGCGTGCTGGCGAGCGGGATCATGGTCGTATTCCCGACGGTGACCTGCCTGATGTGTTTTATGTTTACGTCTTATTATTACGGCGTGGCGATCCTTCTCGTGTTGATTTCCTGTCGGCTGATCCTGACGCGCCGCTATGGATTTCTGGTCGGGGCCCTTGGGATCGCGTGCGCAGTGGGAGCGTATCAGGCGTTTTTTATCCTGGCGGCGGGGATATTGCTCCTGTACCTGATCGTTCAATGCATGGATGACGCCGTTTCGGTCAGAGAACTGCTCATGCTGAGTCTGAAGTGCCTGGCTGCCCTTATGCTGAGTCTGGGCTTTTACCTGGTTCTGAACAAACTGTTTTTGGCGTTGAATCAGACCAGCCTGACGGATTACCAGGCGATCAGCCAGATGGGCAACCTGAGTCTGCGGGATATCCTAAAAGGGATCAAGACGACATACTACACATTTTTCTATATGCTGCACAAGGATTACCTCGGGATCACGAACACGCCTTTTATCCGCGCGCTGCTCATCGGCACCATAGCGGTTGATTTTCTGGCGGGTGTCATATGGATCCTGCAGCGGCACAGCATTGTTAAAAAGATCCTGTTTTGTGTTCTTGCCCTGCTGTTTCCCATGGCGGTAAACGGGATTCATATCCTGTGCCCGCGCATCTCCTATATCTATGCGCTGATGTTTTACTCACTGGCACTGGTCTGGCTTCTGCCACTGGTCCTCAGCGAAGCGCTGCTTCGCAGCACGTCCGGAACGATGCGCTGGAAGTGCGTCTGCAGCTGGCTGGTGACGCTCACTCTGGGCTTATCCATTCTGTATTTTTCCAGATACGCAAACACGGTGTACCTCTCGATGAATATGACGTACCAACAGACGGCATCCTACTACACGACGCTGGTCACCAGGATAAAGAGCGTGCCGGGATATCGGGAGGACATGAAAGTAGCATATCTGGGGAACGTGCAGGATAAGACGATCTATGAGGGAAAGAAGCTGTTTGATGAGATCACACTCACGCTGGGAAGCGGGGAGCTCATCGGAAACTACAGCTGGGCTGCATTTGTAAAAAAATATCTCGGATTTCACCCGAAAACAGTTAAGGATACCTCGAAGCTGTCGAACATGGATGAAGTGAAACGGATGCCCGCATATCCGGCTGACGGTTCCATACAGGTGATCGACGACGTGGTAGTCGTCAAATTCTCATAGCTTTACAGGCAGCGAAACACTACGAAACACCATAGATTGTTAAAATACTTGCATTGTAACACAAGATAGGCTATAATGTGACATTATGAGAGCGAATGGATTATATTTTGCTTTGAAAAAAGTTTCAGGGCTTCTGAAGAACATCATTCCATACCGGCTAAAGGCCAGGATGAAGGAATCGATGATCGCAGGAAGCATAGAGGAATTCCTTCGTCAGAAGGAGGCCTTCCGGCCCGGCCAGTATACGCCCGGCGTCAATCTGATCGGAAGCATACGGGCGGAGATGGGACTGGGACAGAGCTGCCGTCTGGTGGCTGGAGAACTGAAAGCGTGCGGCTGTGATTTTTCCATCTACAATGTAGATTTCAACAGCAAGATGGGTATAAACGATACCACATTCGAAGAATATATTTCTGAGGAACTTCCGCATGAGGTGAACCTTTTTCACGTCAATCCGTGTGAATTGGGGAATCTTTTCATGCGCATACCGGACGCCTGGCAGGGTCGGTATAACATAGCGTTCTGGCTGTGGGAGCTGGAGGAGTTCCCGAAGGAGTGGGTGAAGTACTGCTCCCTTTTCGATGAGATCTGGACGCCGTCCGAGTTCGCGGGCAGAGGGATCCGCAAGGTCACGCAGGTGCCCGTCCGCACGATCCCGTACAGCGTGGAAGCTCCGTATGATCCGCAGTGTACCAGAGAGACCTTCGGCCTGCCGAAGGATCAGTTTTTGTATCTGGTGATGTATGACTCGAACAGCACGCGCGGGCGAAAGAACCCGCAGGGCGCGATCGACGCGTACCGCAGGGCTTTTCCGGAGGAGCGTCCGGACTGCGGGCTTGTGATCAAGATCAACAATGCGCGGAAGCAGGATCTTGCCGTTTTGCAGGACAGACTGAAGGGCTACCGGAATGTTTACTTCATCACGGAGATCATGGACAAGCGGAAGGTGAACAGCCTGATCCGAAATGTCGACGTATATCTTTCCCTGCATCGCGCGGAGGGATTTGGTCTTGTGATGGCGGAGGCGATGCTGCTCGGCACGCCGGTGGTGGCGACGAACTGGTCGTCGAACACGGAGTTTATGACGGAGTGTTCCGCGTGCATGGTGAATTACACGCTGGTGAAAAATCCGAGGACGGAAGGTCTGTATAGAAAGGGTTGCGTTTGGGCGGAACCGGATACGGACGATGCGGCGCGGTACATCAGACGATTGAAGGAAGACCGGACGTTCTATGAGTCAAAGAGGACACAGGGCCGGGAATGCATCGAAGAGAAATTGAATTCGAATGCGAATCTCGAGTTATGGAAAAACGCTCTCGGTAAAATAACAGGCAGGTAAATGGAGTTTCCGCTATGGGCAAACTGAAGGAGCTTTACCAATACAGGACGATGATCAGCAGCCTGATCCAGAGAGATCTGCGGGGCAGATACAAGGGTTCAGTTCTGGGTTTTGCGTGGACGTTTTTGAACCCGCTTTTGCAGCTGATCGTATACACCATTGTCTTTTCGATCATCATGCGCGCGGGGATCAAGGACTACTATCTGTTCCTTTTTGTCGCGCTGATCCCGTGGCTCTTTTTCAGCAATTCCCTGACGGGCGGAGCCGGCTGCATCCTGATGCAGAAGGATATGGTGAAGAAAATATACTTTCCCCGTGAGGTGCTGCCGATCTCTGTGGTCACCTGCCAGTTTGTGAATATGCTGCTTTCATTTATCGTGGTTTTCGCGGTACTCCTTGTATCGGGAAAAGGCCTGAACCCGATCGCGATGCTCTACCTGGTTCCCGTTATGATCGTAGAATACTTGCTGGCGCTGGGAATCGCCTTTGTCACGTCCGCCGTCACGGTATATCTGCGCGATCTGGAACATATGCTTGTGATCGTTGCAATGGCTTGGCAGTTCCTGACTCCGGTCATGTATTCGATCGATATGGCTCCGGAAAAGATACGCTTCGCGCTCTACTTGAATCCGATGGCGTCTGTGATCACTGCGTACCGTGATATTTTGTATTACAAGAAGGCCCCGCAGCTGAATACGCTGATGGTGGCGACGGCGCTCGGAGTCGGGTTTCTTGTCGTGGGCTGGTTTTTGTTTGGAAGAATGGAAAGGCATTTTGCGGAGGAACTGTAATGCAGCAGGAAAATGCGATCGAGGTCAACCATATATCCAAATGCTTCAAGGTATATTCGGATAAAGGACACGAGCTGAAGGATCATATCGTCTCCGGCAAACGGAAAAACTATACAAAGCGGGAAGTCCTGAAGGACGTCAGTTTTTCGGTGAAAAAGGGCGAGGCGATCGGCCTGGTCGGACACAACGGCTGCGGAAAAAGTACCACGCTGAAGCTTTTGACGAAGATCATGTACCCGGACAGCGGAACGATCGAGATGAGGGGACGCGTGTCCAGCCTGATCGAGCTTGGCGCCGGTTTTCACCCGGACATGAGCGGGCGGGAGAACATCTACATCAACGCGTCCATTTTCGGGCTGACGAAGAAGGAGATCGACCGCCGGCTGGACGATATCATCGCTTTCTCAGAGCTGGAGGGCTTTATCGACAATCCGGTGCGGACCTATTCCTCCGGGATGTACATGCGCCTCGCCTTTTCCGTGGCGATCAATGTAGACGCGGATATCCTGCTGATTGATGAGATCCTCGCCGTGGGAGACGCGGTTTTTCAGGCGAAATGTTTCAATCGGCTGCGTGAGATCAAAGCGGCGGGCACAACGGTCGTGATCGTCTCGCACTCACTGCAGCAGATCGAACAGTTCTGCGAGCGAAGCCTCTGGATCCAGGATGGCAGGATCCAGGCAGAGGGACAGCCGCGCGAAGTCCATTCCAGATATCTGGATTTCATGGGAAAACGGCGTCAGAAGATCGGCAGCAGCACCGACGCTTCCGATAAAACGGGAAAGGACCGCTGGGGAAACGGTAATGCCAGAATCACAGACATCCGCCTGCTGGGGGAAAGCGGGGCGCCCCAAAGCGTATTTAAGACAGGGGAAAGCCTCAGGATACAGATGGACTATGAAGTCATAAGACCGGTAGAGGACGCCGTGTTCGGAATCGGAATATTTCGGACGGATGGCCTTCGATGCTATGGGACCAATACGAGACTGGAGCGCTTCGAGCGGTTCGACCTGAGAAAAGGCGGCTGCCTGGAGCTGGATCTGCACGAGGTGAACCTGCTTCCGGGAGAGTACAGCATCGATCTGACGATCGAATGCGACGTGGGGATTCCGGTGGACTACTACACGAAGGCACTCCGGATCGAGATGTATTCGGACATACAGGATGTGGGCGTAAGCCGGATAAAGCATACATGGACATTTGACAGGCATTGCGAAACAGACGGGGGCAATGAAACGCTATGATATCAAGGGCAGAGACAGAAGTATACTCAAAATTGTTTCATATCGCGAAGGATAACATGGAATCGGCCGGGCGGGAGATGGCTCCGGCGGAGGAGAGTTTCCTGATAACCGTGGGGATCGCGCCGGATACAGCGGACCTGCTGCGGCTGCACGACCTTGATAAGCGAGCCTATGTACAGGCCGCTTACGCGGCGCTTTTGCGGCGTTTCCCGGAGGACAGGGCGAGAACCGTGTGGGAGAGCAAGGAGCGTATGTCTGATGAAAAATACCGTCGGTTTCTGCTCACTACGCTGGTCAGGTCAGGGGAGTATACGGGAAAAGGCATTCAGCTGTACAACAACTATTATCCGGGGATACCCGGGGTGAGCTATCTGCGGAAGATCTATTCCAAAATGCCGACGAAGGTTAAAAAGCTTATCAAGAAAATCTTAAGGTGATCAGGAGAAAGACAGACATGCAAAGGATCTATATAGATGTTACAAATGTGCTCCAGACAGATTATGTAACAGGTATCCAGCGTGTGGTTCGCAGCGTGATCCGGGAGATGATGGAGCGGATCCCGGACAGGCTTGAATTGTTGGTGTTGACCCCGCAGCTAAACAGCTTCCGCCTATTGGACAAAAAACTGTTTATGGAGTATATTCAGGGAGAATGCGCGGAGAAGCAGAGAGTATACAGCGGGAAGGTTATTTTTCCCTCCGAGATCAGGGCAGGAGATATCTTCTTCGACCTGGACAGCGTATGGAATCTGCCCTATAAGAGAAGCGCGCTGCTCCCGGAGCTGAAAGGCGCCGGCGTAAGGCTGGCGGTCTACATCTATGATGTGATACCGATCACCAATCCGCAGTTCTGCCACGTGGATACGCTGTTCAATTTCCTCGACTATCTGGGGGCGTATCTTCAGTATGCAGACGTATTGATCGCATCCGCGCAAAGCACTTTGGATGAGATCAATAAGCTGATAGAGAAGCTGGGATTGAACCCGATACCCGGCTATGTATCCTGGCTGGGATCGGATTTCCGGGAGACGCCGGAAGAAGATCTGACGAATATCCCGCAGGAAGTGAGAGAGGCGGCTTCCGATAAGTACGTCTTATGCATCGGGACCATTGAGCCCAGGAAAAACCACAAGCTGCTCCTTGACGCGTTCGACCGGGCGCTCTTTGCGAAGGGCATCCGCCTGATCTTTGCGGGAAAGCTCGGCTGGAATGTGGAAGAACTGGAGAAGAGGATTCGGGATCATAAATATCTCGGGAAGCAGTTTTTCCATTTCACAGGGCTTGGCGACGACTCGGTCGACTACCTGTACCGGCATGCGTATATGGTCGCGTTTCCTACGTACAATGAAGGCTTCGGGCTTCCCATCGTAGAGGCGCTGGAGAGGGGCGTTCCGGTTCTCACATCGAGAAAACCGGTGCTGCAGGAGATTGGGAAGGATTACTGCGATTACTTTGATCCGGATGATCCGCAGGAGTTCGTTGACCGAATGGAATATTATCTCGGGCATCCGGAGGCGTACGAGAAGGTAAGGGAGCACATCCGGGAGTTTCAACCCTTTACCTGGAAAGAGACGGCGGAGAGGATCGTCGAAGCGCTGAACACAATCACCAACAGGCAATACACGCCGAAGCAGGAGCTCAGGCAGATGGTGATCTTATCCGCCCGTCCGGAGGCGTTGAGAGATACGCTGCCGTTCGTCGACGCCTTTATGCCGTTTATCGAAGAAGTGGTCATATGCTGTCCGGATTCGATGACAGGAGCTATGGAGCAGTGTTATCATGGCAGGATGAAGCTGACTACCCTGACGGACGGGCAGCTGCTGAACGGAAGGCCGTTGCCGAAAGACCATGAGCAGCGAAATTTTCTCCTCCGCTGCCTCGCGATGCGCAGCGACGCGCTGGACGACGTGTTTGTCATGAGTGACGACGATTATCGGCCGCTTGGCGCGATCGCGAAAAGCCAGTTTGTTACCGAGCGGAACTACCGGGCGTATTATTTCTACCGCATTGACCGTTGGAAAGGCACTACGGGAAGCATGACATCGTATGACCATGGGATGTTCCGGACGCGAGATTTCCTGAAAGCGCATCACTATCCGTGTAAACAGTACAGCTCCCATATGCCGCAGGTAATCGACCGGCAGCTGTACTGTGAAATGTTGGACAAACATCCGGGCATGGAAGAGCAGGGGCTCTGCGAGTGGAGTACGTATTTCAACTATGTACAGTATTCCTACCCGGATCTGCTCAGCGCGGAGCCTTACGTTACACTGGGCTGGCCGGGGAGCGGAACAGACTGGAGCATGGAGGTTCAGCCTCAGAACATGCTGTTCGAAAATTACTATGAGTCCCTGTATGAGCCGGGAGGGATCTTTGAAGGGTTTTCCGGGACCTATTATGAGGGGATCGAGGTAGAAAACCAGCAGAAGGTAGCGAAGGCGCGGGCGGAGCAGAGACGGTATCAGATATGGCAGGAGCAGTTCGAACACTACAGGAAAAAATATGCGGTCGAACATGGAGAATTACCGCCGTTTGTGATCCGCTGCGAAAAAGGGCAGGTGTACCTCACGCTTCCGCGGACGGTCGACATTCCGCTGGATGGCTTTGTCAGGGTGCCGTTCGCGGTATACAATCCCGAAAGCGCGGATCTGAGGGTCAATTACCGATATGTGGATGAGATGGAACATGCGATAATGGAGGGAACCGCCATCACGGTCGATAAGACGGATCAAAACTTTGAGCTGCCGATCTTCGGGATGCGCGGAAGCAGATCGGGGAAATATAAGCTGATCATAGAGGTGAGGTGCGCCGATCAGCAGTACGAAGGCGGGCTGACCGCGTTTTGCGTCTGACCCGCAGAGTAAGGAGCAGTCGATTTGAGCGAAAAGAAGGTACAGAAAAATCTGGTTTCTTATCTGCAGCTTGGCCTGGCAGGAGTGCTTCTGGTGCTGGCGGTTCTGGAGATCCGCGCGGTGTATTTTGACAAAACAGGCAGCGCTTTCAATGAGGAGGCGAGCGCGCCTTCTTACGAGTATCGGATAGGGGATGCCTTGTCCTTTGCCGAGGAGGCCACCGCCAATCCATACTGCGTATACGGCTTTTCGGCGAATGAGGGCACCCACACCTGGACGTCCGGATATATCGCGAAAATGGCGTTTGACCTGGAGGGAGAGCAGGAAAATCTGTTTCTGGACTTCAGCTGTAATCCTTACGTATCCCCGCAGAGGGTGTTTGTCTACGCGAACGGAAACGAGATCGCCAGTCTCACCGTCGAGGGACCCGGAAGCCAGAGGGTCCCGCTGCCCGCGGAGGTTATCGCGGACAGACGGCTAAGTCTGGATTTTGTACTGCCGGACGCCGTATCGCCAAAGGCGCGGGGAGAATCCGAGGACGGCAGACTGCTGGCGCTGGGGATGCTGGATATCTGCATATCCGGCGACGCTCAGGAAACTTGAGGACTGGAGAAGGATCACGATGGGCAGGAGCGAAAAACGCAATCTCACAATCTGGCTGTGGCTCATATTCGGCTTCAGCATAGTGGTCAGATTCTATCTGGCGCTGAAGACGGGCGTGATCAGCATCAGCCTGGACGAACCATGGTATTGGAGTATCAGTCGGGCGCTTCTTCACGGAAAAGCACAGATCTTTCGCGGAACGGAGCAGCCGGTCAAGGATATTTTATATCCGCTGCTCCTCACGCCGGCGCATATGCTTCAGGGCTTTGACCTTGTCCATCACACGATGCTGTTGATCAATGTCCTGGTGATGTCGTCTGCCGTCTTCCCGGCTTTCCTCTTGGCGAAGGCGGTCCTGAATGACCGGAGAAAGGCGCTTCTGATCGCAATCATCAGCCTGATCCTGCCGGAGATGTTTTATTCCGCCAAGCTGCTGCAGGAATGCATGTATTATCCGTATGTGCTGTGGATGCTCTGGCTGTTTTTTGTGTTTCTGCTGAAAAATAAATATAACCCGATCCGCGTGGCGGTATTTTCCGCACTGTTGTGCTTCGCAGGCTATATCAAGGGAATCGGGAGCTGTCTGATCCTTGCCTTTTTTCTCTTTTATGTGATCCAGCTCGTATTCTGCGGGACCATAAAACAGAAGGTCAAAAGCGCGTTCGTTTTAGCGGAGTCGGTAGCAGTATGTATGGCGGTAGACCATCTCATCGTCGTGTATATCGAGAAGCTCGACAGTCTGTCTCTGGATAAGCTGGTGATAGCTTATCTGAATGGAGTTACTTATAAATTGTTCGGCTACACGAACTATTCGCTGCTCCAGCTGACCGCGTTTTTTCTGGCTGGAGTCGCCGTGCTGCTCCTGCTGGCCACAGCGCTCCGGTATTGCGGAAAGAAGCTGCTCCGCTACAGATGGAGCCCTGCCGTCTTTTGCGCGGGGGCGGTACTCCTTCTGGCAGGCGCGGGAGCAGCGCTGTACCGACTGGGTTATCTCCGGCCTTTCACTACTTATGTGATATTCAGCTGTATTTTCTGGGGGATCTTTCCGATTTTACTGCCGGTTATATACGTCAGGGAGCTGTCGGAAAAGGAACGTGATCTTCTGCTGTTTCTTGTAGTTTCCTGGCTGGTTCCCCTGGCGGCGTCCTGCTTCTCGACGCTCAACATATGGACAGAGGCCGGTCCTGGCGGCATACGCTTTCATTACCGATACTTTTACTATCCGATAGTGGGCTTCTTTGTATTATTTCTGGCTGTCCGGAAAAGAATACAGACCAAAGAGAAGACGGTCCTTACCGCTGTCTGGATCCTGGTGTGCATTCTGGCGGTCGCCCTTGTCACGCCCGCGAAGCCGGGCAGCATGGTGGACGCCGTGCCCATATATGGAATGATGGGCTTCCTGAATTCACGGAGAGGTGTTTTGCTCCTGAGAGCCCTGCTGATCCTCTATCTGCTGTGGGGCGCGTGGGTGCTCCGGAAAAAGCACGTCAAGGGATTTTACGTCGGAGTGCTTCTCCTGACGTGCTGTTTTTACCTCGCGGGCACCCGGGTCGTATATCAGTCATGCGCGGGGCGGAAGCAGGAGCTGGCGGGGAAAAACCGGGACGGTGAGCGCCTGGAGAAGTACTTTGCGGATAAAGGCATCGGCGAGGACGCGAACCGCATCCTGGTCGTGGGGGACGCCATACTCAACAGCACGGAGACGACGGAGGTGCACCTCACCGTGCCGTACCGCTTCTGCCTGTGGCAGAATCTGACGGCGCCGGAGGTGCTGGTCGACGGACAGCTGCAGGGCGGACTCCTGGATCTGTATGTGGAATGGGCCTACCGGCTGGAGGGATACTCTCCGCAGTATATCGTCTCGCTGTATCCGATCCGGCTCACGGGATACAACGCAGAGCAGTTGGGACTGGAGAATTTCTATCTGTACGTACGCGCGGATGGATAAGATAAATAGCTTTGAGAAATCTGTGACAGGGGATGAGACAATGAAGACACTTATGGAATTCTGTGGGGGAGACTGTCCGAAAACCTGAAATGATGTGACCATATCGTGGGGTAAATACATCCACAATAAAAGTGGATGA
>CANQRR010000053.1 GCA_947626285.1 uncultured Lachnospiraceae bacterium
TTGTCATAAAGCGCCCGGCCCTCCCGCAAAAACTCCGGGGAAAAGAGGATATGGCCTGTCCCATGCGCTTCCTGCATGCGCCGGGTAAATCCGATGGGGACGGTGGACTTTACCACGATATACGCCTTCGGATTTATCTCAAGGGCCTGCGCGATCACGGATTCCACGGAGGATGTATTGAAATAGTTCCTGTCCGGGTCATAGTCGGTGGGTGTGGAAACGACCACAAAATCCGCCTTCCGGTAAGCGGAGACCGCGTCCATGGTCGCGGTCAGCAACAGCTTCCCTCCCGCAAGGTACTCCTCAATCTCCTTATCCTGAATCGGAGACTGTCCCCTGTTGATCCTGTCCACTTTTTCCGGCACAATGTCTACGGCACTGACCGTATTCTGCTGCGCCAGCAAAACCGCCAGCGAAAGTCCTACATATCCCGTTCCAACCACTGTAATGTTCATCTTCCTATGTACCCTGAATGTTTTCCCTTTCCGTCTTTTTTTCGCTTTCTGTCTACAGGCGTCTACAGGCGGTTTTTGAAATACGCAATCGTCGGTTCCAGTCCATCCGCCAACGAAATCGTCGGCTTCCACCCCAACTCTTTTTCCGCCAGATCGATCACCGGCCTGCGCTGCGTCGGATCATCCTGCGGCAGGGGCTTATGTACCAGCTTCGACGCAGAACCCGTCAGCTTCAGCACCAGCTCCGCCAGCTCCAGCATGGTAAACTCTCCGGGATTCCCCAGGTTCACCGGCCCGGTAAAGCCGTCCCGGCTGTTCATCATGCGGATCAGCCCTTCCACCAGATCGTCCACATAGCAGAAGCTCCGGGTCTGCTTTCCATCGCCGTAGATGGTGATATCCTCGCCCCGCAGCGCCTGCATGATGAAGTTGGACACCACCCGGCCATCGTCCGGGCGCATCCTGGGCCCATAGGTATTGAAGATGCGCACGATCTTAATATCCACGCCCTCCTGACGGTGATAGTCAAAAAAGAGCGTCTCCGCCATCCGCTTGCCCTCGTCATAGCAGGAACGGATACCGTTCGGATTCACATGCCCCCAATAGCTTTCCGGCTGCGGGTGAACCTCCGGGTCACCATAGACCTCGCTGGTGCTGGCCTGCAGAACTCTGGCTTTACAATGCCTGGCCAGATCAAGCACATTCAGGGCTCCCATCACGCCGGTCTTGGCGGTCTTGACCGGATCGAACTGATAATGGGGCGGACTGGCCGGGCAGGCCAGGTTGTAAATCTGATCGCACTCCACATAAATGGGCTCGATCACATCGTGACGGATGAACTCAAAATGAAGGTTGCTCATCAGATGTAAAATGTTCTCTTTTCTGCCCGTGAACAGGTTGTCCAGGCAGATGACTTCATTGCCCTGGTTCAGCAGCTTTTCGCACAGGTGGGAACCGATGAAGCCGGCCCCGCCGGTGACCAGGATTCGTTTGTACGGCATAATAATTCTCCTTGTAAAATTTAAAATTAAAAAAATCCTGATATAAAGTACTCTTGTCTGTTTTCTTGTTTCTCAGACAATTTCATACTTTATATCAGGATCTTTTTGTTCGGAGCTTTCCGCCCGGATATCCGTCAGGAACCGCCCGTCGTCTTTTAATCAAACAATTCTCCGCCTGCCATAAATTCCGGGATGTTTTTGTGGAGGATCCCATTCCGTTTCTGTATCAGGTCATTTCTGGTCAGTATATATTTGGGATAATTGTCCCTCACGGATTCCAGCGGCTTATATTCCCTTTCCTCCGTTTTCCTGTCCGTCATCATCGTCATGGCCACCTGCACATAACTGTAATTCCTGTCGCCGCCGCGCAGAATAAAATCACATTCCAGTTTTCCGATCCTTCCCACGCTGATCTCGTACCCCTTCGATCTGGCATAGTTATACACGATATTTTCCAGGGCCGGGCCATATGATATCCGGTTGTCCGTATTGGTGGCAAAGTAAAATCCCAGATCCGACAGATAATATTTTTGTTCCCCGGCAATGGAGCTTTTTGATTTTAAGTCAAACCGCCGACATTCATAGAGGATCTTCGCATCCGTTAAAATGCGGATATATCTGCTTAAGGTTTCCCGCTTCAGATCCATCCCGGATTTATGAAGCTCTTTCTGCAGGCTCGTCAGGCTCGTCGTCGCTCCGTAGTTATTGATCAGATAGGTCTGTATTTTTTCAAATACCGACACATTGCGTATCTTTACCCGCCGTCTGATATCCTTTTCCATGATCTCCGTGATGACGCTTTTGATATAGGTACGCTTATCCTCGGCGTCATCATAGAAAACAGCCCCCGGAAACCCGCCTTCACTCAGATATCGATCCAGCTCGGCCGTCAGATTGGTGGAAACCTCTTTCCCATAAAACTTCTTCATCCCAATGTACTCTTCAAAGGTAAGAGGCAGCATCTCGAACTCAATGTAGCGCCCGGTCAGCTTCGTGACCAGTTCACCGCTCAGCAGATAGGAATTCGACCCGGTGATGAAAATAGAAAACTCCCCTTCTCCGCGATAGGCATTCAATATTTCCTCAAAGCGATCCACATTTTGGATCTCATCGATGAATAAGTATTTCAGTCCCGAAATCTTCTGATATTTCTCGATCTCCGCTTCCAGTTGCTCCGGCCTCTTCAGGGATCTATAGCCCCTGGAATCCAGGTCAAGGAAAAACAGGTTCTGCTCCGGCACGCCGGATTCCATCAGCTCATCCCGGACCGTCTTCATCAGCGAAGACTTCCCGCACCTGCGCACCCCGGTGATCACCTTGATCATACCGGTGTCATGGTAAAAGCCCCTGATCTTTTTCAGATAGTTTTCACGCCTGTATAGCTGCATCCCGTCGCCTCCTGCTGTTTTAGCTTTATTCTACCGCATTTGGCCCATTTTATCAAGTTAAGGGGGTAATTTTTGTATTTTTTATCATTTTATCCCCCTTAAATGGGATTTGGCAAGGCGGCGGGTGCCGTAATCTTCATACTGCGTCATATAGCATCACACCCTCCTTACTGATATTTGTATAGAAGGGATAATTATCCACCCATTTCCCAAAAAGCTCAGAACTCTTTGCAATCGGTTTTATATCCACTCCGTACTCCATGTTAAAATCAAAAGTAACATTTATCAGTTGATCAAAGTATGCCTTACTCTCAATATCCGTAAGATCCAGTAGAATCATAATATCCACGTCGGAATCTTCTCTGAAATCCCCTCTGGCATAAGATCCATACAGAATGATCCGCTTCAAGTGCGAACCGTATATTTTAATGATCTCCTGTACGTACTGTTGTAATACATTTTGTATGATTCGCGGCATATATATCCCTCCCTGCCTGTTTTTACCATATCAAATTTCTCCCAAACTGACAAGGCAGGTCTGATATAAAGTATGAAATTGTCAAGGTGCGGAAATGGTATATTTTTTATCATCCAAAGTGAGAATAAATATTCTTAACTCAAAAACTTCTCCTTCACGAAATTCCCTCAACCGCATAAAACTCTTGATGCAGGCAAAGATGGCAATCATTTTCTTCTGGCGGGAGATGATAAATCAGTAATCTTCCCCGTATTACTGTGGTATGCTATTACAAACATACCCATCAAAAAAGGAGTCGAAAACGGCTCTACCAATGTAGCGATACACCAGCCTAAAAATCCAATGGCGATTATTTTGCTTTCAGCGGTATTACGGTTGCGATAGATTACCCCCCCCCCTGAATAACAATCATTATCCACAGCATAAAATTTACCACGCCGCCCTGGTATAGTATTTCCAATAATAGATTGTGAGCATGCATTGCCCAATTGAATCCGACTTTCAGTTGACGGGCAGTTCCGTCTACAATCCCATGGCCAAACACCGGCGCTTCCAAAATCAACTTATGTACCTTTTCCCACAATTTCATCCGCGCCATAAGGGAATCCCACTTGCCCAATACGCCGTCTATCAACCATCGAAACAGATCTTGCAATTTCATCACTATAACAAACAGAAAAAAAGCAGGATGCAGCAACCAATATGTATAATAGTTGAAAAAGCCTGTATGATTCTTCAACAAAACAAATGCAAGCGCCATACCAAACAAAACTAATAAAACCCCGCCAGACCATACAATAAACGCCGAGGCAAAAATTTCTGTGGTCAAAACAAATGTCCTCAATTTTTTCCTTGTGCTTTTGTAATATAACCATGCGAACATCAACGCTGGGATGTAATACTGCGAATGGTTATTATAATATCCCAGGAACCAGTTGCGCCCGCTGACAAAAAGACCTACGCTTGTCAGGTACATTCCATCTGGATACAACAGTTCTGTGACAAGATTAATGAAAATCATTACCTCAAAGCAGAAAAGCTGTGAAGATAAAAATACCTGTTTGTCATACTCGTTATAGTCATAGAAAAGCACGATGCTTATAACTGAAAATGCTGAGATTGCACAAGCATACATCTCCTGTCTGTTTATCATCGTAACCAAAAACAGAAAAACCTGCTGGCCAACTAGCAGCAGTGCAATCAGTGATACCTTGCGTTTTACAAACAATAACTGCACCATAATTATCGCAAAAGAAGCAAGCCTCCATATATTAAAAATAGAATCTGCTGCCGGAATTTGATTCAAGAAAGATACCTTCATATGCGGCATTGTTAAAAAGACCATCCATAGCCACAATGATATCTTTCTCTTCGAAATGTATATAATATGCTCTCTTTTCATTCCGTCCATCAGTCCTGTTTCCTTTTCGTAGTTAAGAGCCCTGTTATTTACCGATAGTTCATAATTGCTTTAGCATTTCCTGACCGAATTTGTCAGCGGTGCAATAACTTTCCCATGCCCGGGAGTTTCCTGTAAACCAACCGCAGATCTTCGGTGAACGAACCGGATTCGTTTGCGAATAAGAAGCTCGTAAAGCGCCACTAGCATCACCATCATTTTGATATGATTCACACTGAAAACACTTAAGTAAAACCGTTCGGCAAAAAAGGACATCACAATGACGTAATACATTTGTCCAAAAATCAGGATTCCAAGATTGCCGTGTTTCTTCTTGGCATATTCATAAAATACCGATAAAAAAATGATAGATCCGCTATGAAAAATGAATGTGCCAGTCATCCCAAAATCAAAATGATAGGAGCGCAAAAAAGTATACACATTGTTTCTATACCCAGCTCCAACAGGGCGGAATTCAAGGTGGACAATATACGGCGGATACTCCACCAATTTGTATTTGATCAAAAACGAGTTGAGCATATAAAACGTTTCCTTTCCAAATATAATGCTTCTAGAAGGTGGCTTCTGGAGATATTGATCCAGACAGATATATTGCGATCCCGTATAGTAGGAAATATAATCAACAGGATTCATTGTTTCGTTCCTGCTGGCACGTCCAACTAAATTCTTGGTTAGGAAAAAAGCAACCATAACCAATACTAATATCAGAGTAATCCGAAGCAAGATTTTCAATCGGTACGGTTTATATTTCCCATCTTTTTGAATGCGAAGCAGATGAAAAATCATAAAGCATCCAATCAATTGGTTTACTGCGCCAGCACGTCCGCCAGTCAACAGCAATGCGAAAAGACAGAACCCGATAATAAAAATGTTGATACCTTTCTGAACAAATGACAGCACGTCATAAAACCGGATTAGATGAAACCCATAAAGCAGCACTAACACACGCACCACGCTTATCATCTGGTTGAGAGCCCAGGGCAGCCTTCCCTCCTCCCTTGTAGAATAGGAATTTATGGCATGGAAACGATTCATTGTCGTAAAAAAATCACCTGACACGCCCCCTATACGCCGTATCTCAAGCAGCAACCATGCAACAGTAAGGAAAGTAAACCCCATAACAGCAAGGTTCATTACCTTTGAGATAGGCGAAATACTAACACTTTCCGGCGTATGCTCACTTATTTCCTTTTTTGAAAACAGTTGATGTATGATAATCCCAATCACCAGACTTATTACCATCGCCGCCGCAACCATCCCAATCGTTTCCCAATGGAAATCATACAGGCAATCCAGGGACCACATAAAATAAATGCACATAAAGACCGAGCCCGCAAAGGTAAGAATCTGCACGGTCGCAGGTGCAAAAAAATCCCGCCCGGAAAATACATAACTCAAAATGAGCATCACGATAAGTAAAATGAAAAGCAGATAAATCATCTGTCGACCTTTCCCTTTCTATATAAAATCTTTCTTCCGATTATAGCAGCGCTTTCCCTTACATACGGATTACCCTTACACAAAAGAAGCAGAAAATATAATACACTCGAAACAATAACTGCCAACGCCATACGCAAAACATAATGCATCGAAATCCGCCTGATAAGCCAGACAACAACAGGAATCACAGCAGCAGCAGCCCAATACTGCCAAATCAGCCGAAAAATATGCTTCATATCAAAAAACCTTCCCGCATTGATCATGCTGATCACCGCAACAACTGTCTCCGCCAGAACAGTTGCTGCTGCCGCCCCGTTTTCCGCATAAGGGGGGATTAGGAGCATATTAAATGTAAAATTCGTCCCCGCACCTGCCAAAGTGGATATTATAATCAGCTTTTCCTTTTTCATCGGAACGAGTGTCTGCTGGTTTGTCGCTACGCTAAATGGGATGAGGATAACGATAGGAGTCATAATCCGCATCGTCAACCCTGCCGACTCAAACTGGCTTCCGCTAAAAAATAAAATAATATCGTCACTCAGCAAAAACAGCCCGATTGCCGCCGGAACAGAGAGCATGAAGACATAATTATACGCCTTATGGATCAGTTCACCGCTCTTTTGGTATTCCCCCTGACCGATATAGTAGGACAGGCGGGGGATCAGTACCACACCGATGGACGTGATCAGGGTATTAACCATTCGCTCAACCTTGATCGCTGCTGTATATAGCCCTACGGCTGTATCCCCTTTTAAAAAACCAAGCATAGTGGTATCCAGAACTGTATAAAGTTCGATGGACACAGCTATAGCAAAAAGCCATAAAAGCGGTTTCAAATGTTTTCGAATCTCCATATGGGTATGGAAACGAAAACGAATATATTTCTGGGCATTCACAAAATTAATCACATAAGATCCTGATGAGGCAAATAGGGTAATTACCGCATATGGCAACACATCCTGCGCATCCTGGACAAACCAAAATAGTGCTACAAGTGCAATGATTTGAAACAGTACAGATCGCACAGCAATATAACGGTATTCTTCCAGTGCCTGATACAACCATTCCATTCCCATACCTTGCAAAGGAATAGCCATACTGTTTATCAAAATCAAATTTTCATAACATCGTATCTTTGGAATAGCAAATACAGTAATAATTAATAGCATATATGATATCACTGTCGTACATCCATTAATACATAGCATTTCCTGTGCAAAGCGGCTAAACTTGTCCCTGTTATCTCGCAGCTTTGCTCCTTCCCGTGTGCCATAATAATTCATCCCTAACATGGCAATCATTGTGAAATAAGTAATGATGGATTTAGAAAAATTAATCTTTCCAATACCATCAACACCAAGGATACGTGCAGAATAAGTAAAAGTAATAATAGGAAACAAAATATTTGATGAAGTTTTCAATAAGTTAAATACATAACTTTCAATTAATGAATTTTCTTTTTTTTTCATAATAAGCCTAGATTATTATAAAATATCATTTTTATCCCATTCATTTTTTCTGTAATGCTACACTAATCGAATCCCCAATTGGAAATGGAATTACTCCATATTGCGTCACAAATTCTTTCACTGCCGCCCGCACGCCTTTGTATCCTTCTGAATAATAATCGTAAACCATAATAATTCCACCTTTTTCCATTTGAGGCCAGAAAAAATGTAGCCCCTCCAACGTTGGCTTATATAAATCCATATCCAAATTTACAAAGCAAAACATATCCTCTATTCCTATAGCAGTTTCAGGGAAGTATCCTTTCTTTATTCGACAATTAAACGGAAATTTCATTTTATTAAGCACTATTTCTTCTGAGGTAATATTAAGATAACCTGGTTTTGCCGCTGAATATCCATTTTCTTGCTCTAATACAATATCCTTTTCGTCAAAACCTTCAAATGTATCGAACAAATATAAAATCCTATCTGGAAAAAACTCATTTATTACTCTAGCAAATTCTCCTTGAAATACTCCAGCTTCCGCAACACATCCTGGTATCTGCAACTCATATATCAGCTTTGCAAAATCAGAAATAAACGTCTTTCTTGCACGAATCTGATAATCAACATAAGTAGTATTTATTCTAATTTCTGGTACTCCTCCTGCAACTAACTGCTCTTTGATTACATTCATAGAGGAAAATGATGTAATTACTATATCGTCCCACTCCCGCTCAAAAATATTCTGAGGAGCAATAACAGGAATACCATCAATTTTTGATCCCCATTTATTTCTATCATTATCACAATAAGCTATAATTTCATATCGTTGGCTAATACATCTATATAAATTCATCGCAGAAAACGTTGCTCCAAAAACAATTGCTCGCATTTTTCCCATTTCGCTTTTCCTCTATTTCATCATTTCGATATATCTTTTCATTATAAATCTATATAATTAATTGGTTAAGCAGACTTATTGTAATTATTTTCGATTCACAAAATCTATATATCTCATTGCCGTTTTCGAATTTCATAAAACCATGTTAATCCTTTATTCAAAATTTGCTTAATTTGATAAATAATCACAAAAGGCCATGCACTCGGCAATTTAAGAAGAATCTTACAAAACGCTTGATTAAAAGAGAGAAATTGATAACCCCTACTATAAATTGCATGATAAAAATGTGGCCATGTTTTTATTTCATTAATCTTATTAACAATCTGAGAATATGGCCTGGAAAAACTTGGATGTAGGCAACTACATTTCAATCCACTCATTAACATATTTATCTCATAAGCATTAAGTGCGTTGCGTATATTTTCATTTTGGATCTCTCCATATACTTTTTCCAATTTATCACAAAAAACATATAGTATTTTGGGTTTCTCCAAATTATACCCTTTTGTAATTGAAGACTCGACAAAGCGATAATGGTATCCAATATAGTCGCATCCTATAATAGTCCTCGCATGACTTACCACATTCAAACTGTACCAAAGATCCTCACATGCCTGGTCCTTTTCATCAAAATACAATTCTCTTCCTTTTATAAATGACGTACAACATATTTTGTCCCAAGCCGCTGCTGAGCGTACAAAACGTTCTTTTCTATTTTTTCTTTTCCCAATACGCCCAGTTAATATTTTTATAATTAAAAAAATACGATCATCTGTCCCATTCCAAATACATTTTTCGCAAAAAAATCTCCCTATTACAGTACCTCTTTTCTCCTCCATATAAACTCCCCCAGCACATAGAACATCTGGCTGAGCTTTTTCCAGCAATGGAATCATTTTCTGAAAATAATCTGTTTCCAGCCAATCATCTGAATCTACAAAAGTAAGCCATTTTCCTGTTGCCCGTCTAATCCCTTCATTACGGGCTGCACTCAATCCTTTATTTTCCTGATGAACCAATTTAATTCGCTTATCTCTTGCCGCATATTCATCACAAATCTCGCCACATTTATCCGGCGACCCATCATCAATAATTATAATCTCCAAATCACGATACGTTTGATTTACAATACTATCCAGACATTGCCGTAAATATTTTTCAACATTATAAACGGGAATAATTACAGATATTTTAGATACTGTTTTCATATGTCATTCCTTTTCTCACCACATATTATGTTAATTTCAGTTAAATAGTTTGATTTACCCAAGTATTTAATAAATCACCAACACGTTCTTCCGCCGTCCACGATCACCGTACTCCCCGTCATATAACTGCTGGCATCCGATATCAGATATAAAATTGTACTTTTATATTCCTCTACATCTGCCATACGGCCCATGGGGATTAGGTTTGTAAGTTTTTCCAAAAATTCTTCATTCTGACCATTGTAAATTCCTCCTGGGCACAGTGCATTGGCACGTACCCCCTTCTCCGCATAATAAGTAGCAAGATATTTAGTCAAACCGATCAAGCCATGTTTAATCACAGAATAAGTAACAGGTTTAACTGTCTGTTCCTCGTCTCTCAAGCCTTCTCTGCGATATATTCTCTGATCCGGCGCAATAATTCCCAAATCAGATGAAATATTCAAAATAACACCATGGCCTTGCTTTGCCATAACGTCTCCAAACACTTGTGCGCATACAAAGGCACCTGTCAAACCCACCGCTATATCCTCCTGCCACATCTTCAAAGGAAAATTTTCAAACTGAATAGCCTTCATATTTGCAGCATAGCCTTCCACTTTTGGGTTATTCGCAGCATTATTAATCAGCACATCAATATGGCCGTATTTCTCTAAAAGCCAATCCCGAACTCGTTCTGCTTCTTCTCGTTTGGTAATGTCCGCCACAAAGCCCTCCAGATGGCTTTCATTTCCATACAAGGCTCGCAGTCCTTCCAATGCGGTATTAATTGCTTTCTCCGAGATATCAACCAAAACAGGAATCCCTTTTCCATCCAATACCGCTTCCGCATGTCTTTTTCCAAACAATCCCGCCCCGCCAGTGATGATTACTACGCTATCATGAATTAAAAAATTATTAACACAATTCACCTATTCAGCCCTCTCATTCTATTCACACATACTTTAAATATTGTCCAAGAACACTATTTGTTTTTCATCTATAGCCTTTTTTACTGCAAAAGCAATATAAAGACTGTTTAACCCTTCTTCAATAGGAATAGCAGAGGGATTATTACTCATAGAATTTTGCATAAAGTCTTGCAACTCTTCAATAAACATATCATTCCGAACAAAATTATACTTTTGATCCAAAAGAGCATCGCCTAATGAATCATACAATTTTATTCTTGCAGCTAATAAATCAAATTCCAATACTCCATTTGTTCCTATAATTTTACAGCATCTTGCAGCAGGATTTTGCAAATAATCCTCATGCACATGTACAGGGAAACTACATATACCATTATTAAAACTCATTAATATATCAACTGTATCTTCTACGTCTATCTCCAAATCGCTCAATTTTCCTCCAATAGCATATACCGATTGCGGCATTCCAAAAAAATAATACAAATAGTCTAATTCATGTATCTGGCTTAAAACAACCCCTCCTCCTAAGTCTTTACGACAAGCATACATTTTTCGATAATCTTCATATTTATGCCATCCGGTTACATTCTCTCCAATTTCCGCATGAACTGAACAAATTTTTCCTACACCATCCCGCATCAATATCTCCTTGGCTTTTTTTATGCATGGATGTAACCTATTTTGATAACCCACCATAGTTGTTTTTGGATATTTATTCAGTCCATTTTTCAAATCATTAATGCCTTTTGGAGAATCTCCCAAAGGTTTTTCAATAAAAATATGAAACTTATATTTCAATGCTTCTAATAAGTATTCCATATGTAGACTGGAAGGATTACATATGAATACATATTCAATCCCATTTTCAGAAGCTTCCTTTAATGAATTTATAAGCGATATGTGATACTTGTCTTCTAATTTCTCTCCCTCTTCGATTTGTAATTTGTCTGTAAGAACAAAATTTTGACGTCTTTTTCTAATCGCATAAATTTCCGCATCTGGGTATAGCTGTTTCAAATTACGCAAATGCCGTTGACCAATTCCTCCTAATCCAATAAACAATACCTTCATTTTCCCAATAAACCTTTCATAATTAACAAATTTTTTTTGGCAGTTTCAATCGGCTCATATTCAAAATACGTCTGCAATGTAAAATCACCTTTATATTTCTGGCTTATTAAATACGGAATTCCTTCTGCTAAATTTGTATCGCCTGTACCTAGCCAAGTGCTCCCCCCGCCAAACAAACGATCCTTTACATGAACACATACTAAGAGATTTTTCAATACTTCCATATCTTTTTTCATGTCATAGCCCCGAAAAGCACAATTTCCGGTATCATAATATACACCAATATGATTCGAGTTAAACTCTTTCACCAACTCATAATAATCATACTTTGGAAGTTCACTCTCAATTCCCAAATACATATCGCATTCTTCCAATTTAAGAATACATTCTTGTAACCCATCTACTAAAAGCTTTTGTTCTTCTCTTGTTTCTATTTCAGCTTTCTCTAAAACAGGAAGCAAAATTATCTTAGCGCCAATATCGGCAGAATATTCTATTAACTGCTTTAAAATCTGTACTTCCTTCTTTAATTCCTCTCTCCCCCGTTTATGCATCGGATTATCCAGAAAATAATCCGCGCATATTGAATTTACGGGGATTCCTGTGTCCAATATTCGACTCCTAATTTTTATTCTTCCTTCGGATGTCCACAACGGATTTTCCTGATAGTTGCTTTCCTCCAGAATCCATTCGATATAATCAAATCCAATCTGACTTGCATATTCAAATTCCTTTTCCCATGTTTCTTTGGGAAATTTTTGTAAATTAGGAAAAGGTCTTTCCGAAAGACGCCCTTGTATAATTCCTATCTGATTCATTTTCTGCCACTCCCCAATATCATTAATTCTCTAGAGAATCGTATAAATTTATGTTTATATACCTTTTTCACCGGCCCTGTCAACCGTATGACTCGGCTGAATCCAGCCATCATCCTATTATTCCACACACTGAGAAGCTGGATAAACTTCTCCGCCTGCACATTCTTGAATTCACACATATTCAACAACCTGTCTATAGACTTTTTTGTATACGGATGGATATGGGTTGGATCCTGATAAAAAATCATATATTGCGTCTCCCAATCCGGCACCATCAAAATAAGTACCACCCCCCGATTTTCAAAACACATCTCATTTCTTTCCCGCATATAATGTTCTGTGTCCTCAATGTGTTCAATGACAGATTTTGAAAAAACAGCGTCAAAATAATTATCTGGGAAAGGCAAAGAATCATTATTCAGGTCAACCACCTAAGACATAATCCCATCAAATATTTTGCCAATTGTAAAGGATATTCCCCGAAAGGTTTTTCTGTTTTCTGACATGCAACTTCTACATAATTTTTCATTTGCCTCTCCAATTTCTATAAAACAAGCCTTTCCAGATATCTATGAAGCTGTTCAAAAATCATTTGCTGATCTTGACATAAATCTAATTTTCGCAGATCTGCTTCTGTATCAATATCAGGTACTTCCTCTGTTATAAAGCCAAGCATTCTCTCCCCATGCATAAGTTCTTCCCGTATAATGAAATCAGTCTTTAACACATCTACATACCCATTGGGGACAAGCACCTTCGGAAAATCCTGCCTTGGAAGATTAACTTCGTCACAAGACATTCCCGATATTAACGGCCTCATATATGAACCTTCAAACCGAAACCATTTATAGGGCGGATGCACACATAAATACCCCGACCGAAGTGATGTTGCGTTCTCATCCTCTTTTATCCTTTTGACCGCTTCCATAACCACCTTAGGATCCCTGATTGGGCTTGTCGGACGCAAATGTACAAAATACCGGGGAATTTTCCCCTCATTTTCATAAAGCCAACAAATCGCATGTTTTACAAAGTCAATATCCGGCGAAAAATCCTGGGCATATTCAACTGGCCTTAAAAAAGGAACTTCCGCGCCGTACCGTCTGGAAATCTCCGCAATCTCTTCAGAATCCGTACTGACGATCACACGGTCAATACCCTCTGTGAGCCGGGCTACGGCAATCGAATACGCTATCAAGGGATGTCCTTTAAATAACCGGATATTTTTCTTAGGTACAGATTTTGATCCTCCTCGCGCCGGTATCAGCGCAATGCAAGAGTCCAGATCAATATAATTCAATAAAAAGGTCTCCATAAAACACTCCCTCTGTAAGCTATTAACAGCCACGTAACTTTTTTCTTGTCTCCAGTTCTTTATCGGAAAGTATCTTCTTCCCATTTCCCAATATCGTTTCAATTAAACGGATATCCTCTACCAAACGTACCAAATCTCTAACATTCAGCGATGCTGCCTGATCCGATCCATACATGGTTGGATCGAGTGTGATATGGCGTTCTACAGAAGTCGCGCCCAACGCCACTGCAGAGGTTGATACAATCCTTCCTGTCTCATGCCCGCTGTAACCAACCTTACACCCATATCTCTCTTTTAAGGCCGGTATTAACCGAAGATTAGCCTCTTCCTTTGGCATTGGATAAGTGCTGTTGCAGTGCATCAGTTCAAACAGACAATTGTTTTTTCTGAAAATATCAACCGCATGATCTATTTCCGTGTAACTGCTCATGCCAGTCGCAATGAAAGTATACTTCCGCTCTCTGGCTACTTCTTCTAAAAATTCATCTTTCGTCAGCATGGCTGACGCAATTTTATTGTATTTCAGATCGTACTGTTTCAAAAACCGCTGTGCATCTATATCCCACGCCGAAGCAAACCACTCAATCCCTTTTTCTCTGCAGTAATGGTCTATTTCGTCATACTCCGCTTTATCAAATTCCAGACCCTCCTTCTGTGCCCGCTGTGTTGTCCCCCAAGGGCTTGCCCGATAGCTGTCCAGATACTCTTCTGTATATACCTTGTCTATCGTCCGTTTTTGAAACTTTACCGCATCACAGCCGGCAAGTACTGCCCAATCAATTAATTTTTTTGCAATATTCAAATCTCCATTATGATTTATGCCGATTTCCGCGATGACAAAAACATGCTCTCTGTCCATGACTTTTCCTTCCTTTTCGTTTTATTTCAATCACACCTCTGCTACTTCCCGTTCTACGAGTTCACAGATAATGTGTCCAATCATAATATGCATTTCCTGAATCCTCGGTGTATCCTTCGCAGGCACCGATAACAGGCAGTCCGTAACCTGAAGTATCTTAGCATCTCTGGCTACTTTCCCTGTCAGCAAAATAGTTCTTGCTCCAAGATGCTTTGCCTTTTTAAAGGCTTTCTGAATATTCTCGCTGGTTCCGCTGGTAGTAATTCCAATTAAAATATCCCCTTCTGACGCCTTTGCTTCCACCTGCCGGGCAAAAACCATGTCATAATCATAATCATTCGCTACAGCGGTAAGGACGGAAGAATTCACTGTAAGTGCTTCTGCATCCAACGCCCGCCGTTCCAAATAAAACCTTCCTACCAGTTCCCCCGCCAAATGCTGCGCGTCAGCAGCACTTCCTCCGTTTCCGCAAATAAGGACACGCCCATACCGCCTATAGCTGTCTGCGATCATGCTGGCTGCTTCCATAATCCCAGCAATATACTCCTGCTCTTTCTGCAAGTCTGTCAGTACTGTCAGATGATCCTGCATACGCTGAGCTACTACCACACCCCATTCCTTATCCATGGCAGCATTCCCGCACATTCGTTTAGCAAGCAGTGTATAGCTTTCAGCAATACAACCTTCCCCTCCCTTACGGGTCAATACTATATCTGCAACCTGTTTCACCTCATCAATCGCATCGGACGGGCAAAGAGCCAATCCCGCTATTTTCAGAGCAGGCACATCGTACTTTCCATCTCCGATATAGCAAGCTTCTCTGAGAGAAAGATTATACTGTTTTACCATTTCTTTAAAAGCCGTATCTTTTGACTTGCATCCCAACCGAACTTGATCCAAGTGTGTAATTTGAACAAATTTTTCGCTGAAGTCCGTATCTTCACCGGATATGCATCCGATGATGTATCCGCTCTCCTGAAACTGACGAATCGCATCTAAGTCTTTCATGGAAAGCGACTTAGTTTCTGTATCTTCGCTCAAATACCTCTTTCCGTCAGTAATCACACCATCAATGTCAAAAACAAGTATTTTAATTTGACTCATGTTTTCTCATCGGTTCCTTTCACTCATTCAAATAAACTGTCAAAATCTATCCGCTCAAATACTTCCAATTTTCCGCCACGAGTGGCATTGTAAATTTTTATGCCGTGAGCATCACAGTATTTCTTTGCAACTTCATATGCCATACTCATTTTTTGTTCCGCATTAAGAATTGGTCTCATATTTAATACAGAAGATGACGGCAAATCTTCAAAATGCCTTTTCTCCCCACTATAATCGCAATCGCATCCAATAAGATATATCTCCTTAAACCCCATATAAACAGCCAGTTGTAATGCAGAATTTGTTACTGTTATAGCACCGTAAACCATTGCATAAGCATTTCCCGAAAACATAAACTTTGGTACTATAGATGAACAAAACTGCATCACATTATGATTTAGCGGGTCAAATGGGTAAGACACAAATTCAATCTCTGGTTCCAACGCCTTTATCAACCTATCTGACGCAAATCGTGTTCCCATATCATACATTAATAAATCCTTTTCCAAAAGTTCATATCCTCCAAAATCTTCAATTACATAATATGTAGGTCGCCAATCTGTATAAGGGAAAATTTTTGTTATCGAATTCATAGAAAATGTATACTCTTTTTTTAGTATTTCTACATCCTTCACTGTCAGACTAGGGCCAGTACAAACAACGAAACACCTCTCTCCTTTATGTTTCCCGGCAAACTCCCATAATTTTTTATACCTTTTATCTTGGTATCCGTTTGCCCGTATTTTTGCCATTATATTACACTTCCAATGCCTTGCGCCCCAATAAATCCCATAAGCGGTGCCGAAAAAATCCAAAAGACCTACTCTATCCAGAGATTTTTTTATTTTCACTTTCAATTCATAATATTTATTCATGTTCCATTTCTCCTACGCTACAAAATGAAACCATATTTCTTATTTGCTAACTCATCGCCCTAACTAGGGAAGCAATGAATTTATAACCGTATCATAATCAACCCTATCAATCACTTCTAATTTCGCTCCACGGGTAGCATTGTATATTTTAATGCTATAACCATCTGCATATTATTTCGCTACCTTCCAACATTAGGTTTTCTTCTCTCGACTGTCTATCAAATTCCATGTGTTCACAATCATTTTCAATGGCCATATCCAGGGCAGTTTTAGTGCAATCTGGAATATTCGGAGTCCCAAACCATTATATGGATTATCTTTGGAATAAATAGCTTCCCTATAATATGGCATCTGTTTCATCTCGCGTATGCCCTTTACGATTTCTTTGTAACCGGCCGGGTTATCCGGGTGAAAATAGCAATGCTGCAAATTATGTACAATGTCGCGCAAACAACGTGATTCAACTGCCTTGCGCAACTCATCCGGGTTAATACTCTGGCTAACTCTGGAAAAAAGTTGCTCCTGTATATATTCCTGCTTTTTTGCCCGGTCAGGATCAAACTTTCCGGTGCCGGATGTATTTGTAATCCGGTAGTGATATCCACATAAATCCAACCCCAAAACGGTTCCTGCACGTTCATAAGCATCCATATTAAACAATAAATCCCCCATCATCCCAGTGCGAATAGCTGGATCAAATTTCAGGTTTTCTTTTCTGAGAAACGATGCTCGATAGAGCTTGCTCCATATATAGGACAGCGCACCTTTGGTTTTTGCCCCCTTCGGTCTAATCATTGCTCGAATCTGCAGAAACTCTTTTCCTGATCCGTTTTCAAAAAATACCGGATCAACAAATGCATTGCGGATAAACTGCCCTCTGCTTTCTTCCCAAAAATATCCGGTTGTGATGATAATATCTGCCTCTTCTGACTTTGGAGAAGAAAGCATTTTTTCATAAAGAGATGTCTCAACCCAATCATCAGAATCCACAAAAGAAATCCATTCGCCGGTTGCCATTTCAATCCCATCATTCCATGCGGCGTGTACACCGCCATTACTCTTGTGAAGCACCTTGATACGGCTGTCCTTCCCCGCATACTCATCGCAGATTGCACCGCACTTATCCGGGGAACCATCATCAATCAGAAGTATCTCCAGATTCCTGTATGTCTGGTTTACAACGCTGTCCAGGCATTGCCGGAGATATCGCTCCACGTTGTATATTGGAATAATGATGGATATTTTCTCATCGTTCATGACAACCTCCCGCAATCAGTCACTGTTTTACCCCGATTGCTGACTTTGCCGCTGTCAAAGCAGCTCTGACAACTTGATCCATATCGTAATACCGATATTCCCCTAGTCGTCCTCCAAAAATAACATTGGGTTCCTTCTCAGTTAAAGCTAGATACTGCCCGTACAGCTTTTGGTTCTTCTCATCATTCACCGGATAATACGGCTCGTCACCCGGTTTCCACTCCGCGCTGTATTCCCGGCTGATTACCGTTTTAGACAGGTCTTTCCCCTTTGCATCCTTCCCAAAAGTGAACCATTTATGCTCAACAATCCGTGTCCAAGGCGTTTCCCGATCAGTGTAATTGACGATAGCATTTCCTTGAAAGTTAGGCTTGTCCAGCGTCTCTGTCTCAAACTTCACAAGGCGGTATTCCAACGTTCCAAAGCGGTAATTAAAGTAAGCATCGATTGGCCCCGTATAAACAACCTTGTCCGCAAGCGCATCCAATTCTGCTCTATTCTTTAGATAATCCACTTCCAGCCGCACCTCTATGCCTTTTAACATATTGGACACCAGCTTTGTATATCCACCGATAGGGATGCCCTGATACAACGCATTGAAATAGTTATTGTCGTAGGTAAACCGCACCGGCAAACGCTTGATAATGAACGATGGCAGTTCGTTGCAGGGCCGTCCCCACTGCTTTTCGGTGTAACCTTTTACCAGCTTTTCATAGATGTCGGTTCCCACCAAAGAAATGGCCTGCTCCTCCAGATTTTGAGGCTCCCCAATTCCCGCCTTTTTTCGCTGATCCTCGATCTTTGCCTCAGCTTCTTCCGGTGTTACCACTCCCCACATCTTATTGAAGGTATACATATTGAACGGCAGAGAATAAATCTTCCCTCTATAATTGGCCACCGTACCCAGCTTGAAGCCGTTGAAGGATGTAAACTGATTTACATATTCCCACACCTCACTGTCATTGGTATGAAAAACATGCGGCCCGTATTTATGTACTTCTATTCCTTTTATTTCCTCTGAATATACATTCCCGGCGATATGCTGCCGCCTGTCTATGACAAGACATTTCTTTCCCGCCTTGGTCATACGCTCCGCAAAAACTGCACCAAATAACCCTGCTCCCACAATCAGGTAGTCATACGCTTTCATGCTGCTTTCCTCCGAAAAAGGAACTCCTTAAACCGCCCAAATGATTTCAAAGCTCGTTTCAAGTCAGCAGGATCCTTTATCCCCATCCAAATCCTGTGACCGATATACCAGGGACGCATATAAAACTTTCTCCGGCAGTGGTTGCAGAACTCCACCAGCTCCTGCGCCGAGATGTCTCCTACATGCATGCTGGTATTGTGGTTCCCGTCCTCTTGCAGATAATCTGTATACTTTCCGCTTAAATATCCCTGGGACACCGCCCAGTCATAAGCCTCCGTCCCCGGGAACGGCATTAACGGGTAGAACTGCGCGGTATCCAGCTTCAGCGTGAGAGCTACCTTTAAAGTCTCCTGCATGGTCTCCCTCGTCTCTCCCTTGTTGCCGACAATGAAGCATCCGTGCACCTGCATCCCAGCTTTCCGGGCGTTGTCCACAAAAGGCTTGAACTGCTCCACCTTCGTCCCCTTCCGGATGTTGTTCAGGATCTTCTGGCTCCCGCTTTCAAAACCCGGCAGCAGCAGCCTGCAGCCTGCCTTCTTCATCTGCACCATCGTCTCATAATCCAGCGTTACACGGGCATTTGCCATCCACTGAAGCTTGCGGTTCAGTCCCTTTTCCACCAAAAGCCTGCATATTTCCAATACCCGTTTCTTATCGGCAGTAAAGGTATCGTCCTCGATGATAACCTCCTTTACCTCCGGAAAGTTCTTTGCGATATATTCAAATTCGGCAGCTACGTTTTCCGCACTCCTGAAACGGTATGTATGTCCGTGCATGGTCTGCGGGTAAAGGCAGAAATAGCAGTGGAACGGGCAGCCGCGCCCCGTGAATATCTGGATCTCCGGATATACCGCCGTAGGATTGAAATAGTCATATACGTCCAGATGCTTCTTAATGAATTCCGCCGCAAACGGCACATCATCCATATCCGTGATATAGGGCATATCCTCGTTGCTATGGATCTCTCCTTGTTCGTCCCGATAGGTGATCCCCCGGACAGTATGCCAGTTCTCGCCTTTTCGGATGGCATCGGCCAGCCCCTCGATGATAAGGTCATATTCCCTGCGTGCCACAGCATCGATCTTCTTGTTTATCTCTAATGTTTCTTCCGGCAGTGTGGAAACATGCGTCCCCACCAAGACAACCACAGCATCCGGGAAATGTTCTTTCAGCTTCGCGGCAAAAGCCACATCTTCATATATAGAAGGTGTTGTGGAATCCACCGCAAACAGTTTTGTACCTTTCCCATTCTTAACTATCAGATCCATGCACTGCGACTTCTTCATCTGTTTTGCGGGCGCATCGATAAACTCCACCTCATACTCTTCCCGCCTTTCCAGCCTGGCCGCCGCATAGATCAGCCACAGCGGATAGTAGAAACATCCGCTCTTTGTAATGGCCGGGCTGCGCTGCTCCCTGGAAAACTTGCCATATTGGGATTTAAAAGGGGGATTCACAAAAAACACTTTCATAATCTTCTCATCCTATCCGCCGTTCACCGGCTGCTTTTTAGTTTATGGAACAACGCCGGATTCCGTCTCCTCACCTCATATACGGTCTTATAAGCCGCATATGTAAGAGCCGTGCTCTGAATCCGGATCGGAAATACCAGCAGCCTCATTTTTCTGCTGCGGCATCTCGCATAACGAATCGCCTTTCGCACATCCGGATGGCCTATGACTGCCTGGATCCTTCGGTACTTTTCCTTTTCGGTGAGGGTCGTTCCTGCATGGAAAATATTTTCGATACAGCCCGCGATCCGTTCCGTAAATTCCCGGCACACATATTCGCGTGAAATCGCATTCCACATCTTCATCTTTTTAAAATGAGTCTGGAACTCCTGAAATTCCTTGTGCCTGATCGTAAAATAATCTTCCCTGTACTTCTCCGAAGTGGAGCCCGCCCGTTCCCTCACATAGTAATACAGACATTCCCCCATCACTGCGATGCTGCTGCAGTTCTCGATAAACTGCCGGTTAAATACCCGGTCCTCGGTATATACGTGGCCGTCCCGGTATCGCAGCCCCTTTTCCCGGATCAGATCCAGCCGGTAGAGCTTATTCCAGACATTGCTGAGCATATCCCTGTCCCAAAGCTCTACCAGTTTCCCACGGATCTCTTCTTCTCCCTTCAAAACACAAGATGGATACGTTTTTTCCTCTAAATATGCGTTTTCGCCATCCGAACTCTCGATTTTAAAATAATAACCGCAAACACACATATCCGCGCTTGTTTCGTCCATAAGCCGGACAAGCTTCTCATACATATGCGGATCTAACTCATCATCCACATCCATGAACGTGACATATTCTCCGCTTGCTTTGTCCAGCCCTGCGTTCCTTGCCCGTGCGGTCCCACCGTTTTCCTGATGGATAACATGATACCGGATATCCGCACCTGCCAACCGGTCTAACGCCTCTCCGCTGCTATCCGTGGAGCCGTCATCTACAAAAAACACCTGCCAATCCTGAAATGTCTGCTGCTGAAGGTTCTCCATGCAGGAGGAAATATATTGGCTTCCGTTATATACGGGAATTACAATTGACAGCTTACTCATATAGTTAATGACCTCATTTTTCTACATTTCCAAACAAAAAACGATACGAAATAACTTCTATCTCACATCGGGATTCTCATTTATAACTTATTGGCATAAAACCTTAAAACATCCTGCCGCTGCTTACTTCGTTCGGCTTTTCAGCAATGCGTCAAGCTCCTCCAGGCTCATATCGTATCTTTCCTGCTTTTCCTTTGTATAATCCCCATATCCAGGATCGTACTGCTGTAAAAATCTTGCCATACCTGCCGATTGATCATCAAAGGGCCTGTTATAACAACAATTATCCAGATATAGCTTCATAAACACCTCTTTTTGTGTTTTTTATACACTCATCTTTCTCCAATCACAACATTTAAAGGAGGATTTCTTATCATTTTCCCATGCGAGATATTCAGTTATCAAGGTTCTCAAACTTTCCAATAATGACTTTCCTAAAAGCTCCGCCTCTGATGCCATTCCCATGCGTGCCGCACAATCATATCAATATCCGCATACTCCGGCTTCCAACCCAGCACACATTTCGCTTTTTCGCTGCTTCCCACAAGTACGGCCGGATCGCCCGGCCGACGGTCTGCGAGGGTGACCTTAAAGTCTCTGCCCGTCACGCGTTTCACCGCATCTACTACTTCCAATACAGAAGTGCCTTTCTCATTTCCCAAGTTAAAAAAATCACTCTGGCCGCCGTTTTCCAGATACTTTAGTGCCAATAAATGCGCCTGTGCCAGATCTGTCACATGGATATAATCTCGCACACAGCTCCCATCCGGTGTGGGATAATCCGTCCCAAACACCTTGATATCCGGCCGCTTTCCTGACGCCGCATCCAGCACCAGCGGGATGATGTGCGTCTCCGGGTTGTGGCTCTCCCCTATCTCCCCGTCCGGGTCAGCGCCCGCCGCATTGAAATACCGCAATACGGCATATTCCAGCCCGTAAACATTATGGTAATCCTTTAAGATACGCTCCACTGCCATTTTTGTGAAACCGTAGGGATTAATCGGCTTCTGAGGCATTTCCTCCGTAATGGGCATCTTCTCAGGTTCCCCGTAGGTTGCACAGGTAGAGGAAAAGATGATCTTGTCACAGCGATGCTTCCTCATCACATGGAGCAGATTCAGCGTATTCACGACATTGTTGTAATAATACTTCTCCGGCTCTCGCACGCTCTCGCCCACATAGGCATAGGCCGCGAAATGGAGCACAGCGTCAATGGGATATTTCTGGAACATAGCTTCTATCTCTTCCTGGTTTTTCAAGTCTCCTTGAACAAAAGTTCCCCATTTGACTGCCTCTTTATGTCCATATACCAGATTGTCAAATATAACCGTGTCATATCCCTGCTGTGACAACAGTTTGTTCGTGTGGGAACCTATATACCCGGCCCCGCCGCAGATCAGAATTACCATTTCCCCAAACTCCTATGAATTCCCTAGTATTCCGCTTTCCCGGTGATCGTAAACAGGAACGTTTTTATTATGAGCATCAGGTCTACAGACAAGGAACTTCTCTGTGCGTATTCCACATCCATTCGCATCCGTTCTTCAAAGTCTATTTCGGAACGATCCGATATCTGCCAGAAACACGTCAACCCCTGGGGGACGCTGTACCTCATGCTATATGTATCATGATATCGCCTCTGTTCTTCCTCGAACTCGTAATCCGGCAATGGCCTCGGTCCCACAAGGCTCATCTCCCCCTTTAAAACATTTACCAATTGCGGGAATTCGTCTATATTGAACTTCCTAAGAACTCTCCCTGTTTTTGTGATTCTTGGATCGTCCTTCAGCTTAAACGAAACCTCATTCACCTGATATTCGACTTTCATTTGCTCATGGATCTCATCTGCTTCCTTCACCATGCTGCGGAATTTATATATTTCAAATGGTATGCTATTTTCCCCAATGCGCCTCTGTTTATAAATAACCGGAGCGCCATCTTCTTTTAAAATAGCAATGGCTGCCGCCGCCATGACCGGCGAACAGAGGATAAGCCCAGTAAGACTGATGATAATGTCTATAGTCCGCTTTATAAGCCGGTAGGCTAGTAGGCGCCCACCCCCCCCCACAACGCTGATAACTGTCTTACATATAATTTTAAAATCAACCCAGATCCCCGCTTCCCGTATGTATTTCAAATCCATCTCGATCCAGTCATCAAAGGATATCGTGTTTCTCCCGCTGCATTGCCAGTAACATGTCAGTCCTGGCTTTACCGTCATCCTCTGCTTCTGATAGGTGCTGCATTGTTCCGTTTCATAAGTCGGCAGCGGCCTTGGACCCACAATACTCATCTGCCCCAACAGGATGTTGACAAGCTGAGGCAACTCATCGATACTTGTCCTCCGAATAAATCGCCCGACCCTTGTTATTCTCGGATCGTTTGCCATTTTAAACGCCGGACCGTCCAGCTCGTTTTGGGATTCCAGCTCAAATCTTTTCTCCGGGGCATCCCGAAACATGCTTCGGAACTTAACCATGCGGAAAACCCTGCCGTTAAGACCGTTTCTTTCCTGAAAAAACAGCACCGGCCCCGGATCGTCTATGTAAATGGCAGCGGCAACGATCAAAAACAGCGGCGAAAGAAAAATCAGCCCAATAAGGCTCGCCGCGATGTCAAAGGTCCGTTTCATAAACCGGTATCCAAGCCGCTTGTTAGGGGCAACCGTATAAATGGGAACTGCGACCGCATCCGTCAATTCATATGAAGCCATCGATTCCTTCGGAACAGCCTGAGCCATGATCCTTCACCTCAACCATTTTTTATCATTTCTCCATACAGGGCGTCCTGATAACCAGCGTCACTCCCTTATGTCGTATCAAACACGATCCCGATTTCTGCCAGGCGCTCAATCCTGTCCGCTTCCAATACGCCTTTTTTGTATCTCTGTTCCTGTGAGCGGAGCCATTCTCCCAACGGGTATCCCTCCGCCGTCACGTAGGACAAGAGGACCGGCACTTGCCCGCCGTTTCGGCGGTACGCCTTTGCGAAGCTGTACCCACGGTTCCATCTGTCCGCCTGGACATTCCAGACCATGCCCAA
>CANQRR010000054.1 GCA_947626285.1 uncultured Lachnospiraceae bacterium
AGCTTTCTAAGTAAAAAAAAGAATGGATATACCATTCTTAATCCCGCAAATGGAATATTTGGATTCAGGCATTACCCTCGCCTTCCAACGGTCTTTGATAATTATATCATATTTCCGCAGAAATGCAAGCAAAAAATTATTATTGGCTCTCTGAGGTGAAATATACTTTATGCGTGGTGCACAGACAGATTAAAAAAGTTGGCATGCCTCACGTAGTTTGATATGTTTAGATACGAATGCGGTTTAGCTAGAACGCCAATAGAATTTTGGGATATATGGAGGAGAAATCGTTGAACATAATAATCCACCAAGAATTTTCGGAATGTATTTTGAAAAGTGTCGAGCAAGCTTTGATATGCGTAAAAACGGATAACATATTCAGGAGGAGATAGTGAAAAAACTGAAGCAAAAGGTTGAGATAAGATGCCAAGGGGGCTGTTTTGGCGTTTCAGTTGTATTTATATGAAAAGCCTTGGAAGAATGGACAGCATTCAAAAACATCGCTTCTTTGGAGCAATATTTGTTGTGGAATAAAAGCTGAGGATGAATTCGTGAAAGTCAGGAATGTATGGATAGAATTTCCATAGGAGGAAGAGCCGATTAGAAATTTGAGTTAAAAGGCTCAGAAAAGAAACTGAATTGAGACTCATATGCTACTGCATTGCGACAATAATTCTATTGACAAACTATTTCAAGTAATTTAATATGGTAGTCGTAAACATTTGGGTACAGGAATGGCCTCTGAAAGGAGGCCGTTTTTGTATCCATTTTTATTCTATCGAAGGAGGTATTTATGGAGAGCGAGAAAAAAGGAGCAGCAAAGAATGCAGTGTCCGCAGATGAACCGGTTATTCCGGGAGCTGCACTGCCGGATAGTATTTTGACGATTGAGGCGGATTCTGTGGTTGAATCACCCCAGGAGCAAGAGGATGCCAGATGGCATCAGGTAATGAACGCTTATCGTACCAGGAAGATACTTACAGGGATTCTGAGCGGCATCGAGAAACTCGAGAGTGGCTGGGTAGTGGCAGTTACATATTTTAACGGATTCAGGATCATTATTCCGATGGATGAGATGATGATCAACCTGAACGGAGATGGCAGGGAGAAAGCGGATACTATTAACCGGCAGACCAGAATCGCCAACAATATGCTTGGCTGCAGTATTGATTTCATGATCAAGGATCTTGATACTAAGTCGAAAAGCGTGGTCGCATCCAGAAAGGATGCCATGCTTAAGAAACGCCAGATGTTCTATTTTTCTGAAAATGATGAGGAACAGCCAATGGTATATCCCGGACGGCTTGTGGAGGCAAGAGTCATCGCAGTCGCCCCGAAAGCGGTACGACTGGAAGTATTCGGCGTCGAGTGCTCCGTACGTGCACGTGACATGGCGTGGGAGTGGATGGTGGATGCTGGAGATAAATTTCAGGTAGGTGACCTGACACTTGTCGCAGTGAACAGGATCGATGCAAAGTCAGTAGAGGATATGACCGTGTCGGTTGATGCGAAAAGCGCTACTGTCAACACGAGCAAGGATAACCTGAAGAAATGCCACCTTCAAGGGAAATACGTCGGAGTAGTTACGGATGTCTATAAGGGAACATACTTTATCCGGCTGAGTATCGGAGTCAATGCTGTAGCCCATGCCTGCAATACAGCAAGCCTGCCAGGGAAAAAGGATCAGGTCGGTTTTGTGGTAACAAGGGTTAATGATAAGTCCGAAACAGCCGAAGGCATCATCACCCGGCTGATCAAGCATAACGCATAGGGCAAAAAAATAGATAAAATATGGAAAATACTGTTGAACCATGAAACAGTACTCTTTTAGAATGCAGGTGCTGGGGAGTTTTTGCGGAGAAGGAGGGGATCATAAATGCGAAAGAACTTACGGAGGCCGGCAGACATCTGGTGCCCATATTGCGGCAGGAAAGCAGTATTGCGCAACGCATCTTACGTATATGGGGAGAGATGTATCAGGCCGGATAAGCACCTGTATGTATGCAGTGGATATCCGAAGCATTGCGATGCCTATGTCGGGGTACACGAACACAACCTTATGCCACTTGGTACTATGGCTGATGGGGAGCTTCGACATCTTCGTATCGAGGCCCATTATGCGTTAAACACTGTCTGGAAACGGGGATATATGACAAAAAAAGGGGTGTATGCATGGCTGGCAAATAAAATGAACCTGAGAGAGAAGGATATGCATATCGGACATTTTTCTTACTACTGTTGTGAGGAGAGCATCCGTATTTGCCGGGAGCTGATTGCCGAACGTGATAAGAAAGGAGGCGATCGCCGTAGACAGACTGGAAGCAGGGAAAGGTATTATGCGGCTGCAGGCGTCGGATGAAGATGTTTATGGAATCATGGATATACGGGAACGGTATCTTGCAGGCATGGTCGTGAGCGCGATGGTATGCGGCAGCCTGCTTGCAGTTTTTATTATGCTGTTCCGGAAATGGGACATTTTATACTTTGCAGGAGTAGCATTCCTTGGTTCTTGCTTTTTACTGATCCGGGCGGTTCAATGCGGGTGGAGGATCATGGAAATGAAGCAATGCTACCTGGAGATCACATCGGAATGCTTTGTGGTCCGGCAGGCTGAGAAGAACGGGCGTTATGAATCATGTCGCATATATCTGGACGAGATTGAGAAGATCATAGAAGGGAGCAGACGGGGAGTGCCGGAATTCTATGTAGTAATATACATGGATGCGACCAAAAGCTTTGTCTTGTATGACAGGACGAGGATCCGGAAAAATATTATTCTTGTAAGATCTTTTGGATATACGAAAGATGCTTTCCATGATTTTTACAGGAAGCTGCTGTGGGCGGTAACGGGCAGAACAAGGATCATCGGGACAAATACACAGGAAACATGGTACTTGAAAAAACCACAGGCGGGGTTCCTGCTGTGCCTTGGGACAGGCGCTGTTTATCTGCTGTTGAAAGCTGCTATGTATCTGATTTAGAAGGAGGTTGAAATGAAAGTATTTACAGCAGTTGGAATAAAGAAACAAGATAAGGGCGGCCGGTTTCTTGTCAGCGTGAACATGGAAGAGTACGTTCTTTCCGGTGTCGAACCATATATATGGTCGTCAATTACATGGGCTTTTGTGGACGAAGACGAGGTTTTCCAGCGTATGCGGTATCTGATGAAAAAGGCGCAGATATGTGAGACAAGGAGCATCAGCGACGCAGAGTTTTCATATGGGCTGCGTCGTCTCTGCACGAGGGGACTTGTTGTTGCCGGTGAAGGTGAGAACAGGGATTACGCGATCGATGAGCTTCTGGGCCGTAGCATTATTGTTCCCTTTGGGCCATCGGCAGCAAGCCGTTCTACAGCGTTCTGGCTATGCATTTCAACTGGCCTTGGGTTGCGAAAAGCAGCACGGGCTCTGAGGGTGGCGCAGCTTGATAACAGTGAGCGGCACGTATTGGACATGATAAGAGAAAATGGGGATATCGCGAAGCATATCAGGGATATGACGGAGACGGAAGAGAACGAGTTCCTATGTACAGTTTCTGGAATGGTCTCAAAAAGGGTACTGACGATAGCGTCGATGAAAGGAGAGTGACCGGCAGGCCTTGACGAATAGAATAAGAGAAAAACTTGGACAGGCTTTGAGTTTGATCGGTAATTCTCTTGATGGTACTGGAGAATTTCCGCATGTGCTCGTGGACAGGACAGTGTTTATGGCATTGATCGCGATACTGTTTCTGTCCATTGGTGTATTTACAGGCTGCCATACGCACAGTGCAGGACTTGCCTTGTGGTCCGTGGTGCTTGCGGTATTGGTGCTGGGACGCTGCGCTGCGCTGATCTATACGGTGAAGAAACATGGGTACGGGACGCTGGAAGGTAAAATTGAGAAAGTACACGATATTCCGGCCGTGGGTGTATGCATGGTTACACTGGTGCTTCGGGACGGCCAAAAGACAAAACTGCTTTTGGGGACGCAGCGCAGGTTCCGGACTGGGGCAATGTATCGGTTTTATTTTAGCTGGAAGGAGGAAAGGGCTGATGGCGGATCCCGGCTGGATGCCGGAACGGGAAACAGCATATATCTTGGCTGTGAAGAATGCGGGAATTAGGAAAGGGGTGCGGTTCGATTCCGCACCATTCCCATTGCGCTGTATGCGCAAAATATAAAAGAAAAGGAGAAAAAATTATGTCAGAAGAAGTAAGAGGAACAGTAAAATGGTTTAACGTCAACCGGGGGTACGGATTCATAACGGATGAGTCAGGTACCGATTACTTTGTCCACTATTCAGCGATCCAGGCGGACGGGTTCCGGAAGCTGAAGGCAGGCCAGGAGGTGTTATTTGTCCCTGGAGGGGATCAGGACAGCCGCCCGTTTGCCACTTCTGTAACACCGATTCCCGACAGTGCCAATTAATACAATATATAGCGTTTAAGGTGTTGACACAAACTATATCTTGTGTTATGGTAAAAGGGAATTAACTTTATATATAGGTCGGATGAGGCCTATACAGTTAATTTTTGTCCCGGATAGGAGTTCCGGGAGATAACTTTAGCAGTTACTTGTGCAAAGGTAGAATGAAGATGCAAAAAGGAATGGCTTTTTGTGTCTTTTTTTGTGCGCGAAAGAAAGGAGGGTTTTAGGTGAAAAATGCCTGCGGTAACGGCGGAAAGGAGGAATCTGCGGAAAATATGTACACAAGGGTGTGCAGCCGCTGTGGTATGCCAGTTGAGACGGAAGAAGATGAAGACCTGAAAAAAGAATATCCATATTATTGCCCTGGCTGCAATGAGAATATGTATTCTTTTGAAACCATGGGCAGACAGGACAAAGAAAGGAGGAACACATGAGAAAGGAAAGCGCAGTTCCGTTTGGTGGCCTGCGGTATTCACCGGGAAGGAGGCAGTATGTATTATCAGGATGATTTTGCTCTGAGATTTGGGGACGAGGTTGAGCTGCATGAGTTTTTGGCCGGGGTAGAAGAACGGGAATGGTGGAAACGGTATCCGTCGCGTAAGCTTGAAGTGCTTACAGTAAGCGGGAACGAAGAACTGGTAGACGACATAAATGGCGAGAATGCAGCTGTGCTCATGGACACATTGAAGCACACCCAGTTAATGGTCAGGACTGATGAAGGGACATACCTTCTCGGAAATACTGCGATCCCAACTCTGTGCAGGCGTGCGAGGATCTCCGGATCGGCGCTGTCCGATGTAACGAAATCGATCCTTGCCCAGATACTTAATGAATGCCTGAAGGTATCGAAAGGTAAAGCACTTCTTCATTTTTATGAAGGAAAAGTGCGCGCGGTGGTCTCTGGGGATGAGAGGGACTATACGATCCTTCATATGCAGGATGTCTTCATGGCGGCATCTGCGTACATCAATGGAGACTTTGATAAGGTATCGTTCCAGGGCGGATATACGGACCATACGATCACGAGCGCTGCATGGAGCGTGTCGGACGGCAGGATGCTGGATGCATACCGTGACCTTCTCAAACAGTATGGCCGTTTAGCAGATAGCAGTCTCAGTACTGAGATCCGCATTACGACCTCAGATGTGGCGGCATCGGGTGTCAACATTGCTTACAGCATCCATGAGGGAAACAAGAGCCTGGTGCTTGGGAAAGGACTCAAAACAATCCATCGGGGCCGGAGCAAGGTGGCAGCAAGCCGGCTGGCAGAGGTTGAAGAGAATATCCAGTCAATCTTTCAGTATTATAAGGAGTCACTGCTTGGAGTGAAGCGCCTGTTCGATATCCAGATTAAGTATCCAGCCAATACAATGAAGGGGATCATGGAGAGTGTCGGCATCAGCAAGAAGCTGGTTGCGGAAACGGTCGAGAAATTCCGGTTAGAATCAGGAGACCAGCCATGCACGGCCTATGATGTATATTGCGGCATTTGCCAGGTACTGCTTTTTGCGAGACAGAAGAACGCAACAGACCGTATGCTTATTGACCTGGAAGAGGACATTTCTGTATGTGCATCAAGACGCTGGAAAGACTATGACATGCCCGGACAGGCTGCTTAGGGGAGGGAAGACCTATGCAGCGGCAGGGTGTGCCAGGCTGGGCCGGGATGTGCCAGACTGGACAGGAGATTTACGACTGGATAATGGCCGGGCAGGATGCCGTATTTTCCAAAGATACCTTTTCGCTGTCCAAAGTGAAAAAAAGGATTTTCAGCATCCTGTATCATAGAGGCAATGAGTGGATCGGTTCCGAAGGGACAGTCAGGCCTGCGGGCATTTTTAACCATACAACGCAAGAACTTACAGATGTGTCAGGAGAACTTCAGGAGATACTGAAGGTGAAAAATGTGCTCATATTCCGGCAGAAGGCTTCCGTGAAACCTCAGCTGGAGAAGGAAATCAATAGGAGGCTGGTGTTCTATCTGGAGTATAATCCCGGCTGCTTTTACGAATTGGGGCGTGAAATCCTGCCTGTAATTTCAAGAAGTGAGGTGGAACAGCAGGCCAAGCTCCTTCAAGAAGGCGGCGTACTCTCTGAGGATGTATATTTCCAGCCGGAATATTCCTTTGAAGATATGATCGGGCGTTTTTCGAATCAGATATACCTTCTTTATCTGGAAGCGGGAGAGCGTGCAGTCGATGCGATCGCGTTGCGATGGATACAGGAAAAAGGTGCAGAGATGTTCCGTAAAAAGATTCTTTATGCCTGCATTCGGGAATCCCTTTCTGAATTGGAACGTAAAAAAGAGCGATATCTAATCAAGCAAAACAGGCAGGCGCAAAGACCTGACCAGAATTAGGAGGAAAAGAATTTATGAAAAGCTATAATTATTTGAACCTGCAGCAGAAGATGCTGAAAGTAAGAAAGAAGATGCCCGCGTTGCTAAGGAAGCATTACAGTGATGAGGTGGACTATGATTTCGTCAAGCTCGACGACATCAATAAGCACCTTACACCTGCCCTTAACAAGTATGGCATCAACTTTGCAATCTTGCGCGAGGATGCTGCCTGCATCGAGAATGGAAGGAAAGTATTCCTTACGAAGACCGAAACGGGATGGCTGTATGAAGCTGATCTTACGGTGCAGTGGGTGAACGTGGACCGTCCAGAGGAGAAAGAGACCGCGGTGATTCATCTGATCGGCACAAATGAGATGCCTGATAAGGCAAAAGGGACAGCGCTTACATACGGAATAAAATACTATTTGTTCAACCGCTTCAATATTGACCAGGGTGCGGATGAAGATCCGGATTATTGTGCTGCTGGCAAGGATATGCAGCATTCGAATAAGGATACGTCGGCAGAGGAGAAAAAAACCCAGGCAAACGGCGGGCGGACAGTGTCATCTTCAGAGGCTGAGCAGGCAGCACAGGAACTGTTATCTCGCAGGGGCCGCAAGGTAAGGAAAGCAAAAGCGGACGATTCGACGGCATCTGTAAAGGCGCAGACGGACGAATCCGGGAAGACAGGATACCCTTCAGAGAAGAAACATTCGGATGCAGGGATAACGGAGACTACCAGAGGATCGAAAGCTGAAGAATCTGAGAAGAAAAAACCGGCATCGGACGTGGCTGAAAAGGCGAAAGATTCGGATCCGGCTCCTGTGAATGCGGTGGAAGTGGAGAAGGAGATATCCGTATCTGCGATGGCTGGTGATGAAATGGCAGTTGAGACGGAAGCCGTGCCAGAAAAAGCAAAACCGCCTGTTTTGGCATCTACAGACAGAGTAGCGCCGAAAGATACGAGCCAGGAGAATATGGATGAGCCAGAGGAAGGGCAGGAGGCAGGTGACGGATTCGAAAAAGTGTCCGAACCGACGCCTTTTGATGTGGACGAAGAGGATCCGTTCCTTAAGGAGCTGCAGGCCGATATTGAAAAGCAGGAGGAAAAAGAGATGCCTTCCGCTGAGGCAGCCAAGCCATGTATGACGATCGAAGAGGCAAAGAAGGTAGTCTGCACGTTTGGATACCATCTGAACAAGACATACGGCGAAGTGCTTGCGGATGGCGACAGAGGCCGCAGGACGCTTGAATGGACGGTGACACGGTTCAAGGGGAATGATACGGCGCAGGTAGAAGCTGCAAGGATACTCCTTGCTGAATTTGATGCAATACATGGAAAGAAGGCAGCATAATATGAGCACGGTGCAAGGGTAATGATCTTTGCCGGGGAATCAGGTGGGAGATATGATGCATGTAACACCATTTACGATTGAAGATGTTGCCGGCCTGCTCTTGATACGGAAGCTGAAGGACAGCGGAAACGGAAATTTCCCTGTCGTTTGTCCATACTGTGGGGATACGCGTGGTAAAATGAATTTTTGCGTCAGTAAGGACGGGGAGATTATGAACACTTATCATTGCTACAACTGTGGTGCAGGTGGCAATATGCTCCAGCTCTATGCGGATCTGCACGGACTGACAGGCGATGACCGATGCAAGAGGGCATACTGGGAAATCATGGATGCGCTTTCGCTCAACAGGCAGGACACGCTTTACAAGCCGGCAAGAGGTCAGGCACAGATTATCCGCCTTCCGCAACAGACGGCTGTTACAGCGGATGACGAACAGAAAGACAGGGTTTACCGCGCACTGCTTGGACAGCTGCAGCTGGAGCGGAAGCACAGGGCTGACTTGATGCAGCGTGGTCTGACAAGTTCCATGATCGACCATATGGAGCAAATTGGATACAGAAGCACGGATGAGGCAGATGCGAAAAGCATCGCAAGGCGTCTCATGCGTGACGGATACATTTTAAATGGCGTTCCGGGGTTTTTTATTGATAGGGATGGCGACTGGAGGACAGCTTTTTTCTCCTATAACAGAGGCTATCTCTGCCCGGTTTATAATATAAGTAAGCAGCTTATTGGATTCCAGATCCGTTTGGAGAATCCTTTTAAAGGCATGAAGTATTCCTGGTTTACAAGCAGCGGGAAAAAAAGTGGATGCTCAAGCAAGAGCCCTGCTGGGTATTATGGGAAGCGCTGTGATAAAACAGTCTTTGTGACAGAAGGCATACTCAAAGCAGCGGTCGCGCATGAAGCGACAGGGCGTTCTTTTATTGGAAATCCAGGTGTGGGGCATTACAAGGAGCTGAAAGTCATGCTGAGTGAGCTCAAGGAGGATGGGCTGCAGAATGTCATTGAAGCATACGATATGGACAAGCTGATGAAGGTCGGATGCGCAAACGATCTTGGTGCAGATTGCAGGCATTGCGATACAGCAGGAGAAGGCATATGTCCCAAAAAGAAACAGAAACGTGACGATATCCGGGCGGGGTGCAGGCATCTGTACCGAATATGCGATGAACTGTGTTTGCGCTGTACCCGTATGGTGTGGGATACAGATGCGGCAGGAGAATGGAACGGGGAGTTAAAAGGAATCGATGACTGGCTGGTTCGGGAGCAGGCCGGGTACGAGTCAGCGGCATAATTTTATTAACGTGGACAGGGCGGAGCGTGGTTCTGGGGTTTCGCACAGCCTACGATCATATATCATTTTTGTTATGCAAAAGGGGATTGCGGCAGATAATGCGCAATCCCTTTTTGTATGGCAAAAAGCCATAGACAACTTGAAAGGGGGATAGACTCTAAAAGACCCAAAAGGGCGTGGCAACCAGAAAATAGAATATGCAAGAAAAGGAGAGGTGCATGATCAAACAGTGGAGAAAAAGATGTCTGGCAGGTGTGCTTGCCGTACTGACAGGGTGTGTGGCGATCCTGAATGCAGTGACGATAACTGCGCAGGAGAATGCTCTGGAAGATGAATTAGATCAGATCATCGCAGGGTATGTGATTCCAGACGATGTTACGGAAGAGGAAATCGTGGCAGCAGAAGAGCTCCAGATTGATATGGGGGCTGAGTTTGAAGTGGAGAAAGACTTTACGAAGCTTACCTACGCACCAGATAAAGTGAATGTTACATTCAAAGAATTCAATTTGTATAATGATCAGCCATTCGATGTGAACAAACCGGGTATTTATCTTGTGGTTTATCACGTTGAACCGCTTAGCGGGCATACTCCATATGATGTTGCGCGGAAGCTCATTGTAAAAGAACCGGAAGACACGGGTAGCGTGATGACAACAGGCAGTACGGAGCCCGGAAGTGAGGAAAGCGGTAATGCGAATGAGCCGGGACAGCAGACGGAGTCTGGAACGGATCCTGATGAGGAGCAGACGTCGACTACTGGCGGGACTGAAACCATTCCTGAAACAGTCGAAAACGCGCCGGAGGATGATGGAGTCAACGAAGCCGAGGAGGGTAGCACCCGAACAGATACTGAGCCTACGGAAACGGTGACAGAGGCCATTCAGACGGAAACGGAAACAGAGATCACAGAGGCTGAAACGTTCCAGAGCGAGTCGGAAACGGAGATCTTGACTGAGGCGGAGACAGACGCGGAAACAGAGTTCACCCCGGCAGAGACACAGGCTGAACCAGCAGAAGGACTCTCGGACGAAGAACTCATGAACGTAGCGTTAGAGGAATCTGAGGTACAGGATACGTACGATGAAGAGAGCGGGCTGACTCTATACAGCGCACTGGAGCAGGGGGCGGAGGCTGGAATAGACCTTGCTTCGCTTGAAATGAATGAAACTGTATCCTTCATAGCAGCCACGGCCAGTGGTTCGAAAAAGGTAGAAGTATCTGTGGTTGCCGAGTATAGATACGCAGATTATGGCCTCGGTACATTCCTGACGCATAAATACCAGGTTGTATTCGGTGGCACAACAGCAACGGCATATTGTATACAGCCATCCAAAGGCGCGCCACCTGCAGGTAAGTATGAGATCAGCAAGATAAAGGATGGAAAAGCACTTGCCAAGGTATGCTATTATGGCACGAAAGCAGCGGGCGAAGAAGGCTTTTTCGTGGAAAACCATCCTGATTTCGATGCAGGAAAGCGGTTTATCATTACCCACCTTGCAGCTTCTTACGCAAGCGGCAGCAGTGATGCCTTTTCAGGCGCAAATGAAACCGGCAGGGCATTGGCAATGGAACTGTACAACTACTGTGTAGCGCAGCCGGCAATTCCAGATGTGGACATGGCCTTATCTGAAGCGAACACTGCGGCTTACGTGGAAGGCGACCATCAGCGAACAAATGAAATCACGTTTATTGCAGATCCGCTTCAGAGCATTACAATGTCGATTCCGGCAGGAGTGACCCTGCACAACGTGTCGACCGGCGCGGATTTCGGTGCGGGATCCCAGGCAGTGCTGACAGGTGGCACAAGGTTCTATCTTACAGCGCCGCTTACCCAGGTGATAGATGTCGGCCCGGTATGGAGCTGCCGAATGAATGGGAGCATAACAAAAGACTTTTCCGCGTACAGGATTTCTACAGGAGGGGGAATACAGAATCTTGCACTAGTCTTTGGCGAGGGTGTGGATGAACAGGCCTTTGTTGATTTTTCTGTTAAATGGATCGAGATAGTCGACATCAACGTGAAAAAGACGGACAGTGAGACGGGAAATGGCCTTGCCAGCGCGGTATTCGGCGTATATGCAGATGCAGGCTGCACCAGCCTTCTCTCGCAGCTCCCGGCTACGGACGCACAGGGGGCAGCTTCTGTCAGACTGGTGAAAACGCAGAATGTCATGTATCTGAAAGAGATTACGGTGCCACAGGGTTATGTGCGAAATGATCAGGTTTATACCATGGATGTTACAGGGACGATAACATATTCCTGTACGATTCCGAATGAGAGGGTAAAGGCAAAAGTACGGATGACCAAAGTCGATGCGGAAACCGGATCACCGCAGGGAGACGCCACTCTTGCAGGAGCTGTCTATGGGCTGTATGCACGTGGGGATATTGTGCATCCGGATAACAAGACCGGCGTTTTGTACCATGCAGGGGATCAGGTTGCTACGCTTACCACGGACGAGACAGGAGCAGCGGCAGCTGAAAACCTGTATCTTGGTAATTACTACCTCAAAGAAATCAGCCCGTCGACGGGATATAATCTGTCAACTGAGGAATATGACATCTCTTTCTCCTACGAAGGGCCTGATACGTCACTCATTGAAAAAGCTTGTACTGCCAAAGAGACGGTGATCAAGCAACCATTCCAACTGATCAAGGCAGCTAACAATGGGAAGACGGATGCAGATTTGCTGGAGGGAGTTGGCTTTACGGCATATCTGGTTTCATCCCTCTCGGTAAAAGGGAATGGCAGTTATGATTTCGCATCTGCGAGGCCGGTCGTGACAGGCGTAGGCGGGGCAACGGAAATATTCACGGACCGTACCGGACATGCCGTGTCGATCGCGATCCCGTACGGCACGTATATTGTTCGCGAGACGACAACGCCACATAATTATACCCCGGTTAAGGATTTCATTGTGCGTATCACAGAGAACCATCCGTCAGAACCGCAGGTATGGCGGGTGTTGCTCGATGACGAGTTTGAAGCGAAACTGAAAATCATCAAGAAGGATGATGAGACAAAACGGTCAGTCCTGATTGGAGGCACAGAATTCAAGATCTATGATGTCACCAGGGGGAAATACGTGGAGCAGGTAACTACGTATCCGGTCACGGTGACGCATAAGTCTTATTTTACCGATGAGACGGGCTACCTGATCTTGCCGAATGCTCTAAGGCCGGGGACATACCGGATCGAAGAACAGCATGCGCCTGCAGGCTATTCATTGAATACGAATTACATCGAAGCAGTGATTGACAGCAATACAATGTACTATACAGATGAAGTAAGCCAGGATATCATAATCGAGGCTGTATATGAGAACCATCCGGTGAAGGGAGAACTGACAATCTATAAGGAAGGCGAAGTGCTGAAAGCTTTCGATGAAGATTTTGTATACGAAGAGCAGAAACTAGAGGGAGCAAAGTTCGCAGTTTACGCAGATGATAATATCTACACGGCTGATAATCAGCGTGACGCAGAAGGGAATCGCCTTCTGGAGTATGAAAAAGATGCACTTGTGGCGACTTTAACAACGGATTCAGAGGGCAAGGCGAGCATAGGCGATCTTCCGCTTGGTACATACCGTGTGGAAGAAATTGAAGCGCCGGCAGGTTTTGTGCTCAATAAGAATCCGCAGAAAGTGACGTTTGCATTTGAGGGACAGGACGTACCTATTGTGAATAAAGCTGTTACGTTCAAAAACGAGAGGCAGCATGTCCAGGCAGGTGTAATAAAACGTGATTCTGAGAATGAAGCGCTTATTTCAGGTGCTGTATTCGGTCTGTATAATAAAGAAGACATTGTATCCGGTGGTAAGGTGATCGTATCTGCTGACACACTTCTTGAGGAGGCGGAAAGCGGAGACGACGGAAAAGCTGCATTCAACCTGGATCTTCCACTTGGACTGTATTACATCAAAGAGACAAAAGCACCTGCCGGGTATGTTTCCAGCGATGAGGTTCTGGATCTGGACGCGAGATATCAGGGACAGGAGATCCCTGTCATCATACTGGAAGTAGAGAAAAAGAACGAGCCTACAGTCACCGAGTTTACCAAATCGGATGTCACGACGGGGATAGAGCTGGAAGGGGCACAGCTGACCGTATCGGATAAGGAAGGGAACATCATTGATTCCTGGGTATCGGAAAAAGGAAATCCACATGTGATCAAACGGCTTGTTGCCGGAGAAACTTATGTTTTACGTGAGGTAATGGCACCTTACGGATACCTGAAGGCGGAGGAAGTAGAGTTTACCGTAACGGATACAGCAGAGATCCAGAAAGTGGAGATGAAAGATGATGTACCGACTGCAGTCCTGATCGTAAACAAAAAGGGTGAGTTCCTGGATAAGGTCACTCTGCTTGATAATGCAAAAGGAACAGTGGAGCATCTGTTCGAGTATATAACAGGTGGTCTTTCGGAAGTCACGTTTGAGGTATACGCGGCAGAGGATATCAAGGCTGCTGACGGAGTAAGCGAGGACTATTATAAGGCTGATGAGCTTATTGATACTATTACAACAGACGGGAATGGAATTGCCAAACTCGAAGGGCTCCCGGCCGGGAAATACTATGTACAGGAGGTGGAAACCGCGCATGGGTTTGTGCTGGATGAAGAACCTCGGTACATCGACCTGCCTTACCGTGACCAGGATACTCCGATCATAACGTATGACGAAAAATGGCAGAATGCTAGGCAGAAGGTATCCGTGCATGTTGTGAAGCGGGAGCGTGGCAGTAATCGTCCACTCGCGGGCGGTATATTCGGGCTCTTTGCGAAAGACGATATTCTGTCAATGAAAGGAAAGGTACTGATCGAGGCGGAGACCATCATCGAGGAAAAGATCACAGACAAGAACGGTGAGATCACGTTCAAGGCTGATCTGCCTGTAGATGGGCGGTACTATATCCGTGAGCTGTATGCCCCGGACGGTTTTGCAACAACAGATGATATACAGGAATTCACATTTGACTATGCGGGCCAGGATGAGCAGGAAGTGGAATATGAGTTTACTTTTGAAGACGATCCGACCATTATCTCTGTTACGAAGTCAGACGTCACAACCGGGGCCGAGCTTCCAGGTGCTCATCTGGTCGTGATCGACGATAACGCGAATACTGTGGATTCCTGGGTATCAGGAACGGAACCGCATATCATCAAGGAGCTGACGGTGGGAAAGAGCTACACACTGGTTGAGACAATCCCGGCAAATGGCTATGCAACGGCAGAAAGTGTTACGTTTACTGTACAGGACACCGGCGAAATACAGCCCGTAGAGATGAAAGATGATGTGACGAAAGTATATATCAGCAAGACAGATATCACAGATGGCAATGAGATCGAAGGAGCGAAGCTCTCTGTGCTGGACGAAAACGGTACGATCCTGCAGAGCTGGATATCCGGGAAAGAGCCTCATTATATCGAAAAGCTCCCTGTAGGGAACTACCGGCTGCGCGAAGAGACTGCACCGGACGGCTATGCCGTGGCCGAGGAAGTTGCGTTTACCGTACAGGATACAGGTTCAATACAGACGGTTAAGATGGAAGATGAGCGCGTGATGGGCCGGCTTAAGATCCGCAAGGTGGATTCAGAGAACAAGGCTCCGCTTGAGGGAGTAAAATTTGAACTGAAGAACAAAGTAACAGGGAAGGTAGTGGCAGAGCTTGTAACTGATAAGGAAGGCAGGGCAGAAAGCGATCTTCTTCCGGTCGCAAAGTATAAGAAGGGAAAGATGAAAGAGCCAATCGTTTATGTCCTTCAGGAGAAACAGCCGCTGGAGGGCTATGAGGAAGGGAAAGCGGAAGAAATCGTCTTTTCAATCGAAGACGGTGACGATCCGGTGCTTGAGCTGGAGAAAGAGATTGAGAATACCAGGCTGCCGGGTGTACCATTCTCGCCGCAGACAGGTGATGACACTAACATTGCCGGGCCGTTGGCAATTGCGATTCTTTCGCTTGCAGGTATAATTATACTCGCCCTGCGCATGAAGCGCAAAAAGGTAAAGGGCGCCGTGAACTGATCATGTATCCGGGGAGGCAGACTTGTCTGTCTCCCCATTTTTTCGTTATGCGGGAAAGATACCGCATATCATGCAGCGAAATGGAGGCAGATATGAAAAAATATATGAAAGAGATTATCCTGTTGATAGTCTGCATTGCGGTGTTTGCGGGTGCAATCTGTGCATTGATTGGAATCTGGAACATCTACCATAAGGGTCAGGCAGAATATGAGGACCTGAAAGGGTTTGCACGGGATCCGGATGGTGAGACGGAGACGGATTCTGACTCGGAGGATGGGCATGAAATGATAGACTTTGGAGGATTGAAAGCACTAAACCCGGACATTGTTGCGTGGATCCGCTGTGAGGAGCTTGGAATAGATTACCCCGTTGTACAGGGGGCAGACAATGATTATTATTTACACCGTACATTTACTGGTGAAGACCATATTGCGGGGTGCATTTTTATGGATTGCCGCAATAGTGCTGACTTTTCGGATCAAAGAACGATCCTCTATGGACACAATATGAAGGATGGGAGTATGTTTGGACGCTTGAATAGTGAAATAGATATCACGGGGAAAGAAGTGCTGGTATTTTTGCCTGAGCAGACAATTTATTATACTGTTATAAGTAGCAATTATGTACCAGCAGATGATGTGCGATATTGTCTGGAGAATCTAGACATGCAAAGGGATAAAGAACTCATGTTATCAACTTGTAGTAACGATGTAACCGTACGCTTTGTAGTTACTTGTCAACAGCAACGACAAAATGACTCATAAAATGAAATGGGGTGCGCTTTCGCTGCTAATTTGTTATACTCGCAGCGAAAGCGGTTTTTGTGAGCAGATATGTATTTTTACCATATTCGGATATAAAATCGATGCGTTATAAGATATAATATTATAAATCCCTTTTTGGATATTTCACTATAAATGAATTACATAAGAGGAAAAATATTATGAATCAAATGATGAATACTGTAAAAATGCTATCCATTCAACTAAATAGAAATAGAAGGAATGGAAAGATATGGGGGAAGATGGTTTCCCAAATTGAACAGATTAAAGGGGTAAAAGATGATGAACTTTTTATGGAAAGCTTTGAGGAGATAATGTACTCAAAGAATTTTTTCTTCCCTAAAGTTAGGGAGACATATATTGTAAATAACCTTTTCCCTAGAAGTGTTAAGGACATGGACAAAGGTTCCAGACTTAAGGTTTACAATGAGTTCTATATAGAATTAAGATGGATGGTTTTTCTATTTACTATTTATAGTCATAGATTGTCAACGTTTGTTAAGCTCAGGAAGGAGATTGATGCTTGCATTTTACTTGGGAAATATAAAGATGCATTGGAGATATTGGATGCAGTAGAATCTGAATTTGGATATTCATTTTGGCTACTGGAAAACAAAATTTTTTTGTGCAATAAGATAGGGAGCGCTTATCCGGGATTATTAGATGGTTTGCCAGAGGGCAGTATTAATAAAGCTATCATGTGCTATTATGAGCTAAAAGTCCAAGAAAATAGGACCAGTGAGGAATATCAACATTTTGTCGATAAAGAGATTGCTGCACTGAGAAGTATGGAAGCAGTGCAACCCTTTTTAAAAGAAATCGTACCATATTATAATTATAGGCTTTCTCCATTAACGTTTGTATTTGAAGAAAACAACATACTTAGTGTACTGAAAAGAGCTTCTAAAAATTCATTAATAGACTGCTATTTGCTGTGCCTAGAGATATTTAAGGCTGCACTTATGGCAAAGAAGGACAGCAATCTATATTTAGATGTAAAAAAATGTATTGGAATGTTCAAAGTTTCACAAGATGAACAATTGGAAGCTTTGCAATTTTGTTTTGATACAGAGGATAACAGGCAAAAATACGTATTGAAATCGAAATTGGAGTATGCAAAGTCATGGTTTGTATGTGGCGATTTAAACAAATGTAGAGAACAAACGATAGCCATTTTGAAGAAGGCACCATTTAATATTCAGGCCCTTAATTTGCTGGTAGAAACGGATGTATTATTGGGTATTAAGGAGGAAGAAGAGTTTAAGGGTACGATCCTAGGTGAATTAATGAATTCTCTTATGATCGTATATCCGATGCATGAGGAAAGAAATAAAAAAATAGACGAAATATACAAAGTATTAATTGGCTGTAGTCAGTCTACTTGGGCTTCTATGGTGGCAAATGCTATTACGAATCGGTGTAGACCGATCCATTCCAAAGCAGAGGTTATAACTAGAAAGATTGAATGTGTCCAGTATTTAGATATTGAGACAGTTTGCAGTTGCATTTCAAAGGAAGAGGCAATTCGATTTGTAAATGGTTTGGAAAGTAGAAATGCATATATAGATTTAAGGCTGGCAATATTAAATGAAGATTATGAAAAGGCATATAATATATGCGCGTTGGGAGATCTTAAACATTTATTTGCTATATGTAATCCGTCAATTGATATGATTGACAAGAAAAGATACTTAGACGAAGTGAAGGGAACGGGCGGAACCTTTGAAATTCTAATTTCTAAATACTATTTTATGCAGTTAGATAAGAGAGAAAACTTTTCTGCTATGCTGGAATTTGCAGTAGATTTGATGATCAATAACATAAATACTTCTCTTCTTGTGCCGCTTGATTACTTGATATCAAGCATCAAAGCAATGACTAATGAAATTAGCAACAATATATGCGTGCCGATTTTGTACTATATCAAATACCGCTTCTATTCTAAAGACATAAAGTCTGAAGTATGTGCTGCATGTGAAGATTTTTTATATTTTTCAAATATAGGATTGCCATCAAAAATAGGAGATTCTGATAGGGATGAAGATAAAAAGAGAATTATATTTTTTCTGAGGTATGTTTGCACTACCGAGATTTTAAGCACTGCGCTTGCAGCAGTTATTACCAACTCAAATGATCTGGCTCAAGAAAGACTAGAAGTTTGCCAAATATTGTGTAAAAGAGATCCCGAAAATGCAAGAGTATATGAGCAAGAAATACGGGACATAACGCAAAAGAAAAAAATTAATTCTGAATTGAGGATTATTCAGGAGAATCGCATACATGTGAATGTTGAAGGTATGCGCCAAGATTTGATTGATAATTACAAAAATGATTTTTCAAGATTTCTTTTCTATGAAGAAAAGGATTACAAAGAAGATCTAAATAAATGGGGATTGATCATATTTCCCGGCACGAGAAAACCTCGGATTATTATTCCGCCCAAAAACCCTGAAAATGTGTTAAATGCAGAAAGAGTCTTGAAAACATTGGTATGTAATATTCGTGATGCATTTGTATCTAGCAACGAGTATGGTCTTGACGGATACTTAAGCTTGAATATTCGGCATGGGGCTATTTCCGATGCATTAAGAAGTCCTCTGTCTGCAGCTGGGTTGTTAACCGTCTATAATTCTAAACGTAAAGAATATGAGCTTAATGCTATTTGGACCACCAAGAATAATAATAGTAGCGATAATAAATTAATTTTCCGGGCAATAGAGAACTTTACTCATGAAACAGATGCGATAATTGACGATTTGAGGACAAAGTATATTCGAATTAAGACAGAAACTGCAAATACAGATGGAATTTTCGATTATATAATTAGTGAATCCGAGTACATTGAAATCATGGAGAGAAGCAGTTCATTTGACGAGATAGATGAATTCCTCAATTATATGTTTGAATTTTTATGGATTAAAACAGAAAAGAATTTAGCAAAAATGAAAGAATTGCTAAATGGGGAAATAAAAAAGCGATATGATAATGCATTTTCAAAATTGAGAGAATCGATTAACAGGGTGGAAGACAAAAATAGAACTGCAAGAATGCTACAAACGATTTTAGAGACATCAAACGATATGTCTAATGTTATAAATAGTGTGTGTTTTTGGTTCCAAAGAAGTACAGAGAGTAAACACACTGATTTTGACTTGGATTTTGTTTTTAATATGGCACTTGAAACGATTGGTAGTATGCATTCAGATACGAAATTTGTACCTGTGAAAATGGGGGATGCTAATATAAATCCAAAGATTGATGGGAAATATTTGAAACCTTATTCCGACATTTTTTACAATTTGTTGGATAATATATATAAAAATGCGACGCGTAAAGGACGAAACAGAGTGCAGGTAGAGTATGATTTGAAACAGATAGATGTTAGAAGTTGTATTTATTTGCAGAATGATTTTGATTGCTCTTCTGATCATGAAGAAGAAAAGAAGAAACTAAATGAATTAAGAAGAATATTAGAGAATGAAGAATACCTTACACGTGTTAAAGGGGAAGGTGGAACAGGCATTCCTAAAATATGCAAGATTATAAGCATAGACCTTGGGAAAATGTTTAAAATCGATTTCGGATTTATAGAAGAGAAAAATAAGTTTTATATTAAAATATTTATGTATTGAAGGGAGGGCTTTATGAGGGTACTAATAGTAGAGGATACAGAAGCAAAAATGAAAGTCATTGAAGAATGCATTAAGACCATTAGGAATGATTGGGAATTTACTGAAGCAAGGTCCTATTCAGATGGTATACAGAAGATATATGAAAGGGGATGGAATTTAATTTTGCTTGATATGTCTCTACCGACTTATACTATATCCCATACAGAAAGCGGAGGGACAAAAAAACCTGTAGCAGGTAAGGAAATAATGAAACGTATGCTAAGCAGAGAGATATATATTCCGGTTATCATTATCACTCAATTTGATACATTTGGGGATAATCAGATATCTTTGGAATCCCTGACTAGAGAATTTGAAAATGATTATACCAAAATATGGAAAGGAACAATTTCATATGATAAGCCAGGATGGCAGGACAATCTATATGGTTTAATATATGAGATGGGCAAATGAGATACTATGATGATTAACATACTAATAGCGGATGATAAAGCTGAGAAACAACAGGAAATAAAAGAGGTATTAAGCAGAGTATGTGAAGGGTATGAAAATATAACTATTGACTCTGCAGGTGATGTTCGCGAAGCAAAAAGAATAATGGGACAAAAAGATATTAACATAATGATTTTAGATTTGCATTTTCCGATTCATTTTGTGGATGGCCCTGTTTATGAAGGCGGGATAAATCTTATAAATGAAATAAAAGCATCTAAACATTATAACTATCCCACATGTGTAATTTCATTGTCTCAGCATGCTCAGGAGACAGAGAATTTTAAGAAGGTTACAGGGAAAATTCATAAATATATAATATATGATAAAGAGAGCAAACACTGGACTATGGAATTAGAACAGTATATTCGATTTGTTTTGCCAACGTTTAACAATAATGATTCTCATAGAAATTATCAATATGATTTGGCAGTTATCTGCGCCCTGGATGAAGAATTGGAATATGTGAAAAAATCAATGGAAAATGTAAAGCAGATAAAAAAGTCTTACGATGATTTTATATATTTTGAAGGGTACTATGCTAAAGAAGGAAAAAAGATTATGACAATAGCTACCTGTTCGACACAAATGGGCATGGTGGCTGCTTCTACATTAACGACGAAGCTAATATATAATTTCTGCCCAAGATATGTGGTAATGACAGGCATTACAGCCGGCGTAAAAAATAAAGTTAATATGGGTGACGCAATAGTTGCCGAATACACATGGGATTATGGTGCGGGGAAAGAGATTGTAGATGCAAAAGGGAACAAAAAGCACAAAAATACGATACAGCAAATACATATTGATGCAGCGTTAAGCAACATGATCCGCCAGTTGCAATTAGACGATAAATTTATTGAAGCTGTAAAAAGGGAAGCTACGGTTCGTAAACCAAAGAACAAGTTCCAAGTTATTTTAGGAGCAGTCGCGTCAGGAGCAGCAGTCATTGCAGATCCTGATAAGGTTAAGGATATCATTGATAATCAAGTAAGAGACTTAGTGGCGGTAGAAATGGAAATATACGGAGTATATTATGCAGCAAAGTGGGCTATACGGCCCAGACCTTTATTTGTTGCGATTAAATCCGTATGCGATTATGCTGATGCCGAAAAGAATGATGACTTTCACGAATATGCTGCGTATACAAGTGTTAAAGTATTTGAGAAGTTGGCGAAAGAATATTTTAACTATGAAGAGTAGGTTGTATTTTTTCAAGTAAAGCCAACAAGAGAAAGGGATCTCACGTGGAGTATGGAATTGATACGTATTGCCTGAAATTGTATTGCGGATGATATTTGAAGAATATTTATTAATGTTCTTTGCCGGATACAAGGAGATAATTATGATAAAAAGTACAGATATAGGAGAAAAAATCCGTGCTCTACGTATAGCAAAGAATTTCTCAAGAGAGTATTTTGCTGAACTTATTGGAATTAGTGTTTCTCATTTGGAAAAAATTGAAACTGGCGATAGACGACCAGGAATAGGAACCTTTTTAAAAATTCTTGATGTGTTGGATGCGGATATTGTGATGTACGATGAGCATGATACAATTGGTCAATGCGCATCAAAGATGAAAGAAATTGTGTTACAAAGTACAGAAGAGCAAGCGGTATTTATGTTAAAGATGACCGAAAGCATTGCGGAGAATATGCATATTCTTATGGAATCTAGAGAATGAAAATAAGGTATTTATGCACACGGTTGACCAAGAGGATCAATGTATAGTAAAGGATTGCTGTTGATGGCCTTGGTCCAAAACAACTGCGATTGCTGATTTGTCGCAATATGAGTGCTACACGTAAACGTAAATTTATTATGATAATAATTAATGGGGTGAATCTTGGAACTGGATTTGTGTTTAACCGTACAGGAAGAGAGGTTTTTTGAAAAAGGATTTGAAGAAATTAGTGAAGAGCAATAAAACTAAAGCATTTTTGCGTGTTGGTTTCCTGGTAGGCATTTTCATGGCGAGTATAACATTAATAGGCATCAGCATAGGATTGAACCTCATAAAAGGACGGTATCATGCCGTGGCACAGATTAAGAGCAGTTCAGTGATAAGTAGTCTTGAGGATTCTTCCGAATGTTTCCTATGTGGAAAGAATGGACAAAATATGATACAATATTTATGGGGATGTGAGGATCTGGGCGTTATCTGTCTGAATTCGGGATATGTTATGGAAATGCATGTGCAAAACTATGAATCATCAGAATCTTTAGTTATGAACTATATGGGAACAGGGAAAGATGATTGTCGGCTTGCAAGAACAAACTATGCAGGGCATGATATTGCTGAAATTTCTATCTGCTTGGGGGGGTAGCTATCTAAATATAGAAAAGGTAAAAGGACGCTTGTGTCAGGATTGTCTGGATAGAATAATTGAAATGGCGGAGAACTATTGCCTGCCTCAGTGGTCAGAAAGACCATATGATTTGTGCATTGTTGATTTCCAGACGAAAGAGCTTTACCCATTGCAGCAATCAATTAAGGATTATCTGATTAGAGACTATTATGTCCATATAGACTGTTCTGATGATCAAATTAGAGTTCTGGCTGCGTACACGCCAGAGAAACGTCAAGGAAAATAGGCGCATTATCTGGTATCCAATTCCAAGACAGAATAGATAAGCCTTGTTGAAACGACAGCACCAAGAATCTGCGCCCATATGTGGACGGTTTCCGATAGTATTCTTGGAACTTTTCAAATATTATCAGATTGGAATGTGTCGAATGAATAGAAAAGGACAAAATCGGCTGATTACAGCGAAATATATTCTAAATGTATTGATTAGTTTTGTCATATTTAGTCAATTGCTTCCGAGTGTAGACATGGACTATTATTTGGGTATATTTGCTGCATTGTTTCTGATCATATGTATTGCGTTTTTCGATGCCCGGAACGTGGAAGCAATCACAAGATTTGCATATGGTGGAATTGCGGTTTCTGTTGGATTTGCGTTGTCCAAATTTGTGGAGGGAAGTAGACTCTCAGATATATGGATCCACAGGACAATCTTTCGGTTCTTCTTTTGTATAATTATTGTAGCAGAATATTTGGCAGTATTATTCTTGCGTCGCAAAACACGGATTGAATGTGCAAACGGTACGAGAGAAGTTGATGGGCGTATGGAACTTTTTACAGAGAGAAGAGCTGATTTAGAGCGACTTAGTCAATATATATCAGAGGTGGACACAATTGGCGTTAACGGATCGTGGGGGAGTGGGAAGACGTTTTTAGTTGATCAATACATAAAGAAAAATTTGGACAAATATGAAGTAATCATAGTAGAACCATTAACTTGCAATTTGGACACAATAGATTCATACCTGTTTCGGCAACTAGAAAACGTATTGTGGAGAAACTGTATTTACCCACGTTATTCCAGAAAAATTCAGAGCGGATTATCTGGAAACAATTGGGCAAACCCGTTTCGGAATTTATTTTTAGCTTGGGATACTGATTGTCTGACTGTTTTTCAGGGATTTTGCCTTGATTTGGATAAGCTGGACAAGGAAGTATTATTGATATATGAGGACCTTGACCGTATATCAAGTGAAAATAAGGACCAGATATCGAAATTATTTGATTTATCAGCGAAACTTCTGGGACATAAAGTGAAGTTAATCTATGAGTTTTCTATGTCTAAAATGTCAGCGATGGGTTTTGACAGCGATTATTTAGAGAAGTATATTCCGTATACAGTTAATCTGACAAACATTCCACCTCAGAAGCTTATTGCAAATGCGATTGATGAACTGCAGGAAAGAAATTATGGATTGAAAAGTGAAGACTTTTTCTTTCTCTTTCGCCCTATTTATTTGGATGAATTTTTGGCAAAAACATTTGGAGTATCTTGGACATTTACTTTTGCTCCATATGACATTACTCCTAGGAAGATAAAAAATTATGTGACAGAAGTAAATGCTCATATGTTGGAACAGAAATATAATTCCAATGAGAGTCGCCAGACAATGATAGCATTTTTCTTTATGAAATGTGTTTTTGATGATATCTATAATGAACTACCATTTGATCTGGTCCCTGTCAAGTAGACAGGACAAAAAAGTAAAATTCGAGTCTATGAAAGTTTTTCTGTAAATTAACACCATCAAGGTCTTCTATGATAAAATAAATTCATAGGAGGCCTTT
>CANQRR010000055.1 GCA_947626285.1 uncultured Lachnospiraceae bacterium
TGAGCTACGCAGACATTTATTAAATTTTTGGGAGGCCCCCGTAAAAAGGCGAACGCTCTTGGTTCTCTTAGGAGGCGCTTGTTATATCCATTTAACTAAGGGAACCTGCCTGTCCCTTTTCGGGACAGCATATAGAGTATACTATATATCTTCTAAAAAAACAAGCAAACATTCTTCGGAAATTTACATCAGGATTTTGCGGTTCCGACCCAATTTTCAAACAACCCTGTCACTCAAAATCCACTCTACCCTGCAGCCAGATCGTACCCTTGAAGCGCCTGCCGACTTCCGGGCTGCCAAGCAGGTCCGCCTCGTTGATGCAGACGTCGAAATTCATGTCGTTGCACTCAAGGTTGATCTGATACACATTCTCCCGCGTGACCGGGTTGCAGACCTTTGTGTAATAATTGATGTTGCCCATGATCTGGTACTGGTCGCACTCGATCCCGTACGGCATGAAAAACGTGTCCACGATGGAATACAGATCCTCCTCATAGACCCTCCGGGAAAGCATCGAATAGAGATCCATGTCCTCGATCGTCAGGCTCTCGATCGCCTCCGGGTCGCCGTTTCTGGCCGCGGTGATCAGCTTGTTTCTCTGCGCAAGATTCTGCTCGCGAACCTCATCCGTCTGCTCTTCCGCCTGCTTCACCGGAAACAGGATCATTCCTTCTGTGGACAGTCCGGACAAAGTCACCGCGTTTCTTCTGCCGAAAAGAGAATTCAGAATGCGCTCTCTCTGGCACTCCGCCGGATTCTGCAGATAGAAGATCAGGGAAACGCCCAGCCTTCCGTCCTCGCACACGCCCGCGAAGGAATCTCCGTTCACACGTTTCTCAATGGTGACTTCCTCCGTCGTCGTGACGTTGCCTCCCCTGTAATACGGGAAATAATATTCTCTGTGAAAGCCTTCCCTGTCCAGGCTTCCGCACACAATGATCCCCATGTCGGGACCGAATTCCTTCTCCAGCTCCATGAAGACGCTATGCTCATCCTTGGCGATGTTTCTGTGATCGAAATCGCGGAACACTTCCCCCAGAAGCTGCTCTGCCTCGGTCTCGCTCGCAAGTTTGCTGAAACCAATTGCCCTCAAATATGAATGCATGATTTCCTCCTGTTACAACCAATTTTCAAGCCTTGCTGAACTCATAAAATCTTCCGTCTCATGATTTCACAGAGATCAGCTCCATGCCGCCCATGTACGGCCGAAGCGCCTCCGGGATCCGGACGGTTCCGTCCGCGTTCAGATTGTTCTCCAAAAACGCGATCAGCATTCTCGGCGGAGCGACTACCGTATTGTTCAGCGTATGCGCCAGATATTTGCCGTTCTTTCCGTTGACGCGAATCTTCAGCCTTCTCGCCTGCGCGTCGCCCAGGTTTGAACAGCTGCCGACCTCAAAATACTTCTTCTGGCGCGGCGACCACGCCTCGACGTCCACCGACTTTACCTTGAGGTCCGCAAGATCACCGGAACAACACTCCAGCGTGCGCACCGGGATATCCAGCGTGCGGAAGAAATCGACCGTGTTCTGCCACAGGCGGTCGAACCACATCTTGCTGTCCTCCGGCTTGCAGACGACGATCATCTCCTGCTTCTCAAACTGATGGATGCGGTACACGCCGCGCTCCTCAATGCCGTGCGCGCCTTTCTCCTTGCGGAAACACGGGGAATAGCTCGTCAACGTGTACGGCAGCTCCTCCTCCGGCAGGATCGTGTCGATAAATTTTCCGATCATCGAATGTTCGCTCGTGCCGATCAGATACAGATCTTCGCCCTCGATCTTGTACATCATGGCGTCCATCTCGGCAAAGCTCATCACACCGGTCACCACATTGCTGCGGATCATAAACGGCGGAATACAGTAGGTAAACCCGCGCCCAATCATAAAATCTCTCGCGTAGGACAAAATCGCTGAATGCAGACGCGCGACGTCGCCCATCAGATAATAGAAACCGTTGCCCGCCACCTTACCCGCGGACTCCATGTCGATTCCCTTAAATCTCTCCATGATCTCTGTGTGGTACGGAATCTCAAAATCCGGGACGACTGGCTCGCCGAATCTCTGTACCTCCACATTCTCGCTGTCGTCCTTCCCAATCGGCACCGACGGGTCGATGATGTTCGGGATCACCATCATGATCTTTAGTAACTTCTCTTCGACTTCCTTCTCTCTCCTGCTGAGCTCCTCGGTTCTCTGGGCGTTCTCAGTCACCTGCTTCTTGACCTCCTCCGCCTCTTCCTTTTTGCCCTGCGCCATCAGCGCGCCGATCTGCTTGGAGATCTTGTTGCGGTTCGCGCGCAGCGCTTCGACCTCTTTCTTGATCTCGCGATTTTCCTTGTCAAGCGCAAGCACCTGATCGACCAGCTCCAGCTTCTCGTCCTGGAATTTATTTTTGATGTTCTGTTTTACAATGTCGGGATTCTCCCTGACAAACTTGATATCTAACATGATTCTGCCTCCGGTTTTTTATTGTATCTCCGCCTGTCGCGTTTGTATCCATTGTCCTGACAACAGTACATTTTTGTTCTTATCGAATAGCCTTTATCATATACTATTTTTCAAAATTCGTAAAGTGGTAATTCACCAGTTCAGCTATACTGAGGAAAGACAGGACAGCCGACGCGTCTGTAGCTTGGTTGAACTGTCTACTTCACATCCCCAAAGTAATTCACCGCCTGCCGCAACGCCTCTTTTTCCTCCTGGCCAAGCACGACATAGGACTCGCCCTTGACGATCTCCTTTACATAAGTGTAGCAGCCCTCTCTGCCGTGAATCGCGTTGAGCACAAAACCGGAATCGCTCTCGTCAAGCATCGCCAGGGCAAAGCTTAGTCTGCCGCCCACATCCGGAAACGCGTCGTATTTCACAATACCGATCTTGTTCGCCGTGCGGCTCTGAATTTCCTTGATCCGGCGAATCTCGTTTGCCTGTACGCTCGTCATCTCCGTCAGCTTGTCGACCTCCAGAAATTTCTGCGCAAACGCTTTTTCCAGCGAAGCCGCGTCCCGGCCCTTCATGAAAATCCGATATCTCTTGAGAAAACGGGTCATCTTCATGGAAACGCGAACCATATACAGCAACACAAACACCATGATCCCCATCATGATGATCACAATGATCCCGGGATCGATCCCCAATGAATTCAAAATATTACTCTGCATCTATATTTACACTCCTATATATAATATGTGATTATTTTATCTCTTCTGTTTGGTTCGGAATGGACTGGAACAATTCCATCAGGCGCTCCAGTTCTGCATTTGAATAATAATCAATCACGATCTTTCCGTGGTTATTCGCCTTATGATTGATTGAAACCTTCGTGCCAAGCATCGCTTTCATCTTTTCTTCCAGATCCTGATAAATGAACGCGTTTTTCAACTCCGGTTTCTGCTTCTTCGCCTTCTCTTTTCCTGAAAGCATCTTCATCAAGCGCTCGACATCCCTGACGCTCAGCTTCTCGTCAAAGATGCGCTGTGCAAGTCGGAACTGGATTTCTTTGTCCTCTGTCCCAAGCAGCGCTCTCGCATGCCCCGTGGAGATCATGTCGTCGATCACCATCTGTTGAACCCGCTCGTCCAGCTTCAAAAGGCGCATGGAATTCGTGACGGCGGTTCGACTCTTGGATACGCGCTCCGCCACCTCATCTTGCTTCAAATGAAATTCCGTCAACAGGCGCTTAAATGCCGCCGCTTCCTCAATTGGGTTCAGATCCTCGCGCTGAATATTTTCGATCAGAGAAATCTCAACAATCTCCTGATCCGTATAATTTTTGATGATGACCGGCACTTCCTTCAATCCGGCCATCTTCGCGGCGCGCCATCTCCGCTCACCCGCGATGATCTCATAATACCCGTCCCTTTTCTGGACTACCAGTGGCTGGATCATGCCAAACTGACGGATCGAATCCGCAAGCTCCAGAAGCGCGTCCTCGTCAAAATTTTTTCTCGGCTGCTCCCGGTTCGGTTCTACCTCTGAAAGTTTGAGTTTAATCTCCTCTTTTTTTTCAATTGTCTTTGGCGCTGTTGCCTTTGTCTTTCCCGCAGATTCTTTTGCCGTACTCTGTTTTGGAATCAGGGAATCCAGTCCCTTTCCTAATCCTGATCTCTTTACAGCCATTCTTCCTCTCCCCTATGTATTACTTCTTCCGCCAGCAAATGATACGCTTCCGCTCCCGCGGATTTCTTATCGTACTCTGTAATCGGAAGTCCGTAGCTTGGAGCTTCCGCCAGGCGCACATTTCTCGGAATAATGCTTTTATAAATCGCCTGATTGAGATTATTCTTCACATTCTCGACCACCTGCAAAGAAAGATTCGTTCGCGCGTCAAACATGGTAAAGACAATGCCCTCGATCTCAAGCTCCGGATTCAGGCGATCCTTGACAAGATCGATCGTATGGATCAGCTGGCTGAGTCCTTCCAGCGCGTAATACTCACACTGAATCGGGACAAGAACCGTATCGCCCGCGCACATGGAATTGATCGTCAACATATTTAAAGACGGAGGACAATCGATCAAGATAAAATCATAGTCTTCTTTCACACTGTCCAGCGCTTTCTTCAGCAAATATTCCTTTTCCTCTATCCCAATCAACTCTATCTCCGCTGCCGCCAGATTAATATTGGAGGCAAGCACAGACAAATTCGGGAATTTATCCTTTTGAATACAATCCTCCAGCTTACTCTCGCCCAGCAACAGCTCATATACGGTATTTTCCACATTGTCTTTCTCTATGCCAAAACCGCTTGTCGTATTGCCCTGCGGATCTATATCGACCACCAGAACCTTTTTCCCCAGCTCTGCAAGCGAAGCGGACAGATTAATCGTCGTTGTAGTTTTCCCTACTCCGCCTTTCTGATTGGCAACCACGATCGTTCTTCCCATATGAATTATTTTCTCCCTTCGTAAAATCTCTATCAGTATATCACATGTAAAGTCGTTTGGAAATGTTTCACGTGAAACATTTCTTCATTTTAGGATTTTTTTAAGAATTTACATCGATTCGTGTAGAGATTCCATCGTATTTTTTATCATAACCTTCATCGTTTTTAATTCATTCTTACAGCGGCTTCGATCATTGTACAGTAAGTCAAGACAGAGTTCCGTTTTCTTATAGATATCCGATAAAAACCTGTCAGATATTTGTCGCTTCCCGAATGGCATTTCACCTGTCGAAATTTTCTCCGGAAGAAGCTTTTCCTTCGAATCAGGTAAATTGTTCATATCTTTCAATTCATCAAGAAGTTTATCATATTCCTTCTCCTTCGCGATCGATTCTTCTATAAAAGATCTAACATACTCAATATTTTGCTTGATGTTTCGGATATTATTTTTTGCACCCTCCATTTTACTTTCCAGTTCCACATCCATGGCGCGCGGAGAAAAAATATTTTTGTCAACATTCTTCTCTGCCTGCAGAGATTCCATCCACTGCGTTGCGCGATCCAGATCATTCAGTAATTCTTTCATTTGCTTTTCGAGATCGTTCAGTTTTTCTTGATTCCCTGCCTTCAACTCATTTATATATTCCTTAATCATGGCGATGTTCTCCTTTTCAATTACTATACTATTTTTTCACTCAATTGAAAAGATTTATCATTGTATTATTTGAAAAAAAGTTTATAATAATTATAGGAAACACAACACATGTTTCACGTGAAACATCGAAAACTCTTCCTGTCATAATAAATTTTGAGCGGAGACGAAATAATATGGGAAAAATCAAATCATTGATAAAAACATCTGCACTGACAACAGGTATTCTGTACTGTGCAAATAAGTTGGTAGAATCAAATCTCATTGCGACCCTCAGCACAAAGACAAGCGGAAAATATTATCATTGGAATCATGGAAATATTTATTACAGAGTATACGGACAGGGAACTCCCCTTTTGTTAATCCATGATCTGAATGCATTTTCCTCCGGTTACGAATGGACGCAGATGATGAATCGACTCGCATCCAATCATACTGTCTATGTCCCCGATCTGATCGGATGCGGCAAGTCGGATAAGCCGGACATCATTTATACAAATTATTTTTATATTCAGATGATCCAGGGATTCGTCAAGGATGTAATAGGAGAGAAGACCGACGTGATTGCCAGCGGTCTTTCGTCCTCTTTTGTTATAATGGCAAACACTGCGGATAAGAATCTCTTTGGCGATATGATACTTCTCAACCCAAAGAGCATAAAATACCTGAGGACAACGCCGGATCAAAAAGCAAAATTCCTTGTAAAGCTGTTTCAGCTGCCTGTGATTGGAAAATCTCTATATTACTTTGCCGCGAACAAAAGCAATATCGACTATTATCTGACGGAAACCTGCTTCTACAGTCCGTTTAAGGTAACTCCCGCCATCACAAAGGCATATTACACGGCATCACACGCTTCTCTTGGGAAAGGAAAAATGCTTTTTGCAAGTCTGCTCGGCAATTATCTGAACATCGATATCTCTAAAGCGCTTGAAAAAGCAGAAAACCGCATTTTCCTTATCACAGGAGAGCAGTTGGAAAACAGACAGACGATTGAATCTTCGTACATGAAATTGAATAAGAACATTATATCATTTTCTGTTCCAAAATCAAAATGTCTGCCCCAGCTGGAAGAGCCGGAACAGACTTTGCGCCTACTTCTTTCGATCTGATTTTGACAGATATTATGTTTTGATCATTATAGCGGCTCTTTGGAAGGCATTCCAGCTTTGCGCGGATACTTCCCGGGAGTCGTTTTTTTCTTCCCGATTACAATCAGACTTCTCTCTATATCGCTTTTCGGAAGACAGAATTCCCGGATCTCCTTTATTTTACCGCCTAAAACGGACAAAGCATTCTTAGAATTTTCAATCTCTATATCGATATTTGTCGATTTATAGGAGATAAACGCGCCGCCTATTTTTACAAACGGAAGGCAGTATTCCGAAAGAGAAGAGAGGTTCGCGACCGCTCTCGACACGCACAGATCAAACTGTTCCCGATAAACCTCTTTCTTCGCGGCGTCCTCTGCCCGCGCATGGATTGCCGTGACTCCTTCCAGCTGAAGCATCGGGATCAGCTCATTTAGAAAACTGACGCGCTTATTGAGGGAATCCAGGAGAACGACTTTCAGATGCGGGTACACGATTTTTAATGGAAGTCCCGGAAATCCGGCTCCCGTTCCGACATCGATCAGAGAATCGCACGCCTTCATATCGCATACCTGTACGACAGACAGACTGTCTGCAAAATGCTTCAAAACGACATCCGGATAATTTGTAATCGCCGTCAGGTTCATGACCTTATTTTTCTCATTGAGAAACTGATAATAAGTCAGGAACTGTTCCGCTTGTCTCTCCGACAATCCAATGTTCATGTCCCTGAATATATCTATAAGTATCGATATATTTGTATCCTTTTTATCCATGCTTTTTTTGCTGCCTTTCCTTCTCCAGATAAACCAGAAGAACGGAGATATCCGCCGGGGATACCCCTGCGATTCTTGACGCCTGACCGATGGAAGAGGGCCGATACTGTTTCAGTTTCTGCCTTGCCTCAATGCGAAGGCTCGGCACCTTATCGTAATCCAGATCCTCCGGAATACTCTTTTTCTCAAGCTTACGGAACTGCTCCACCTGGCGCATCTGGCGCTGCAGATAACCGTCGTATTTAATCAGAATATTTACCTGATCTGTCACTTCCTTTGAGAGAACAGGGCGTCCGGGGTCAAGCTCCGCCAGAAGTTCATAGGAAAGCTCCGGCCGGCGGATCAATTCCGCCAGTGTCGCGGAAGCGGAATTTTTCAATCCGATGCTTCCGGACGCTTCCAGAAAATCCTGAACCTTTTTTCCGGATCCGACGAAAGTCTTTTCCAGTCGGCTGACTTCCTGCTCAATCTCTTTTTCCTTTCGAAGAAGTCTTTTGTAGCGGCACTCATCGATAAGCCCGACCTCATATCCTTTCTTTGTGAGTCTGAGATCCGCATTGTCCTGCCGAAGCAAAAGACGATACTCCGCGCGGGACGTCATCATTCGGTACGGCTCATGGTTTTCCTTTGTGACAAGATCGTCGATCAACACACCGATGTACGCCTCCGACCGGTCAAGAATGAAAGGATCCTGACCCCGTATCTTTCTCGCCGCGTTGATTCCGGCCATCAGTCCCTGCGCCGCGGCTTCTTCGTACCCGGAGCTTCCATTGAACTGGCCCGCGCTGAACAATCCAGAGATTTCCCTGAATTCAAGGGACAGTTTCAGCTGCCGCGCGTCGATGCAGTCGTACTCGATCGCGTAGGCATTTCGAACGATCTCCGCGTGTTCAAGTCCAGGCACTGAACGGTACATCTGAATCTGCACATCCTCCGGGAGAGAACTTGACATTCCCCCGACATACATCTCGTCCGTGTGGATCCCCTCCGGTTCAAGAAAGACCTGGTGTCTCGGCTTTTCGGAGAAGCGGACTACCTTATCCTCAATCGAAGGGCAATAGCGGGGACCGGTCCCTTCGATCATCCCGGAAAAAAGAGGAGAGCGGTCAAGATTTTCCCGGATGATCTCATGCGTTTTCTCGTTCGTATAAGTCAACCAACAGGATACCTGCTCTTTCTGGATGCTGTCCGGATCGGTCGTGAAAGAGAAGGGAACGATCACATCGTCTCCTTTTTGCTCCTCCATCTTTGTAAAATCAATGGATTTCTTCGCGATCCGCGCCGGCGTCCCCGTCTTAAAACGGTACATAGTGATCCCGTCTTTCAGGAGCGAATCCGTCAGATGATTGGCCGCCTGGAGTCCGTTTGGTCCGGTGTTGGTGCTGACATCCCCATAAATACAGCGCGCCTTCAGGTAAGTGCCCGTGCACAGGATTGCGGCCTTGCAGTGATAGACAGCGCCGGAGATCGTTTTTACTCCCGTCAACACTTTGTTTTCCACGATCAGCTCCGCGACTTCCATCTGTTTGATCGCCAGATTGTCGGTCCGCTCCAGCACGCGCCGCATGCTTCTCGAATAATCGGACTTGTCCGCCTGGGCGCGCAGAGAATGCACGGCAGGCCCTTTGGAGCGGTTCAGCATCTTTGACTGGATAAACGTTTTGTCGATGTTTTTTCCCATCTCCCCGCCAAGCGCATCCACTTCACGGACAAGATGCCCTTTGGAGCTTCCTCCGATGTTCGGATTGCACGGCATCAGAGCAATGCTGTCGATGCTGACCGTAAACATCACCGTCTTCATCCCAAGCCGCGCGCAGGCAAGCGCGGCCTCGCACCCGGCATGTCCCGCGCCGACCACCACCACGTCAACAAATTCTTCTACCTTACTCATATTACATTCTCCGATTTTGCCGCTTTTTGAGCCTTTTCCGCGCTATTCGAATCTATGTTTTTACCCGGAAAACACTTATCCAGCAATGTTCGTGTGCCTGTTTCTCACTTTCCCATACAGAAGCGCGCAAAAATCTCATTGATCAGATCCTCGCCGACCGCCTCCCCGATGATCTCCCCAAGAGAAGAGTAGGCGTCCATCAGATCGATGGAATAAAAATCCTCCGGCATCTTGTTCTCAATGCTCTGCAGAACTTTTTCCATACTGTTTTTCGCACCGATCAGAGAAGCTTTCTGCCTCGCGTTTGTGATATAAATCTCATCGTTAAACGTAATTTTTCCGTTGTAAAACAGTTCCCGGATCTGCTTCTCCAGAAGATCCAGCCCTGTGTTATCTTTTGCGGAGACTGTGAGGACAGGAGAGGACGTTCCGATCAGTTCCCGGATCATCTCTGCAGTTGTCACCGGCGGGAGATCGGATTTGTTCAGAAGGACGATCACCTTCTTCTCCGACAGCACACGCAGGATCTCCCGGTCGTTCTCATCCACTTCCGTCGAAGCGTCGACAACATAGATTACCAGATCTGCCTGTTCCGCTTTCTCCTTCGCTTTCTCGACGCCGATCTTCTCTACGACATCTTCCGTATTCCGGATCCCGGCTGTGTCGATCAGATTCAAGGGTATTCCGTTCAAAGACAGACTCTCCTCGATCACATCCCTAGTCGTCCCTGCCACATCCGTCACAATCGCGCGCTCTTCCTTGAGAAGCGCATTCAGAAGAGAAGACTTCCCGACATTCGGCTTCCCAAGGATCACCGTCTGGATTCCTTCTTTCAGAAGACGTCCGTCGTCCGCGGAATCGATCATCCGATCGATCTGTTCCAAAAGACGCTGCACATCCTTCTGCAAAGACGCCGCGTAACCGTCCAAGCTGATGTGCTCCGGATCATCCAGAGCGGCCTCAATAAACGCGAGCTGTTCAAGGATCCTTGCTCTCAACTGAACAACTTTCTCATGGACAGAACCCTTCAGCTGACTCACAGAACTCTTCAGCGCAAACTCGTTCTTTGCCTGAATCACGTCGATAACGGCTTCCGCCTGCGACAGATCGATCCGGCCGTTTAAGAACGCTCTCTTCGTAAATTCGCCGGGCTCAGCCGGACGCGCGCCGTTTCTGATTACCGTATCAAGCACCCGCCGAACCGCGTAGATCCCTCCGTGGCAGTTGATCTCCACGACATCCTCCGCCGTGTAGCTTTTCGGCGCGCGCATCAGACTCACCAGCACTTCGTCGACGACTTCATCTCCGTCCATGATAAACCCATAGTGAATGGTGTGCGACGGCTGCTCGGACAGTTTTTTCTTATCACCCTTGGAATGATAAATCTTATCAATCACAGAAAATGCCTGATCCCCGCTGATCCGCACGATCCCGATCCCGGAACCGGCTACCGCGGTAGAGATTGCGGCAATTGTATCATTATTCATAACAGGAATTCCTCTGTGAAAAAAATAGCTCATTCAGAGCTATTTTTTTCTTCAATATTTATAGCAACATTTCCCTACTTCTTCCGCAGCGTCACGACCACTTTCCTGCACGGCTCCTCGCCCTCGCTGTGCGTCGTCACATAAGGATCGTTCTGCAGAGCGGAGTGGATGATCCGGCGTTCGTACGGATTCATCGGCTCAAGGAAGATCGGCCTTCTCGTCTTCTTCACCTTGAAAGCAATATTCTTCGCAAGATTCTCAAGCGTCGCTTTCCGCCTGCTGCGATAATCCTCGGTGTCCAGCTTCACGCGGACGTATGCCGCCTTGCCCTTGTTCACAACAAGGCTGGTGAGATACTGGAGGGAATCCAGCGTCTGTCCCCTCTTACCGATTAGAATGCCCATATCGTTTCCGACAAGGTCGATGGAAAGCATATCCTCTTCAAACTGTGTCTTGACCTCTACCTCCATCTCCATCGTGCGGAACACATCATTCAGGAAGGTCTCGGCCCTTCTGCACACTTCTTCGGGATCAGCCGGAACTCTCGGCTGTTTCGGCTCGGAAGCCTCCTTTGCAGTCTCTTTCGCGGTTTCCTTTTCCGCCGGAGCTTCCGCTTCCTTCTCCGCTGTTTTCACTTCCTTAGCGACAGGGGCGGGAGCAGAGTCCTTCTTCGCTTCTTTCTTTGTCTCTTTGTTCTCTTTGTTCTCTTTCTTCGTCTCTTTTACTTCTTTTTTCTCTTCCTTTTTGACGTCTTTCTTCTCTTTCTTTGCCTCTTTTTTCGCTTCCTTCTTTTCACCCTTTTCATTTCCGAAGACTTCCTTCATCAGATCCTCGTCGGTGAATTTTCTCTTAGCCTCGATGACGGCCTTTTTTCCGCCGATTCCGAAAAATCCTGCCGTACCTTTTTCAATGACTGTATATTCAATGTTATCACTGCTTGTCCCAAGCTCTATGGAAGCTTCCGTGATCGCGTCTTCAACTGTCTTTGCTGCTACTCTGATCGAATCCATGATTCTCTTTTACCTCCTGTATTACTTTTTGTTGTTTCTCTCATTGTACTGCTTTACCATCTGCGCCTTCGCCGCAAGGCTTCCTGGCTTCGCCGTCGCCGTGCTGTTATAATAATCGGTCGACTTTTTTATCTTGGCTTCTTTCTCCTCCGCGGAGGTCTCCGGCTTCTGCTCGATATTTCTGGTGTTGAGCTTCGCCGTGTTCGTGATCTTCTGAGGCGGGAGCCCCTGCTTCTCACGCTTTTTGTTCGTCTTTTCAAGGTTCTTCTTAATCAACTCGTCGACATCGATCTTGTCCATCTGCTTGTTGACAAACAACTGCTGGATACAGCGGACGACCGCGCCGGCAATCCAGTAGATACCCATACCAACCGGAAGAGTAAGGCAGAAGACCGCGGACATGATCGGCATCACCATGTTCATCGTTTTCATGGTACTGTTCATTGTGTCATTCTGGCTTGCCGACGTATCCTGCCCGGTCGACAAAAGCTTTGAGTTCAGCCACTGGGATACCGCGGAAAGGATCGGAACAAGAGCCGCGCCGATCGCAAGCAGGATCGCGCCCGACGCAACCGCAGTCGTGATGATCTGCAGCGGAGCGTCCGCGATATTCAATCCAAGAAAATAGTTCATCTTATCGACTTTTTCCTGCGTCTCCGCCGCCGTGGACGCAATGCTCGGGAACTTATCGACCAGAGCCGTCCAATTTGCCGACTTGAACTTGTAAAGCACGTCGATCAGCGTGAGATTCGTCATCTCTTTGAACGTGACCGCGTTTGTCTTTGCGATCTCCGCCATGAATTCTTCCGCGCCGGGCAGCTTGATCAGAGCCTCGGCAAGCGGCATGAACGCGTTCTTGACCGAATCTACGTAAGCCGGAATGTTCCAGATCACGCGATACAGGGCAAACAGGATCGGCATCTGAATGATCAGCTGCAGACAGCTTCCCATCGGATTGACGCCGTACTTTGCGTAGACCGCCTGCGTCTCCTCATTCATCTTCATCATGGCGGCCTGATCCTGATTCTTGCCCTTGTATTTCTTCTGAATCGCCTGCAGTTCAGGATTCATTCTGCCCTGCAGCTTTGAAAATTTCTGCTGTTTGATCGTGAGCGGCATCATGAGCATGTAGATTACGATCGTGAAAAGAATGATACAAAGACCGATATTCGGCAGACCGATCTTCTCCTGAACCCAGAAAATGGCATTCATGATGTATCCCAGCAGATTTGCTACCGGGCCGATCAGAAACGCCGTACTTTTTGTCAATAACATTCGCTAAATTCCTCCTCATGGAACGGGGTCATATCCACCTTTTGAAAAAGGATTGCAGCGCAGGATCCTCCATACGGCAAGCGCTCCTCCCTTGCACGCCCCATATTTTTCGACCGCTTCAAGCCCATACTGGGAGCAGGTCGGAAAATAGGGACATTTCGTGCTTTTCATCGGTGAGATATATTTCTGATAAGCTTTAATCAGAAAAATCAGAATCTGTTTCATTTTCTTCTTTCTCTTCTTTCTGGCTGACGTTCCCCACGATCCTGTGGAGTCGGCCAAGGTGAAGCAATGCGCTCTCGATTTCAAAGAAATTTTTTTCTTTAGCGCCGGGTCTTGCAACAATTACAACGTCAAGACCATCATCGAATTCTTTTTCATTCAAACGGTAGCTTTCGCGGATCAACCGTGTGATGCGATGTCTCACCACACTGTTTCCCACTTTTTTGCTGACCGAAATACCGATACGGTTCTTCTGCGTGTCCTGCTTCAAAATATACATGACCAGATATTTGTTTGCGTATGATTTTCCATTTTTGTAGACACACTGGAAATCACCGTTTTTTTTCAGAGATTCTGAAAATATCATATTGCTTCCTTTTCTTTATTATGAAAGAAAAAAAAGACTGTCGCAAAACAGCCCTCGCTGGAGCCCAAAAAGACACCGAACGAGATTTTTTACGACAATCTTTACGCGGACAATACTTTTCTTCCTTTTGCCCTTCTGGCGGCTAAAACTTTTCTTCCGCCGGCTGTGCTCATTCTGGACCGGAATCCGTGCACCTTGGATCTGGATCTCTTCTTCGGCTGAAATGTCATTTTCATAGGTCAGGCACCTCCTTTTTCGAAACTGGTTCTCATGTATATTTTTAGAAAATATCGTTTCAATTATATGCAATAACTCCCTGCAAGTCAAGCAATTCCTCCACTTTTTTCTGATTGGTTGACGTAATTTTATCCACAAAATGTTAACAACTTGTGGATAACTTATTGAAAACTTCATAAAACCCTCTGAAAAAAACTTTCCATTGCTAAATTATCTTTTTTAGGTTAAAATTAGAGTAGGAAAAAATGGGTTTTTGGAGATTGTGTCATGGAAGAACTGAAAGAAAAGTGGGAAGAAATCTTATATCTCGTAAAAGTAGAACATGAGCTGGGCGACGTTTCTTTCAAGACCTGGCTTAAACCGCTGCAGATTCATGACGTTTCTGATCACACGGTATACATTCTCGTTCCGTCCCAGCAGATGGGAATCGAATATATCTCGAAGAGATATAAATTTCCTCTCAAGGTAGCGATCGCGGAAGTCACCGGAAAAGAATATGAAATTGAATTTATTTCTCCAGATTCCGCTAAGAGCAGCGAATCCAGGAGGGCTTTTTCGAATGTCAACCAGTCAGAGCGTTTCTCCAATGCAGAGAAGGCGAACCTCAATCCGAAGTACACCTTCGACACCTTTGTCGTCGGAAATAACAACAAGTTTGCCCACGCAGCCGCGCTCGCCGTGGCGGAGTCTCCGGGAAAAATGTACAACCCTCTTTTTATTTATGGGGGCGCCGGACTGGGAAAAACGCATCTGATGCATTCAATCGCGCATTTCATCCTGAATGAGAATCCGGTCAAAAAAGTGCTTTACGTGACAAGTGAGACCTTTACGAACGAGCTGATCGACTCGATTCGAAACGGGAACAACACGGCGATGACAAAATTCCGTGAAAAATATCGCAACGTCGACGTCCTTTTGATCGACGACATCCAGTTTATAATAGGAAAGGAAGCGACGCAGGAAGAATTTTTCCACACATTCAATGATCTTCACGGGAACAAAAAACAGATCATCATCTCTTCGGACAAGCCTCCGAAGGACATTGAGACGCTTGAAGCAAGGCTCCGTTCCAGATTTGAATGGGGACTGATCGCGGACATTACCTCTCCCGATTTTGAGACAAGGATGGCGATTCTTCATAAAAAGGAAGAAATCGACGGCTATAATATCGATAACGAAGTCATCAAATATATCGCAATGAATATTAAATCCAATATCCGTGAGCTGGAGGGCGCGCTCAACAAGCTTGTCGCGCTGAGCAAGCTGGAAAACCGGGAGATTACGGTTCTCCTCGCGCAGGAAGCGCTCCAGGATATCATCTCTCCGGACGAAAAAAAGGAAATCACCGCCGAACTTATCATCTCCACTGTGGCGGAACATTTCCACATTTCACCGGATGATATCAGGAGTACAAAGAGAAACAATGACATTGTTTACCCGAGACAGATTGCCATGTATCTCTGCAGCAACATGACTCCGCTCGGACTAAAGAAAATCGGCGCAGAGATGGGAAACCGCGATCATTCCACCGTAATCCACGGCTCAAATAAAATCGCGGAAGCCATGAAGGAATCCGAGACCGTGCGAAACACGATTGATATATTGAAGAAAAAGATCAACCCTACATAGAATTTCACAGATTTGTTCACTTGTCCACGTGATAACCGCTTAATTATCTGTTGAACCGCTGTGGATAATCTTTCGTAAGATTTGTTTTATTGAGTTTTCTTTTTCCTGACAGTCTTTGGACTGTTTATAAACAGAAAGTTATTCCGGCTCTTTCGCGACCGGTTCCACATGTTTGTATGAACAAAATTTTCTGTTATTTCAGGGAAAAAGAAAGCTTTACACATTTCCACAGCTCATAATAAGAATACTGCTGATTTTTATTATAATATTTATCTTTGAAAGGAGAATTACTGATGAAAATTACCTGTGAAAAGAACAGCCTGCTCAAAGGAATCAATACAGTAATGAAAGCAGTCTCTTCCAAAACGACTATGCCGATCCTGGAATGCATTCTGATCGACGCGTCCGCAGATGAAATCAAATTTACCGCCAACGACATGGAACTTGGCATTGAGACGAAAGTAGAAGGGACTATCCTCGAAAAAGGCATCGTAGCTTTGGAGGCCCGTATCTTTTCAGATATTATAAGAAAACTTCCGGACAACATCGTTTCAATTTCTACAGAAAACAACCTTCAGACAAGTATCAAATGTGAAAATACCGATCTCACCATCATGGGGAGAGATGGTGAAGATTTCTCCTATCTTCCATTTATCGAGAGAGAAGAGGGAATCAGTATCTCTCAGTTTACGCTGAAGGATCTGATTCGGCAGACGATTTTCTCTATTGCCCAAAATGAGAGCAATAAAATGATGACAGGAGAATTGTTTGAAATCAACAACGATACTTTGAGAGTAGTTTCTCTGGATGGGCACAGGATTTCTATCCGCAAGATCGAACTGAAAAAATCTTTCGGAGAAAAAAAGATCATTGTTCCTGGGAAGACTTTGATTGAGATTTCCAAGATTCTGACCGGCGGAACGGAAGATATGGTTGACATTTATTTTACGGAGAATCATATTCTTTTTGAGTTTGAACAGACCATAGTTGTCTCCAGGTTAATCGAAGGAAATTATTTTCGTGTGGACCAAATGCTCTCCAATGATTACAATACAAAAATCAAAGTTAACAAGAAAAATCTTCTTGACTGTATCGATCGCGCAACTCTTATGGTGAAAGAAGGCGACAAGAAACCGATTATTTTAAATATAAGTGAAAATAGAATGGAAGTCAAAATTACTTCTCAGATTGGAACGATGAATGAATTTATCGATATAGACCTGGAAGGAAACGATATTAAGATTGGATTTAATCCAAAGTTTCTGATTGACGCGCTTCGAGTAATCGATGAAGAGACTGTCGATATTTACTTTATGAATCCAAAAGCTCCGTGTTTTATCAGGGATGAACAGGAATCTTACATTTATTTGATTCTTCCGGTTAATTTTCTTGATGCAGCGTAAAGAAAGAAAAGGGCAGCTATGGAAAAAGTTGAAATAAAATTAAGAGAAGATTACATCAAGCTCGGTCAGGCGCTGAAAGCTGCCGGCGTGGCGGAAAACGGCGTCGAAGCGAAGTTTATGATTCAGGATGGCAAAGCTTTGGTTAATGGGGAGACAGAACTTCGTCGCGGAAGAAAGTTGTTTGATCAGGACGAAGTAACCTGCGGCGACGTCCTCATTAAAATAATAAAATAAAAGTTTATTTTTGAAGATGGTGGAGAAATGATCGTCGAATCAATCAAACTGAATCATTTCCGAAATTATGATAAACTGGAACTGAAATTTGACAAGGGAACGAATCTCTTTTACGGAAATAACGCGCAGGGAAAGACAAATATTCTGGAGGCAGTCTACCTGTGCGGGACGACCCGCTCCCATAAGGGTAGCAAAGATAAAGAAATCATTCATTTTGGAGAGGAAGAATCTCATCTCTGCATGAAAATAAGAAAAGGAGAACTTCCTTATCGAATTGATATGCACCTGAAAAAGAACAGGGCGAAAGGAATCGCAATCAACAAAATGCCAGTCAGAAAAGCCAGCGAGCTGATCGGTCTTGGCAATTTTGTTTTCTTCTCCCCGGAAGATCTGAATATCATAAAAAATGGTCCTTCGGAGAGAAGAAGATTTATGGATATGGAGTTTTGCCAACTGGATAAAATTTATCTGTATCATTTGTCAAATTATAATAAGATTTTGAATCAAAGAAACAAAATGTTGAAGGATTACGCTTTTTATCCGGAAGCAGATACTGTGTTAGATGTATACGATGAACAACTGGTCAGTCACGGTATTGTCCTGATCGACCTTCGTGAGAAGTTTGTAGAGGAACTCAATCAAATCATCACGAAAATTCATAATAATCTTTCCGGAAAGAAAGAACGTCTGACCCTCGCGTATGAGAATCATACGGAGAAAGAACATTTTGAAAAAAAGCTGAAAGAAAGCAGAGAAAAAGATATCCGTACAAAGCTGACAAACTGTGGACCCCATAGGGACGATCTCTGTTTTTTGATTGATGAGATCGACATTCGGAAATACGGTTCCCAGGGACAGCAGAGGACGGCTGCTCTTTCTCTGAAGCTTTCGGAAATTGAGATTGTAAAACAAAATGTAAAAGATACGCCGGTGCTTTTGCTGGATGACGTTCTGTCGGAGCTTGACAGCGACAGACAGCGTTATCTTCTCAACAGTATTCATGACATCCAGACGATGATCACCTGTACCGGTATTGACGATTTTGTCAGTTATCATTTTAAGATAGACAGACTTTTTGAAGTAATAGAAGGAAGAGTAAAAGAAAAAAAGCTGAATTACAAGGGAATGTAGGAGGATATCAATGAACGAAGAATACGGAGCGGATCAAATCCAGATTCTGGAAGGTCTGGAGGCAGTGAGAAAAAGGCCCGGTATGTACATCGGAAGCACATCGGCAAGAGGACTTCACCATCTTGTCTATGAAATCGTGGACAATGCGATCGACGAAGCGCTGGCGGGTTTCTGTGATCATATTACCGTAACGATCCATAAAGATAATTCTGTCACCGTCGTAGACAATGGGCGCGGCATTCCTGTCGGTATTAACCACAAAGCGGGACTTCCGGCGGTCGAAGTCGTGTTTACCGTGCTTCACGCAGGCGGAAAATTCGGCGGCGGGGGTTACAAGGTATCCGGCGGCCTGCACGGTGTGGGCGCGTCGGTCGTAAATGCGCTTTCCGTGTGGCTGGAAGTTGACATTTACCACGAAGGAAAGATTTACCACCAGAGATATGAGAGAGGGAAAGTAGTCGACAAGCTAAAAGTGATCGGCGATTGTGATCCGGAGAAAACAGGGACGAAAGTCACGTTCCTTCCGGACGGGGAAATCTTTGAGGAGACCATCTTTGATTACAATACACTCAAACAGAGATTACGGGAGATGGCTTTTCTGACGAAAGGCGTCAAGATCATTCTGACGGATGAGCGGGAAGAAGAGCTGATTGAAAAGACCTTTCACTATGAAGGTGGTATCAAGGAGTTTGTCACCTATCTGAACAGAGGAAAAACTCCGCTTTATGAAGATATCATCTACTGCGAAGGGGAAAGGGACGGAGTTTATGTCGAAGTCGCGATGCAGCACAACGACGCATACAACGACGGCTGCTACAGCTTTGTCAACAATATCACGACACCGGAGGGTGGCACGCATCTGACCGGATTTCGGAACGCGCTGACAAAGACGTTCAACGACTACGCAAGGGCGAACAAACTGATCAAGGACAGCGACCAGAATCTTTCGGGCGACGACATCCGTGAAGGATTGACCGCGATCATCAGCATCAAGATTTCGGAACCGCAGTTTGAGGGGCAGACGAAGCAGAAGCTTGGCAACAGCGAAGCCCGCGGCGCGGTGGAAAACATTGTCACTGAACAGCTCACGATTTTCCTGGAACAGCATCCTCAAGTGGCGAAGGTTATCATCGATAAGTCGATCCTATCGCAGCGCGCAAGGGAAGCCGCGCGGAAAGCCCGTGATCTGACGAGGAGAAAATCCGCGCTGGACGGCATGTCCCTTCCGGGCAAGCTTGCGGATTGTTCCGACAAGGATCCGGCAAACTGTGAGATATACATCGTGGAGGGAGACTCCGCGGGCGGCTCCGCGAAAACGGCCAGAAGCCGCGCGACGCAGGCGATCCTGCCGCTGCGTGGAAAGATCCTGAATGTGGAGAAGGCCCGTCTGGATCGCATCTACGGAAACGCGGAGATCAAGGCGATGATTACTGCCTTCGGCACCGGGATCCATGAAGACTTTGACATCACAAAGCTGCGCTACCACAAGATTATTATCATGACCGATGCCGATGTGGACGGCGCGCACATAGCGACGCTTCTGCTCACGTTCCTGTATCGCTTTATGCCGGAGCTGATCAAGCAGGGCTATGTGTATCTGGCGCAGCCGCCGCTCTATAAACTTGAGAAGAACAAGAAAGTCTGGTACGCCTACAGCGACGCCCAGCTCAACGAGATCCTGGAGGAAGTCGGCCGCGATCAGAATAACAAGATTCAGCGTTACAAGGGACTTGGCGAAATGGACGCGGAACAGCTCTGGGAGACTACGATGGATCCGGAAAAGCGCATCCTGCGCAAGGTGACGATGGACGAAGACCAGTCCTCAGAGATCGACCTGACCTTTACGACTCTCATGGGCGATCAGGTCGAACCGCGAAGAGAGTTCATTGAAGAGAACGCACGAAAAGTCAAGAATCTGGATATCTGATCGACATAATAAAAGACGCAGATCCGGCTGGAAAAAAATTTAAGACAGCCGGCACATAACGGCAGGAGGACACAATTTTGGAAGACAACATTTTTGACCAGATCAAAGAGGTTGACCTGAAAAAAACGATGGAAGAGAACTACATCGACTACGCGATGAGCGTGATCGCCGCGCGCGCGCTTCCGGACGTCCGGGACGGACTGAAGCCCGTGCAGAGAAGAGTTCTCTACTCCATGATAGAGCTGAACAACGGACCGGATAAGCCGCACAGAAAATGCGCGCGTATCGTCGGTGATACGATGGGTAAATATCACCCGCACGGAGACAGTTCAATCTACGGCGCGCTTGTCAATATGGCGCAGGAGTGGTCGACGAGGTATCCGCTTGTGGACGGTCACGGAAACTTTGGTTCCGTCGACGGAGACGGCGCGGCAGCCATGCGTTACACGGAGGCCCGTCTGAGCAGGATCTCCATGGAAATGCTCGCCGACATCAATAAAGATACCGTGGATTTCCAGCCGAACTTCGATGAGACGGAGCGGGAGCCGGTCGTGCTTCCGTCCAGATATCCGAATCTGCTTGTCAATGGCACCGCCGGTATCGCGGTCGGTATGGCGACCAACATTCCGCCCCACAATCTGCGTGAGATCGTCTCCGCGGTCGTAAAGATCATCGACAACCGTGTGGAGGAACAGCGCGATACGACGATCGAAGAGGTCATGGATATCGTCAAAGGGCCGGATTTTCCGACTGGAGCCCAGATTCTGGGAACAAGAGGAATCGAAGAGGCTTATCGCACCGGAAAGGGCAAGATCCGTGTCCGCGCGATCACAAACATTGAGACGATGCCGAACGGAAAAAGCCGCATCATTGTGTCGGAGCTTCCGTTCATGGTAAATAAGGCTCGCTTGATTGAGAAGATGGCAGAGCTGGTCCGTGACAAGCGGATCGACGGAATCACGGCAATCACCGACGAATCGAGCCGTGAGGGTATGCGCATCAACATTGAGCTGAGAAGAGACGTCAACGCGAACGTAATTCTGAATCAGCTCTTCAAGCACACGCAGCTTCAGGACACCTTCGGTGTGAACATGCTGGCGCTCGTGAAAAATCAGCCGAAGGTGCTCAATCTTCTGGAAATGCTGTCCTACTATCTGAAGCATCAGGAGGACGTCGTCACCCGGAGGACGAAATATGAGCTGAACAAGGCGGAGGAGCGCGCCCATATTTTGCAGGGACTGCTGATCGCGCTCGACAACATCGACGAGGTGATCCGGATCGTCCGCGGTTCCCAGACGGCGCAAATCGCGAAGGAAGGACTGATGGAGCGTTTCGGCCTCTCCGACGCGCAGGCTCAGGCGATTGTGGACATGCGTCTGCGCGCGTTGACCGGTCTGGAGAGAGAGAAGCTGGAGAAAGAGTATGAAGAGCTGATGGAGAAGATCAAGGAGTACAAGGCGATCCTCGCTGACGAAAATCTTCTGCTCGGCGTCATCAAAAAAGAGCTTCTCGTAATTTCCGAAAAATACGGCGACGACAGAAGGACTTCAATCGGTTTTGACGCGTTCGATATCTCTACCGAAGATCTGATCCCGGATGAGAATGTCGTCATCACGATGACGAAGCTCGGCTACATCAAGCGCATGACGCCGGACAATTTCAAGAGTCAGAATCGCGGCGGCAAGGGCATCAAAGGTATGCAGACAATCGAGAACGATTACATAGACGAGCTTTTTATGACGACGACGCATCATTACCTGATGTTCTTTACGAACAAGGGCCGCATCTACCGGATCAAAGCATATGAGATACCGGAAGCCGGAAGGACCGCGCGCGGCACGGCGATCGTCAATCTGTTGCAGCTTGCGCCGGAGGAAAAGATTACGGCGGTGATTCCAATTCGGGATTACGATGAGAGCCATTTCCTGTTTATGGCGACGAGAAACGGCTTTGTGAAAAAGACGCCGATCACGGATTTTGCGCATGTGAGAAAAACTGGGCTGACTGCCATTACTCTCCGAGAGGATGACGAATTAATCGAAGTCAAATTTACAGATAATAAGAAAGACATCTTCCTCGTAACAAAATACGGACAGTGCATCCGTTTCCATGAAACGGACGTGAGGAAGACCGGACGCGCATCGATGGGCGTCATCGGCATGAATCTCTCCGACGGCGATGAGATCGTGGGTATGCAGCTTGACGTGCAGGGCGAATATCTGCTGATCGTGTCGGAGAACGGCATGGGCAAGCTGACTTCCATCGGGGAGTTTACGGCGCAGTACCGCGGCGGAAAAGGCGTGAAATGTTATAAGATCGTGGAGAAGACCGGCAATGTGGTCGGCGTCAAGGCGGTCAATAAAGATAACGAAGTCATGCTGATCAACACGGAGGGCATCATTATCCAGATGCCCTGTGAGGACATCTCCGTGCTTGGCCGTGTGACGAGCGGCGTGAAGCTGATGAATTTGAGCAAAGACACGAAGGTGGCAAGTGTCGCGAAGGTACGTGAGTCTTCCGTGAAGATGGAAGAGGAAGATACGGAACAGGATCTGACCGGAGTTCAGTTCGAAGCAGAAAGTGATTCAGATGAGATTGATTTAAAGGAAAGCTCGAAAGAGGAAGAGAAGAAAGAAGACTAAAGAAATATGAGGGTACGAAGGCTGATCGCCGTTTGGACGGCAAAGAT
>CANQRR010000056.1 GCA_947626285.1 uncultured Lachnospiraceae bacterium
GTTATGTTGAACCGCCGTATGCCGAACGGCACGTACGGTGGTGTGAGAGGGCGGAGAAAATCCGCCCTACTCGATTGCGCAGGATGTGCAGAGGAAAGCTGCTTCGCAGCCGCACATCCGCGCGGCGGACAGGGAAAGCACCTGTCCGATGCAAGGCATGTCTGGCAGAGGAAAGGAGTGATTTTTTTGAGACTGGACAAATATCTGAAGGTGTCGCGCCTGATCAAGCGCCGCACCGTGGCGAATGAGGCGTGCGACGCGGGCCGCGTGCTCGTGAACGGAAAACCGGCGAAGGCGTCCGCGTCCGTGAAAGAGGGAGACGAGATCGAGATCCAGTTCGGCGGGAAGGCCGTGAAGGTCGAAGTGCTCTCTGTGCAGGAGACGGTCCGCAAGGAGGAAGCGGCCGAGATGTACCGCTACCTGTGACAGGGCGGCGGCGCGGACCGGCCGCGCGCTTTTTGCCTGATTTTGTGTGGCATATGAGGCTTCCGCGGCACATAGAATAGAAAAAAGCGGATAACACGATAGGTCGCGGAGTGCAGTATGGAAGAGAAAAAGAGCTTGAAGCCGCACAGCATTATGTGGAATGACAGGAGATCCGGAAATGTGACCGGCGTGAAGGACGTGCTGTCCTTCGACGAAAATTCTGTCGTGCTTCAGACGGAGCAGGGCATGCTCACGGTGAAGGGAAAGGATCTCCATATCGGCAGGCTGATGCTGGATCAGGGCGAGGTGGAGATGGAAGGCCACGTGGACAGCCTGGTATATTCCGGCAGTGATCCGGCGAAAAAGGGAAGCCTTGTGAAGAGGATGTTTCGATGATGAGCGAAGTGATCCGGCACGAGACGGCGGTATTTCTGCTGTCGGTGCTCCATGGTGCCGGGCTTACCTTTGTCTATGACCTGCTCCGCGCGCTGCGCCGGGCTGTTTCCCATGGCCTGGCGGCGGTCTCGATCGAGGATTTTCTGTTTTGGATCGCAGCGGGCTTTCTCACGTTCTGCCTTGCATTTTATCACACGGACGGCGTGATCCGGGGCTATGTAGCAGCGGGGATCGCGATCGGCGTGATCCTGTATCACTTTTCGGCCAGCGAGGCAGTCCTTCGGTTTTTCGCGTGGCTGTTTGTGTCGATAAAAGGCGTTTTTTGCCTGATTTTTCGTTTTCTGTCGCTGCCGATAAAAAAATGTTGTCAATTTTGGCAGAAAATAATTGAAATTGCCGGAAAAAACGGTTACAATGTCTTTATTAAAAAAATGAGGGGTAACTGTTATGGGGGGCAAGAGGAGAAAACCAAGCAGCAGTAACAGAAGGGGAATGGTTGCGATCGCTTTGATCGTCATGGTCTTGCTGGCAGGGCTGCTCGTCCAGAGCCAGAAGCTGAGCAGGCAGAACAGGCAGTATGAGGCGAGGAAAAGCGAGCTGCAGCAGCAGATCAGCGATGAGGAGCTGCGCGCGGGCGAGATCGAAAATCTCAACGACTATGTGACTTCTAAGGAGTACATTGAAAAAGTCGCCAGGGAGAAGCTTGGACTGGTCTACGAGGACGAAATCTTATTTCAGGCGGAGAACTAGCAGACAAAGGCAGAAGGTGTCGCAAACGGTGATCTTGCGATACCTTTTTTACGTTATAAGTTTTTTTCCGAGATACGCGGATTTGACACATATCGCAATCCGAATCAGTTATACTGGTCGCACCGAGCAAAGAAGGGGAGGATTCGATATGGGGACAATGACATTGCCCGGACTGGGCGCATGGAACTGGCATGCGATAAAAACGCAGATATTCGGAAGAGACAGAGGGCGGCGGGCCTCAGGCGTTTCGGCCTACCCGTGCCCGGAGAAGGAGCTGCTGGAGCGCTACGCAGAGGCGTTCTACGGACTGTCGAAGCTGTTTCAGGCGATGCCCTGCCAGAAGGAGCGGCTGGGCGACGTGGATCTGGAGCGGCTGTTTGGCGACGTGAAGGATCAGCTGTGCGCGAGCTGCGGCCGCAGGGATATCTGCTGGGAGGAGCGGTATTTTGAGAGCTGCCGGATCTTCTATGAAGTGTTCGACAGCCTGAAAAACGGGGGAACGCTGGACGAGGACTTCAGGCAGTGGCTGGAGGGACAGTGCACGCGTCCGCAGCTGCTGGAGGGAGCGATGCGCGACTGTTATGGACAGGCCCGTCTGGATCTGATGTGGAACAACCGTATGCTGGAGCAGCGCACGGCGGCCGGGGAACAGATCTTTCAGACGGCGGAGCTGCTCCGGAAGGCGGCGGAGGGATTCTCAGGCGCGCCCGAGCGGGAGAATCTGATCCGGAAAAAGCTCAGGCGGGAACTGCGCTATTACGACGTGGAGCTGAGGAACATCCGTGTGTTTGTCTGCGACGAGACGCGGACGGAGATCTACCTGCTGCTTCAGTCGGACCGGCGCGCGTGCGTATCGGCGAAAACGATCGCGGAAGTGCTCTCCGAGTGCTGCGGGGAGAAAATGCGCCCCGCGTGGAACTGCCGCGCGGCGGTGAACGGCGAGCCGGCCCATTTTCATTTCGTTCCGGACACAAGATACCAGATCCTCTGCGGGATATCCAGGATCACGAAGGCGGGGGAGATGGTCTCGGGCGACAATTACGCGTTCCTGCAGAAGGACACCGGCAAGGTCGTCATGAGCCTTGCGGACGGAATGGGCTCCGGCGTCCGGGCGTCGCAGGAGAGCGAGAAGGTCATCGAGCTGCTGGAGCAATTCCTGGACGCGGGCTTTCCGCAGGAAACTGCCGTGCGCATGATCAATTCCTGCATCCTGCTGCAGAATCAGAGCCAGATGTTCTCCACGATCGACCTCTGTATGGTTGACCTGTACAACGCGGGCTGCGATCTGATCAAGTCCGGAGCCGCATCGACGTTCCTGTATCAGGGGAACGAGATCGAGGTCATTCCGTCCAGCGCGTTTCCGACCGGCGTCATGCAGCAGTCGGACTATGAGAGCATGCATCGGCAGCTTGCCCCGGGCAGCAGTGTCATCATGATGACGGACGGCGTGCTGGAGGCGCTTCCGCCGGAGGACCGCGAGCAGGCGATGGCGGAGCTGATCGGAAAAAGCGCGTCAAAGAACGCGAAGGAGTACGCGAGACGGCTGATGGAGCGGGTCTATCTGATGCAGAAGCTGCAGGCGCGGGACGATATGACGATCCTGGTCGGGACGATCTGGGAGAAGTGAGCGCCTCTGCGGACCGACAGCGCCGGAAAAAGAGATCCGCGGAACCGGAGAGGGAAATAAAGAAGGGGACGAAAGCGTGCGCGACATTTTTGAGACGATACGACAATATCATATGATCGAGCCGGGAATGCACGTGATCGTCGGCGTATCCGGCGGCGCGGATTCGGTCTGCCTTCTCTACGCGCTGTGCAGATACCGCGGGGAAGTTCCCTTCGCTTTGACCGCCGTGCATGTGGAACACGGTCTGCGCGGCGAGGAGAGTCTGGGCGACGCGAAATTCACACAGGAGCTGTGCGGCAGGCTCGGCGTGCCCTGCCGCGTCGTGCACGCGCAGGTAGAGCAGCTGGCTCTGGCGGAAGGAATTTCAATCGAGGAGGCCGGGCGACGGGAGCGCTACCGGATCTTCCGGGAGATCAAAGAGGAGTGTTCGGCGCAGCGCGTCGCGGTGGCGCACAACAGGAACGACCAGGCGGAGACGCTGCTCTGGAACCTGGCGCGCGGCAGCGGACTTTCGGGACTGGCGGGGATGCGTCCCGTATATGGGGATCTCATCCGTCCGCTGCTGTTCACGGGGCGGGACGAGATCGAGCGGATCCTGAGGGAGGCCGGGCTTGCCTGGAGGACGGATCGGACCAACCTGCAGCAGGAGTACACGCGGAACCGCATCCGCCTCTCGCTGCTCCCGCAGATGGAGAGAGAGCTGAACGCCCAGGCGGTGAAACACATCGCGGAGGCGGCCGGCCGTCTGCGGGAGGTGGAGGAGTTCCTGGAGCGTGTCACGGATCGGGCGGAAAAGCAGTGCATTCGGCAGGACGGAGATTCCGTCTGCGTGGATCTGGCGGCGTTTGGGGAACAGGATGAGCGGATTCAGGAGGAGCTGCTTCGGCGCGCCGTGTCTGAAAGCGGCGGCCTGCGGGACTTCGGGAGCGTGCATCTGCGGGCGCTTTTGCGGCTCTGCGGGCAGGATTGCGGAAAGGAGCTCTGCCTGCCCGGACGACTTCGCGCAGTGCGGGAAAATGGAATTCTGCGAATTGTTCGAAGCGGAGATGAAGACCGGACGCCGTTGCCGGAGACGGTCGGACAGACGGGGGGAAAAGCGGTACAGGAGGTTCTTGTGAGCCTGCCGGATGTGTGGGTGCAGAACCCCAAAGAGGCGCAGACCTGCAGTTTCCGCGCGGGCGGCTGGAGGATCCGGACGGAGTTTTTGCAGAATTCCCCGGAGTTGTTGTGGCAAATAATAGAAAAAAAGTATACGAAATGGATTTCATGTGATACAATTAACTGTAATGCGCTCATGTTCCGCACAAGGCGGGCGGGCGATTACCTGGTCGTCAATCAGGAGGGCGGCCGGAAGAAACTGAAGGATTACCTGATCGATCTCAAGATTCCGAGGGGAGAGAGGGACCGCCTTCTGCTCCTGGCGGACGGCTCCCATGTGCTGTGGGTAGTCGGATACCGCATCAGCGAGGCGGCGAAGGTAACGGAACACACGAAAAGGGTTCTGAAAGTACAGGCGGAGGAAGAATTGCATGAAGGAGAAGATAAGGATCCTGCTGACGGAGCAGGAGGTCAATGAACAGATCGCGAAGATGGCGGCGCGCATCAGCGAGGACCTCGCCGGAGAGAGCGTGCATCTGATCTGTGTGCTCAAGGGGAGCATCTTTTTTACCTGTGAGCTTGCGAAACGGATCACGGTGCCGGTCACGCTGGATTTCATGTCGGTGTCCAGCTACGGCGACGGCACGGAGTCGAGCGGCGTTGTGCGGATCAACAAAGATCTGGACGAGTCGATTGCGGGGAAGAACGTTCTGGTGGTCGAGGACATCGTGGATTCCGGACGGACGCTCTCCTACCTCATGGAGAACCTGGGCGCGAGGGATCCGAAGTCCCTGAGGCTGTGCACGCTTCTGGACAAACCGGACCGCCGCGTGACGAATATCAAAGTGGACTATACCGGATTCGAGATCCCGGATGAATTTGTGGTTGGTTACGGGCTGGACTACGCCCAGAAATACCGGAACCTTCCGTTTGTCGGAGTCGTCGAGTTTATAGAGGAATAAGACAGTTAAGGAGATGAACATTCATTGAACAGAAACGCCAAAGGAATGGTATTTTATCTGGTCGGGATCCTGGTCATTGTCCTTCTGGTGCTCACGTTCCGGGATAGACTGGAGGAGAGCCAGACGTGGAACAGCCGGGAGTTTGAGGCTGCCCTGCAGCAGGGGGACGTCGTCGAGGTCCGGATCATGCCGAACAAGGAAGTGCCGACCGGAGCGCTCCGGGTGCTGCTCGCGACGGGCGAGATCAAATATGTGAATGTCACGGACGTGCGCGTGGCGGAGGAAGAATTGAAGGATTACGACAAGGTGTCGGTCGAGGTAGGAGACGTGATGCGCGACAGCGTGTTCCTGACGTCGATCCTCCCGGTCATTCTGATGGGCGTCCTGCTGATCTTCCTCTTCAGCATGATGAACCGCCAGGCGGGCGGCGGAAACGCGCGCATGATGAATTTCGGAAAGAGCCGCGCGCGCATGGTGACCCCGGACGCGAAGCGGGTGATGTTCAAGGATGTAGCGGGACTGAAGGAGGAGAAGGAGGATCTCGAGGAGATCGTCTCCTTCCTGAAGGAGCCCTCAAAATTTCTGCAGGTGGGCGCACGTATCCCCAAGGGCGTGATCCTTGTGGGCCCTCCGGGCACCGGCAAGACGCTGCTCGCGAAGGCGGTGGCAGGAGAGGCCGGAGTCCCGTTTTTCAGCATTTCCGGCTCTGATTTTGTAGAGATGTTCGTCGGTGTCGGCGCCTCCCGCGTCAGAGATCTTTTTGAGGAGGCAAAGAAACACCAGCCCTGTATCGTGTTCATCGATGAGATCGACGCGGTGGCGCGGCGCAGGGGCACCGGCATGGGCGGCGGCCACGACGAAAGGGAGCAGACGCTCAACCAGCTGCTCGTCGAGATGGACGGCTTCGGCGTGAACGAGGGGATCATCGTGATGGCGGCGACGAACCGCGTGGATATTCTCGATCCCGCGATCCTGCGCCCGGGGCGCTTTGATCGTCAGGTGGCCGTGGGACGCCCGGATATCAAAGGCAGGGAGGAGATCCTGCAGGTACATTCCAAGGGCAAACCTCTGGCGGACGACGTTGACCTCTCCGAGGTGGCGCGGACGACGGCCGGCTTCACGGGCGCCGATCTGGAGAATCTGATGAACGAGGCGGCGATCTTTGCCGCGAAGGAGCAGCGCGTCTACATCCGCCAGGGCGATATCCAGCGCGCGTTTGTCAAGGTCGGAATCGGCGCAGAGAAGAAGAGCCGCGTGATCTCCGAGAGCGAGAAGCGGATCACGGCGTACCATGAGGCCGGTCATGCGATCCTGTTCCATCTGCTTCCGGACGTCGGCCCGGTGCACACGGTCTCGATCATCCCGACCGGACGCGGAGCCGCGGGTTACACGATGCCGCTGCCGGAGAAGGATGAGATGTTCAACACGAAGGGCAAGATGATGCAGAATATCATCGTCTGCCTCGGCGGACGGGTGGCGGAAGAGCTGGTCATCGGCGACGTGACGACGGGCGCTTCACAGGACATCAAGCAGGCGACCGGCATCGCGCGGGCGATGGTGACGAAGTTCGGCATGTCCGATAAGATCGGACTGATCAATTACGACAATGAGGACGACGAGGTGTTCATCGGGCGCGATCTGGCGCACACGCGCTCCTACGGCGAGGAGATCGCATCCCTGATCGACCAGGAGGTCAAGCGCATTGTTGACGACGCCCATGGGAAGGCGCGCGAGATGATCGAGGCGCACGAGACCGTGCTGCACGCCTGCGCGAAGCTGCTGATCGAGAAGGAAAAGATCGGGCGGGAGGAGTTCGAGGCGCTGTTTGCGTAACGTTAAACCTTATCATTATCTATAAAAATACAGAGAGGCGAGCATGGATCAGAAGACAAAATCATTTGTTCAGAAAGTGAAATATATGCTTCTTATGCGCCCCGTGTTCAACATGGGAGCGCTCTTTTCCGACGAGACGGAGAATTATGTGTCGCCGATGGAGCCGAAGCCGGGCGATACTGTGACGATCCGCATCCGCACGCTGCGCGACAACGCGGACGCGGTCTATTTTATCAGCGGCGTGACCAAGAAACTCATGGATCTTGAGGCGACCGAGGGACGTTTCGATTACTATACGACGCAGATCGTGATGGGCGACGAGCCGGTCTACTACTATTTTGAGATTCAGGACGGACAGGCGCGATGCTTCTACAATAAATGCGGCGTGTCCAGGGACCTGCAGCAGAGCAAGGCGTTCTGCCTCTGTCCGGGCTTCTCGACGCCGAACTGGGCGAAGGGCGCGGTCATGTATCAGATCTTCACGGACCGCTTCTGCAACGGGGACCCGTCCAACGATGTGGAGACGAACGAGTACATCTACATCGGGGAAGGGACGAGCAGAGTAACGGACTGGAACAAGGTTCCGGCCGCGATGGGCGTGCGGGAGTTCTACGGCGGCGACTTGCAGGGCGTGATCGACAAGCTGGATTACCTGCAGGATCTCGGCGTGGAGGTCCTCTATTTCAATCCGCTGTTCGTGTCGCCATCCAATCATAAATATGACATTCAGGACTATGACTATATCGACCCGCATTTTGGAAAGCTCGTCCGGGATGAGGGCGAGCTCGTGCGAGACTGGGAGCGCGGCAACCGCAGCGCGACGCGCTATATCAACCGCGTGACCGGGCTTGATAATCTCGAAGCGAGCAATGAGCTTTTTATCCGGCTGGTAGAGGAGCTGCACAAGAGGGGCATGAAGGTGATCCTCGACGGTGTGTTCAACCACTGCGGTTCCTTCAACAAGTGGATGGACCGCGAGCGGATCTACGAGAATCAGGCGGGTTACGAAAAAGGGGCGTTTGTCAGCGCGGACAGCCCGTACCGTTCGTTCTTCCATTTCCAGAACGAGCATGAGTGGCCGTACAATCCGTTTTACGACGGCTGGTGGGGACACGACACGCTTCCGAAGCTGAACTATGAGGAATCGCCGGATCTTGAGCGCTATATTCTGGAGATCGCGAAAAAATGGGTCTCACCGCCGTTCAACGTGGACGGCTGGAGGCTGGACGTGGCAGCGGATCTGGGCGTGAGCCCGGAGTACAACCACGAGTTCTGGAGAAAGTTCCGAAGAACGGTCAAGGAGGCGAATCCGAACGCGCTGATATTGGCGGAGCACTATGGAGATCCGATCAGCTGGCTCGGCGGCGACCAGTGGGACACGGTCATGAACTATGACGCGTTCATGGAACCGCTCACCTGGTTCTTCACCGGCATGGAAAAACACAGCGATGACTTCAAGCCGGAGCTTCTGGGGAACGCGGACCACTTTGTCGGGGCAATGACGTACCACATGGCGAGCTTTATGGCGCCCTCCCTGCAGGTGGCGATGAACGAGCTGTCCAACCACGACCATTCCCGCTTCCTGACGCGCACGAATCACAAGGTCGGGAGAGTCGATGCACTGGGCGCCGAGGCGGCGGGGCAGGACGTCCGCCCGGAGATCATGCGGGAGGCGGTCGTCATGCAGATGACCTGGCCGGGCGCGCCGACGATCTACTACGGCGACGAGGCCGGTGTCTGCGGTTTTACCGACCCGGACAACCGCCGCAGCTATCCCTGGGGCAGGGAAGACAGGCAGATGCTGGAATTCCATAGAGCGATCATCGCCCTGCACAAAAAATACCCCGTGCTGAAGCGCGGATCCCTGAAGTTCCTGTTTGGGAACTACAACTGCCTGGCGTACGCCAGATTTGACCGGAAGACGCAGATCGTCGTGGCGTTCAACAACAACGATGAGCCGCGGGAGTTCCGCATTCCGGTGTGGCAGGCGGGCGCGGACGACGATCAGGTGATGGAGCGGATCTTCTGCACGGACGCGGAAGGCTTCAGCGAGGAACTGACCGTTTATCCCGTGCATTCGGGCGAGATCGACGTCCTGCTCCCGGCGACTTGCGCAATGGTTCTGCTGGCGGTGTCGGCGGAGTGATACCCTGCGCACGATATTCAAGAATTACAGCAGCATTTCGGTTGCAAACGAGATGGTTCCTGTATAGGATATTTGTGAAAGCGATAGATCGTGCCGGGAAGATCCGGCGTCGGTCCAGGAAAGAAAGAGGGGACATCAATTATGAATATCGTAGTTCTGGCAGGGGGGATCAGCACGGAGCGGGAGATCTCGATCGTCTCAGGGACGATGGTGTGCAAGGCGCTGCGTGAGGGAGGACATCGGGCGATCCTCGTGGACGTGTACTGCGGGGACAGCCGGATCACGCTTCCCGGGTTTTCGGAGGCGTCTGGCTGCGGCTCTTTGGATTCTCAGATACGAGAGAGCGCGGACGCGCTTTTTCCGGATACATACGATGTAGATGCGGCTGCGTCCTACATGCGTTCCTTTGACGGACAGATCGCGGAGATGAAACAGACGCGCAGGGAATTTTTCGGCCCGAACGTGCTCGCGCTCTGCGAGGCGGCGGAGGTCGTCTTCATGGCGCTGCACGGCGAGGACGGCGAGGGCGGCAAGGTGCAGGCGGCGTTTGATCTGCTGGGAATCTGTTATACCGGTTCCGGCGCGCTCGGGAGTGCGGTCGCGATGGACAAAGAATTGTCCAGAAAACTGTTTGCCGCGGACGGGGTACCGACGGCGAAGGGGTTCACGCTGAGACGGAACGAAGAGCGCAGGCCGGCAGGAGAGAACGGCATCGGGCTCCCTTGCGTCGTGAAGCCCTGCTGCGGCGGATCCAGCGTCGGCGTGGAGATCGCGCGGACGGAAGAGGAGTATGAGAGAGCGCTTGAGACGGCGTTCAGTTACGAGCCGGAGGTCATCGTAGAGCAGTACATTGAGGGCCGGGAATTCTCGGTCGGCGTGGTCGAGGGAGAGGCGTACCCGGTTATCGAGATCGCGCCGCTGGTCGGTTTTTATGATTATAAGAATAAATATCAGGCCGGTTCGACGATCGAGACCTGTCCGGCGCAGCTGGACGCGGAGAAGACCGCCGAGATGCAGCGCTACGCGGAGCTGGCGTACCGCGCGCTGAAGCTGGAGTGCTACGCGCGGATGGATTTCATGATGGCGAAGGACGGCAGTCTCTACTGTCTGGAGGCCAACACGCTCCCGGGCATGACGCCGACGAGCCTGCTCCCGCAGGAGGCGGCCGCGCTCGGTATGGATTTTCCGGCTCTGTGCGAGCAGCTGATCGAGGTGTCGCTGCGCGGAAAATGAGCGGGAGAGAGAAGATAAAAATACGAATGTGTGCAATATGGCCGCAGGACGAATGAGCAGCCGCGGACCGAATGCATAACAATAGAAAGAGATCGGAAAGAATCGAACAGAAGGACAGGAAACGCATGAAAGGACTGACTCTGGAACATATCGCACAGGTGTGCGGCGGTACATACATAGGAAAGAAAGAGGACCTGGGACGCGAGGTCACGATGATCACGACGGACAGCCGGAAGGCGGAGGCCGGGGGACTGTTCGCGGCGATTAAAGGCGAACGTGTGGACGGCCACGATTTTATCCCCTCTGTGTTTGCGCAGGGGGCGCTTGTCGTGCTCGGTGAGCAGGAGCCTTCCGGGTGGCGGAAACAGCCGGAAACAGAGTCCGCGTCTGCCGTGCCCGGCAGCGGGGATCCTTCCGGAGCAGCCGGGAATTACATACAGGTGCCCTCGACGGTCGAGGCGCTTGGCGCGATCGCGGAGTATTATCTGGAACAGCTTCAGATTCCGGTGGTCGGGATCACGGGCAGCGTCGGAAAGACGAGTACGAAGGAGATGATCGCGGCGGTGCTGGCGCAGAAGTACCATGTGCTGAAGACCGCCGGGAATTTCAACAACGCGCTGGGGCTTCCTCTGACGATCTTCCGTCTGAGGGAGGAACATGAGATCGCGGTGCTGGAGCTTGGGATCAACCATTTCGGGGAGATGCACGCGCTGGCGAAGATCGCGAAGCCGAATATCTGCGTGATCACGAACATCGGCGAATGCCACCTGGAGTTTCTGGGCGACCGCGATGGCGTGCTGCGCGCGAAGTCGGAGATCTTTGACTATCTGCGTCCGGACGGAGCGGTGATCCTGAACGGGGACGACGACAAGCTGGCGCAGATCGATGAGGTGAAGGGGATCCGCCCGGTATTTTTCGGGATCGACGAAGCAGCAGGGACGGCCGGGGAAGACAAAGCTGGTGATGAGAGGAAAGCCTCCGGGGCGAGCAGGGATGCAGTCGGGGGAAGGAACGCAATCTATGCAGATCAGATCGAGAAGAAGGGTCTGGACGGGATCGCCTGCCGGATCCATACAGGGCAGGGCGCGTTTGCGGTGCAGGTTCCGCTTCCGGGACTTCACATGGTGCGCAACGCGCTGGCCGGGACGGCGGTCGGTCTGCAATGCGGTCTGACCCTGGAACAGATCCGCGCCGGGATCGAGAGCCTACAGCCGCTTGGCGGACGTTTCAACATCGTCCGGACGGAAGACTACACGATCATTGACGATTGCTACAACGCGAATCCGATGTCGATGCGCGGTTCCCTGGAGGTGCTTCAGGACGCGCTCGGCCGCAAGGTCGCGATCCTTGGGGACATGGGAGAGCTCGGGGCAGACGAGGCGCGGATCCACCGGGAGCTCGGAGAATTCGCGGGCGGACTGGACATTGATTGCTGCATCTGTGTGGGGACGCTCTGCCGGCATATGGCGGACGGGATCGCGGCGGCGAACCCGGAGCGGGAAACGCTGTATTTTGGGGATCCGGAGGGATTGCTCGAAGCGCTGCCGGGCCTGGTGAGAAAGGGCGATACCATACTGGTAAAAGCGTCGCACTTCATGCATTTTGAGCGTGTCGTGGAGCGGTTGAAGGGTTGATTGATGTTTTTTTGTGCTTTTTCATGAAAATTAAGATTTTATTGTGGTTTTACTTGGACATATATGATATAATATCAGATAAAGCTTTTACAGACTTCCAGTGGATACAACCGTGAGATACTTTTTTGCACGGAGGAAACAGTTTCATGGGTTTTTTGAAAGAACAGAAAAGAAAGTTCACTGCGCTGATCAACGCCGATGTGAAATATGAGGATGAGTCGAATCAGTTCTGTATTATGATACGCGTGTGCCAGATCATGCTGCTGGTATATCTGCTTTTGATCGAGCTGTTTACGATCTTTTTCTGGAAAGGCGGCAATCCGTTCCTTGTGTTGCCGTGGATTCCGATCGTGATCGCCGGATTCGTGACGACCTACCATTTCCGGACGCGGACTGTGTTCCATCTTTTGTCCTGTCTCGTGATCGTGTGGATCTGGCTGTTTATCCGCTATTTCGGCTGGGATATCGGGGCGCAGCATTTCCTGTATCCGCTTTTGGTGGTATCTTTCTTCGCGACGTACGACAACCGGCGCGGCAAGACGATCTACACGCTTGTGCTTCTGGCGTTCCGGCTTTACCTGTTTCTCTATGTCAGCGAGAGACCGGCGCGCTATCCGCTGGAGCATGGGACGCAGAGCGCGTTTCAGATCCTGAACATGATCATGCTGTTTTCCGTTCTCTTCTATGTCTGCTGGACGTTCAGCAACACGAACCAGGAGGCGCAGAAGAAGCTCGCGTATTACAACAAGCGTCTGAAGCACGAGGCGCAGACGGACCAGCTCACCGGACTTCTGAACCGGCGCAGCATGATCGAATTCCTGGAAAAGCGGACTTCGGGAAATTCGGAGGAGTTCTTGAGCATCGCCATCGGAGACATCGATTTCTTCAAGCGTGTGAACGACACGCGCGGGCACAACTGCGGAGACGAGGTGCTTCGACGGCTCGCGGGTCTGTTTATGGAATACATGAATGGGCGGGGTATGGTCTGCCGCTGGGGCGGCGAGGAGTTCTGCCTGGCGTTTTCGGAGAACGGGGATGTCGCGCACGGCTATGTCGATGATCTGCGCAGGCGCGTAGAAGAGCTGGAGATCACGGATCCCTCCACGGGAGACGTCTTTCATGTGACCATGACGTTCGGCGTGGAGGAGTACGATTTTTCCGCTACGATGACGGAGCTGATCCGCCGGGCGGACGACAAGCTGTACGCGGGCAAAGACAGAGGGCGAAACTGCACGATCTACTGACGGCTGTGCGGGGATCTGTTGACAGCTGCGCCGGAATCGGTTGACAAGACGACGGACATGTGCGTATGATGTACGAAAAGGACTGCGTGAACGGTCCATGTGATAAGTTTGGAATTTCATGATTATGATACATAGGGCGGCGGGCAAAATAAAGTCTTGCCGCCTGTCTCATGGATGGGGGAGTTTTTGCGAACTTGCCCGTTTTGCGATGGAAATAAACAGAGGATATGGAGAAAAAGTATGGAAGAAAACGAACTTTTTGAGCGGGTCTCCGTCCCGAAGGCTTTCTTTACGCTGACGATCCCGCTGGTGCTGGGAAGGATCGTCGGACTTGTCTACAACATGGTGGACACCTATTTTATCTCAAAGACGCAGGACGCGGCGCTCGTGGCGGGGGTATCCCTGTGCGCGCCGGTCTTTATTCTGATGGTCGCGCTCGGCGATCTGTTCGGGCTCGGAAGCAGCTCCGTGATCTCACGGCTGTTCGGAGAGCGTCAGGATGAGGAGGGTCGAAATGTCAGCAGTTTCGGCTTCTGGGGTTCTGTGGCGGTCGGCGTGCTGACCGGACTTTTTATGCTGGCGTTCCAAAAACCCGTGCTGCACATGCTCGGGGCGAAGAGCGATGTCTACTATCACGCCGCGCAGTATTACAAATACATAGCGATCGGAGCGCCGGCGATGGTGGTCTCTCTCGTGCCGACGAACCAGCTCCGCACGGAAGGGCTGGCGAATGAATGCATGGCGGCGTCCGTGGCGGGATCCGTGCTCAACATGGTCCTGGATCCGATCTTTATTTTTACCCTGCACATGGGCGCGGCAGGCGCCGCGATCGCTACGGTGCTGGGCAACGTGCTAAGCGTCGCGATCATGGTCTGGGTGACGGTGAAGAAGGCGCGGAAGTTGTCGGTCTCGCCGCGCCATGTCCGGGTGAGCCGGGAGAGCGTGGCGGCGGTTTTCGCGATCGGCATACCGGCGTCGCTCAACAATGTGATGCAGAGCTTTGCGGGCGTTCTGCTGAACCGGAACCTGGTCGTGTACGGGACGGACAGCGTTGCTGCGATGGGGATTGCGAGCAAAGTGTACCTGGTGCTGACGATGATCCTGGTGAGCTTCGCGTTTGGCGCGATGCCGCTGATCGGCTTCTGCTACGGGGCGGAGAACCGGGAACGGCTCAGGAAGACGATCCGCTTTGATATTCTGGTGCAGATGGTGATCGCAATCGTCGGCGCGGGAGCGATGGCGCTTCTGGCTCCGCAGCTGATACAGATCTTCCTGAAGGATGCGGGCATTGTGGAGAAGGGCAGCCTGATGCTGCGCTGCATGCTCGCGAGCGCGCCGTTTGCCGGACTGTTTCTGGTATTTATCACGTTGTTCCAGGCGACGGGGAAGGCGCTGCCGACGCTGATTCTGACGCTGAGTCGGCAGGGAATCATTTTTGCCGCGTGCATCTTTGCGCTCAGGGCGCTGTTCGGTTTTCATGGCGTCATCTGCGCGCAGGCGGTGTCGGACGTGCTGACGACGCTGCTCGCGATCGTGTTGTTTGTGAAATCGGGGATCGCGGTGTAGGTAGCGGCACAGTGGGCGGCCACATCGGACGCTCCGGGCAGGATATATGGGTTAATTGCCGGAAGGGCAGGGAAATTGGGATGTTTCTGAAGAAGCTGAGTGAATTATGGAAAAAACCGGAGGAGGACATTATGTATATCATTGTTGGCTTGGGGAATCCCGGGCCGAAGTACGCGCACACGCGGCACAACGCCGGCTTTGAGTCGATCGACCGTCTGGCCGGGCGGTACGGGATCCGCATTGAGACGGAAAAGTTCCGGGCGCTCACGGGCATGGGTGTGATCGAGGGGCAGAAGGTGCTTTTGCTCAAGCCGCTGACTTTTATGAATTTGAGCGGGGAGAGCGTCCGCGCGGCCTGTGAGTTCTATAAGATCGATCCCACGGAGGCGCTGATCGTCCTCTACGACGACATCAGCCTGTCGCCGGGGCAGTTGCGCATCCGCGGGAAGGGCAGCGCCGGCGGGCACAACGGGATCAAGAACATCATCAGTCAGCTCGGCACGCAGGAGTTCCCTCGTGTGAAGATCGGCGTCGGGGAGAAACCGGCGGACTGGGATCTGGCCGACTATGTGCTGAGTCGTTTTTCGAAAGAGGAGCAGCCTGAGATGGACGACGCGTTCGACCGCGCCGCGCAGGCGGCGGCGAAGCTTCTTACGGAGGATGTCGATCGGGTGATGAATGAATTCAATACGCGCAGGGAAAGCAGCGCAGAGGAGGGCCCGCGGGAGAGAAAAGCGAAACCGCGGGAGGACGAATAGCCGGTTCAGACTTTATGGAGAGAGGACGTTTATGAAAGCATTTATGGCGCCCATGCAGCAGCTGGGAGAATTCGAGGAGATCGGCAGAAAGCTTGGGGCGAACCGGGGCATGCTGCAGGTGACAGGCTGCATCGATTCGCAGAAATCGCATTTCATGTACTGCGCCGGACAGCAGTTTCAGGAGATCACGGGGCGGGCGTACGCGCGCGCGGCCGGGACGGCGGGACCGGGCTGGAGGACGAGGACGGTTGCTTCTCCTGCGCGTGCGACTGGCAAGGCGGTGCCCGAAGGCGATAGGGCATTGGCCGGGAGAGACGATTCAAGGATGACGTTGTCAGGGGGCGTGATGGGCAGTGCGGATGCGGCGGCGCGCTATCCGGACGTGCCGTATGCGGCTCTGATCGTGACATACAACGACCTGCGCGCGAAAGAAATCTACGAAAATTACCGTTTCTTCGACCGGGATGTCCTGTACTTCCCGGCGAAGGATCTGATCTTTTTTCAGGCGGACATCCACAGCAACCTGCTTGAGCAGCAGCGCATCGCCGTGTTCAAGGCGCTGGTGGAGCGGAAGAAGCTGACGGTCATCACGACGATGGCGGCCTGTATGAATCATCTGGTGCCGTTTGAGGACTGGAAGGATCATATCATGGAGATCGACAGCGGCTGTGAGCTTGACGTCACGGAGCTCAAGGGCGAACTGGTGAAGCTTGGCTATGAGCGCACCGGACAGGTGGAGGGGCCTGGGCAGTTCGCGATCCGCGGCGGCATCATCGACATCTATCCGTTGACGGAGGAGAATCCGGTCCGCATCGAGCTCTGGGGAGAGGAGGTCGATTCGATCCGCAGCTTCGACGTGGAGAGCCAGCGCTCGATCGAGAATCTGGAGTCCGTGCGCATCTACCCGGCGGCGGAGCTGATTCCGGACGACGCGCAGAGGCAGACGGCGCTTGCGCGGTTGAAAAAGGAGGCGGAAAAGGCGGAGAAGGTCTTCCGCGAGTCCGGGAAGACCGAGGAGGCAGAGCGGATCCGCGGTCTCTTGCAGGACTGCAAGGACCAGATGGAGGAGTTCGCGGAGCCCCTTTCCATGGAATCGTTTATCGACTATTTTGTTCCGCGGAAGACGACGCTTCTGGACTATTTCGATGAGAACACAACGCTGCTCTTTCTCGACGAGCCAAATCGGATGCTGGAGGCGGCGCAGGCGGTGGAGGCGGAGTTCCGGGAAAGCATGGAACACCGGCTGGAGAAGGGCTATGTGCTGCCGGGGCAGACGAGCCTGCTGTTTTCCTGCAATGAGACGGCGGCGGCGCTCTGCCGCGGAAACGCCGTGGGGCTTTGTACGCTGGAGAACGCGCGCGCGCCGTGGACCATTTCCGGGAAGTACGGTCTCACCGTGCGGTCGGTCAACTCCTATAACAACAGTTTCGAGTACCTGGTGCAGGATCTGCGCCGCTGGAAGCGGGAGGGCTATCGGGTGATTCTGCTCGCGGCGTCCCGCACGAGGGGCAACCGCCTGGCCGGAGATCTGCTGGAGGAGGGACTGACAAGCTTTTATACGGAGGATGCGGACCGCGAAGTGCAGCCCGGAGAGGTGCTTGTCACCTACGGGAACGCGCAGCGCGGATACGAGTACCCTCTGATCAAATTTGTCGTGATCACGGAGAGCGACATCTTCGGGCAGCAGAAGAAAAAAAAGAAGCGCCACAGGCGTTATGAAGGCCGGCAGATCCAGAGCTTCACGGAGCTTTCGGTCGGCGATTATGTCGTGCATGAGAATCATGGGCTCGGCGTCTACCGCGGTATCGAGAAGGTGGAGGTAGACCGGGTCACGAAGGACTATATGCGGATCGAGTACGCGGGCGGAAGCAGCCTGTTTGTTCCGGCGACGCAGCTCGACGTGATCCAGAAATACGCGGACAGCGACGCGAAGACGCCGAAGCTCAACAAGCTGGGGACGCAGGAGTGGAACCGCACGAAGACGCGCGTGCGCACGGCGGTCCGGGAGATCGCGCAGGACCTCGTGAAGCTCTACGCGGAGCGGCAGAGGAAGGAAGGCTTTGTCTACGGCGAGGACACGGTCTGGCAGAGGGAGTTCGAGGAGATGTTCCCATTTGAGGAGACGGAGGATCAGCTTCTCGCGATCGAGGCCGTCAAGCGGGATATGCAGAGTCCGAAGATCATGGATCGTCTGATCTGCGGAGACGTCGGTTACGGTAAGACGGAGATCGCGATCCGCGCCGCGTTCAAGGCAGTGCAGGACGGAAAACAGGTCGCCTACCTTGTGCCGACGACGATCCTGGCGCAGCAGCACTACAATACTTTTGTGCAGCGCATGAAGGATTTTCCGGTGCGCGTCGATCTGATGTGCCGTTTCCGCACGTCCGCGGAGCAGAAGCAGACGATCGAGGGACTGAAAAACGGCATGGTCGACATCGTGATCGGGACGCACCGCCTGCTCTCGAAGGACGTGCAGTACAAAAACCTCGGCCTGCTCGTGATCGACGAGGAGCAGCGCTTCGGCGTGGCGCACAAGGAGAAGATCAAGCAGCTCAAGAGCGACATCGACGTGATGACGCTGACGGCGACGCCGATTCCGCGCACGCTGCACATGAGTCTCGTCGGGATTCGCGACATGAGCGTGCTCGAGGAAGCGCCGCAGGAGCGTGTGCCGATCCAGACCTATGTGATGGAGTATAACGAGGAGATGGTGCGCGAGGCGATCAGCCGGGAGCTCGCGCGGGGCGGGCAGGTCTACTATGTCTACAACCGCGTCAACAATATCGTGGAGATGACGAACACGATCGCGTCCCTTGTGCCGCAGGCACAGGTGGCGTTCGCGCACGGGCAGATGAAGGAGAGAGAGCTCGAGCAGGTCATGTACGATTTTATCAACGGGGATATCGACGTGCTCGTGACGACGACGATCATCGAGACCGGTCTCGACATCTCGAATGTCAATACGATGATCGTGCACGACGCGGACAACATGGGGCTCGCCCAGCTCTATCAGCTGCGCGGGCGCGTCGGGCGATCGAACCGCACAGCTTACGCCTTCCTGATGTATCGCCGCAACAAGATGCTCAAGGAAGTCGCGGAGAAGCGCCTGTCCGCGATCCGTGAGTTTACGGAGCTCGGCAGCGGTTTCAAGATCGCGATGCGGGATCTGGAGATCCGCGGCGCTGGCAATCTGCTCGGCAGCGAGCAGCACGGTCACATGGAGGCGGTCGGCTACGATCTGTACTGCAAGCTTTTGAACGAGTCGGTCCGGGAGATTCAGGGCGAGACGACGCCGCAGGAGAGCTTTGAGACGGCAATCGATCTGGATGTGGACGCGTTTATCCCGGATACTTATATCCGAAATGAAATTCAGAAACTGGATATCTATAAGCGGATCGCGGCGATTCAGAGCGAGGAAGAGTACGACGACATGCTCGAAGAGCTGATGGACCGTTTCGGAGAGCCGCCGCGCTCAGTGCAGAACCTGCTAATGATCGCGCGGATGCGCTCACAGGCGCACGACGCCTACATCACGGAGCTTACGCAGAAGGGCGATGAAGTAAAGATCGTCATGTACGAGAAGGCGAAGATTGATACGACACGCATCGACGGTCTGCTCAAGTTCTACCGCGGCAGGCTGCGCTTTACGATCGAGACGAACCCGTACTTTACGTACACCAGACCGAAGGTGGCGGGAAAAGAGAACGAAAACATGATGCAGCTCGCGCAGGAGCTGCTGGCGGCGGTGCGAACGCTGAGCGAGTGAGGGCAGGGAGCAGAAAAATATCCCCGCATCCGCAAGGACGCGGGGACGACACAAAATGCCGGGATATATACAATGATTTTTTATAGGATGAGCGTTTGCAGCCGGTCAATCACATGCCCGGTCACATAGAAAGTAGTCTCAAAATGCATGAATTGCAGGATATTTTCGTCCCACATGAATTTCAGCTGCGGCGGGAATTCGTCGTCGCCCTCCCAGAACTGGAGCTGGATCGAGAGGAACGGGAAGACAGGGATCCGGTAAGACACATCGCCGATTTTTTCTTTTGTGCCGCCGAGCGCTTCACAGGCCGCCGCGAGTCGGTCAGTATGATGGTCGAAGGAGCGCGCCGCCGGTGCGAACATGTCATTTCCGGGAGCCGCCGCAAGGCTGGCTCCTTTTACGTTGCTGATGCCGCAATAATTTCCGGACAGGCGGCAGTCGTCCTTTGAATAACAGAGCAGGTCGAAAATGGAGAGGACTTCTTCAAAGCCCGCCTCGTGCCAGAGGCAAGGATCCTCCGCCCACTCCACATTTCCGCTGCTGCGGTCGATCCGGTAGCGCCGTGCGACGAACTCGATGTACAGGAAAGCATCGTCGTGTTCCAGGCTGAATTTATCGATCATGCGCTGCTGGTCGTAATTTAGGAACAATTTCTGTGAGCCCTTCTTTGTAATCTCATAATTGGAACCGCGCATAAGATCCTCCCGCTTCTGAAAATACATTCTTTTTATCTATCCATATAAATCAGATGGTACCAATTTGTAAGGATCTTCAGAGCCTGCGAATATCCGCGATCAGCGTGTCGACTTCCCCCTGCGTCGTCCCCCAGCTTGTGCAGAAGCGTACGCAGCTGTGCGTCTCGTCAATCTTCTTTTCAAATTCAAATACGTATTTCTCCGCGAGTTTTTCCATCTGACTGTTTTCGAGCACGACGAACTGCTGGTTCGTGCAGCTCTCTATGTAGGCAGGAATACCCTTTTCGGCGAAAGCGCGGCGGATCTGTTGCGCGAGTTCCGTCGCCTTTTTTGTGATCTCAAAATAGAGCCCGTCCGCAAACAGTGTGTAGAACTGCAGGCCGAGCAGCCAGCCCTTGGCGAGCATTGCGCCGTTCTGCTTGATGTAGCTGCGGAAGTCGACGTTCAGCACCGGGTTCGTGATGACGAGCGCTTCCCCGAAGAGCGCGCCGCATTTCGTGCCGCCGCAGTAGAACAGGTCGGCCAGGCGGGCGAGATCTTTCATTGACACATCGTTTTCGGCAGCGCCGAGGCCGTAGCCGAGCCGTGCGCCGTCGATGAAGAGATACATGTCGTACTCCCGGCAGACGCGGCTGATCTCCTCCAGCTCCTGAAGAGTGTAGAGCGTGCCGTATTCGGTTGGGAAGGACAGATAGACAAGCTTTGGCTGTGTGACATGCTCCGGGATGTCGCTGTCGCGGTACAGCCTTGCGTCTTCCTCGATCTGCGCTGCCGTAATCTTGCCGTCGCGCGCGGGGAGCGCCTGAATCTTGTGGCCGCAGTGCTCGACGGCGCCGGTCTCGTGGACGTTGATGTGGCCGCTGTCCGCGCTGAGGACGCTCTGATAGGGGCGCAGCGCCGCCGAGATCGCGGTGTAGTTGACCTGCGTGCCGCCGATCAGGAAATGCACCATTGCCTGCGGGCAGTCCAGGTATTTTTTGATCGCATCGGCGGCCTTCTCACACCACGGGTCGATTCCGTAGCCGCCGTAGCTCTCATTGTTCGTCTGCGCAAGCGCTTCCAGGATTCGCGGATGTGCGCCGCGGCTGTAGTCATTGTTAAAACGAATCATAGAGTTTTCCCTTTCTATTCTGGCTGCTGTCTTCGCATGCCAATTTGCTGAAATACGAATCCGTACAGTAGTTTTTATTCGATTACCCCGTAAATATAAGCGTTCAGGATATTTTGGGGCGCGTCATAATAAAAGCTTGAGTTGTAATCGTCGATCTTTTCGCTGACAAAAGAATTATACGCCTCGAATATTGCATCGACGATGGAGAGACTTTTTTCTCTTGCGATGCCAAGGACAAGCCGCTTATAGACTTTTCCGATGTCCCAGTGGCTCGGGACTGCATAGCGGGCGGCGGAGACATTGTCAAAGTCTCCGTCAGTGATTCCGGCCTTTTTGATGAAATCTTCACTTACCGTGTCGATATTATCGCTGTGGTAAACATCCGCAAGGTCGTAGATTTTTTCAATCAGAGTCTTGCCAAGTGAATTCACAATGAAAGACCGCTTGTTTTTGGTTCGTCTCGCGATATATTCGATCAGGCTGCAGGTGAAAAAAAGGTCGTTTTCCTTGCGGTCTTCGCGTCCTGTCATACGTGTACCTCCTCGCTTGAGACAAATTCCAGACAGTTTAGTGCGGCATTCGTGCAGAAACTGATCTGGTGCGTCGGGTACTTGAATTTTGCAAGAACCCAGAACTGTTCCCTTGTCAGGCTGCCGTCCATATAATCGGCGATAAAATTGTAAATCTGGTCGTTCGCCATTGCTCCAATCACGATGTCATAATCATGAGCCTGTCCATGACGGCAGTTTATGACGAAGTCGAGCCAATCTTCCGTCATTTCCTTAAAATTCAGGATTTTCAGCTTAGTGTCCATGCGTACAGTATAGGTGCTGACAACAGGCGTATTATATCGCCTTGCCCAGCGCTCAGCCTGTTCCCGGATGATCGTGCAATAAAAACCAGGACCGAAATCTTTTGTATTTTTCCCTTTGATTATTTTTGGATTCCGAATGGCGGTGTATCCTCCATGGTAAACGGTCATTTTGCCCATTTCGACGCCTCCGTGGCACATTCTCAAAAAGAATTTTAACATACTTTCTGTAAAAAAAACAGATACAACGCTTTTTATTCCTTTCTTTTTTAAGATGTGGTAAAATGTCCGTGTTTAATGAACTATATATAATTTATCCGGACGGAACCGCACGGTACCCTTCCTTGGAACTTTCCCGGCAAAACTGTAGATACATGTTGGGAAACGGAAA
>CANQRR010000057.1 GCA_947626285.1 uncultured Lachnospiraceae bacterium
CCGTCTGTTACCCATGCCCGCTTCCGGCGGGCTTTTTTCGTTCAGGATTTCTCCGTTAGGAGAAATTTCCTATTGTAGAACAAAAGCCTCCGCCAGTCTGACAAGCAAACTATGCGAGGCTTTCGTGATCTAGATGCAAGCTAGTTCAATTCGTGAGGCGCTGTTCGTCCGCTTTCCTCTTCCTCAATCTTTTCTTGGATCCGGCTCTTCACGAGCGCAGCCAGCTCTACGGTCTTCATTCCCTCATATTCCTCAGGAAGGATCGGCGGCAGGAAATGCACCTGCACCTTCTGCCGGGCGATCGATCCCGTGTCGAACGCCTTGTACGAATCCAGCAACGCCACCGGGACGACCGGGCACTTTGCCTTCATCGCGCTCTTGAAGCTGCCGCCCTTGAAATCCAACAGCTGATTACCGTTCCGGCTACGCGTGCCCTCCGGGAAGATGATGTAATTGCGCCCCTTGCCGACCTCCTCGGCCACTTTCAGGATCACCTTCATGCCCTGTCTGGGATCATTGCGGTCCAGCGCGATCGCATCGATACAGGCGAACACCTGCTTCAGAAACGGGATGTTGGCGAGCTCCTTTTTCAGCACCACGGAGACCGGGCGCGGCATCACATGCAGGATCGCGAGCACGTCGAACATGCCCTGATGGTTCGGGTACAGAATATATCCGTCCTTGTCGGGAAGGTTCTCCAGCCCATGGCAGTCGATGTCCACCCTGCCGCCTTTGATCGCGCGCTTGTCGATCAGCTTGATCAGCGCGAAGCGCTCCTCCAGTGTATAGTTTTCCGGGTGCCGCGACATGCGGATCAGCCGAGTCAGTCCGTATGGGACGAACCACAAATTCATCAGCACCATCCAGAGAATTCGTTTCATACCTCTTCTTCCTCCCGTCTTCGGGCACCTTTAAGAACGCCTTTTTCCTCAGTCCTGCTCTTTTGTCCCATTTCGCGGAACCTCGGCTGACTCAGATCAGCTGGATCAGCTCCACGAACGCTTCGATCCTCACATCCCAGCGATCCGCCTCTCCAAATCCGTACGCCGCGAACACAAACGGAACGCCCGCCTGCGCCGCCGCCTCGCAGTCCCCCTGCGTATCCCCGACATAGATCGGGGCGCGCAGATGATTGCGCTCCGCGACCAGCCGGATGTTGTCCGCCTTTCCCATGCCGGTGTTCCCATAGCACTCGATATCCGTGATATAAGGGCCAAGCCCCGTCTTGTCCAGAAAGAGCTCAATGTAGCCGGACTGGCAGTTGCTGACGATGAACAGCCGCGCGGATCCCGACAGCTCCCGGATCGTGTCCTCGACTCCCGGATAACAAATCCTGCACTCGTCCGCTTCGAGCGCCTCCTGCTCGTAGACGCAGCACAGGTCCATGACCCGTCCCTGTTCCTCCACGGAGAGCTGCGGCAAAAGCCGCTCCGCGATCGCCGCCATCGTCAGGCCGAACAGTCCTTTCAGCATATCCGCGGTCACCAAAACATCATGCCCGCACTCCCGGACCGCCCGGGTCCATGCGCCCGCCACAATTCCGGTCGAATCCCACAGCGTGCCATCCACGTCGAGTATGACGCCGTCCGGTCTTACTCTCAGTTCGTTCATATCCTCCTTCTCCTATCCTGTCTGCCATATCTGCATCTTCTATAAAAGAAAAACTGCAGAGCCGCTCATCCGGCCCTGCAGCATCTCAAAATCTGAATTCTACGTCCGCAGCGCGTTCCCTTAATAGCCACTCACGCTCGTCGCGTAGAGATCGCCGTTTGCGAGCGTATTGGAATAATCGATCATGGCCGACACATACAGGCCGCTCTGAAGGCCGCTGCTCGTACTCACATCGGCGTCTGTGTAATTGATCGAATAAACGTTTCCGTCGTCGCCCTGAATCGTGATCGTATTGTTCCCGACGCTCATGACCGTCCCGCTGATCGGGCCGACGTTGGTGTTCGTGCTGCCGCCCGTCGTGTCGTCCTGATTCGTATCATTGTTCGTCCCGGTATAAGTGTTCGTATTGCTCAGGTAAGATTTTGAAACATATCCGGTCACGCCGTTAGCCGACACCATGAACCAGTTCGGCGTCTCGCCGACCACCGTGACGGCTGCGCCGCCGCTCAGCGTGCTCACGACTCCGCTGTCCGTGCCGGGCTGCGCCCGGAGATTGACCTCTGTCGTCGTGTAGTACGTGTATCCTGTACCGTAATTGGTGTAATTGCTCATCTCAGCGGAGACCTGCGCCGCTTCCTGGGAATCCGTCTGCGTCTCGGTCTGCACCGGGGACTGCACAAGGAACGCCTTGTTGACGTACCCGATGTTGCCGTTGATATTGACCTTAAACCACTGCGGCGACTCGCCGATCACACTCACCGTAGCACCCGGCGAGAGCACTGTGATGACGGCAGAATTCGCCTCCGTGCTCGGCTGCATGCGTACATTGACCGTATCCGACGCGTACAGCGTGACGCTCGTGCCGTAATCCGACATCGACGCCATCTCACCCGCCGCAGTCCCGCCGGACTGGCTCTCCGACATATTGGTCTTATTTCCGCCGGTGCCCGGTATCGCGCTGAATACATTGTTTCTCAGGACTGTAAAGCTCTCCACCGACTCCTGCACCGCATCCAGAAGCGCCTTGTTATCATCGACCACCGTACCGGTAACCACGTACGCCTGCGTATCGGCAATGATTCCATAGGTCACCGCGTACACCCACATGCTTGTCGAGTTGTATTTTACCACATACTCATACGTGTCGATCGTCGAAGAGCTGAGCTTCTCGAACTCCATCACCTCAAACGCGTTCGCGTCCGGATACTGCCCGGTCAGGCTCTGCTTCAGCGCGTCCTCCGACTCTGCCACGGAAATATTCCGCATGGCCGCCGCGTCCGCCGCATGCACGATGCTGATCATGGCCGCATTCCCGGAAGAAAATACTCTCATTTCATCTGCATCCTGCTGTACCGTCCATGTGCTGTCCGGCAAGGTAATGCGAATACTGCGATCCTGCGATGTATATGCAACGTCCGTCTTAAGCTCTGTCTCCGGTTCTGTCTGAGGCGGCAACGTCTCAGACTCTGTAGGAGCTTCCGTCGGTGCCTCTGTAGGAACCTCCGTCTCTTTTGGTTTATCGGAATCGGAACCGCCACATCCGCTTGTAAAACACATCATGGCCAGTGACATCGCCAGAGCGGATAAAACCACTCTCACTCTCTTCACTAACATGTTACACCCTCCAATCTTTACTCCCTGCTTTACTACTATGAATCCTCCTCTGTCCGGGTTCCCCTTCTGAGCCCGTCGACATAATACCAGAGTAATCATACCATGCATTTCCCACTTCTGCAAGTCACACACTGACAATTCATGTTCTGATATTATAATCTTAATAATTCTGTAATTGCTTTGTAATTTTTTCAGTCGATTCCGTTCAGCTCCTGATACAATCGCTTCGCATAGCTGTCCGTCATGCCGCACACGTAATCGGTCACAAGCAGCAGCCTCAGATAAAGACGTTCCGCCTCACTTTTCCCGTCCGCGTAGGCATGATATGCCTTTTTGTAATTCTCCGAGATCAGCGTCGTCAGCTTTTCCTCCACGTCACTCTGCTCCACTTCCGTGTCATAGTACAGCACGGCGTTTATGAAGTTCCTGAGGTGGAAGTGAAGAACCGTGTTCGCCGATATCTCCAGCTTGTAGATTGGCGTCGACGTAAACGCGTACCGGTAGGCCACGTCCTGCAAAAGCTTGATCTGGTTCTTCGTGTGCGCCGATTCAAACAGATCCTTCCGGTACGTCCCGTCCATGATCTGCCGGTAACTGCTGGCAAACCCGTAGGCCGCGCTGTTGATCAGGAAACCTTGCATGCGGACAAGGAAATTCTGCACCGCAAATTCTTCCCGGTCCGCGATATGGCGCTTCTTCGCGGTCTCATATTTCTCCCGAAGGACCTGCGCCGGATCAAACAGTGCCAGCTCGCGCTCAGGCGCCCGCTGCTCATACTGCTCCAGTTCATACAGCAGCTCCACATAGGAAATGCATCCCTTTTTGAACGCATCCTCGATGTCCGCCGTGCTGTAGGCAATGTCGTCCGCCGCCTCCAGAATATAGGTGAGCGGATGCCGGACCCCGACCGTCCCCGTCTCCGCCGCGATCTTCTGATACAGCTCCTGCTCCGCCAGGAAAAAGCCCATCTTCTTGGTCCGGATATCCCCGCTGTTCTCATCAATCTGCGTGGACGGCACCGGATATTTGACGATCGTGTTCAGAAGCGCGTAGGTGAGGTTCATGCCGTTTTCGTCCACCAGAAAATGCAGCTTCGCGAGCAGGCGCAGCGCCTGCGCGTTGCCCTCAAAATTATAGAAGTCCGCGAGCATCTGCTTGTTCAGAAGCTTCGTCACCGATTTCCCCTTATACGTGAGCTTCGGCAGATGCATCTTAAACCACTCGCGAATCGCCGTCTCCCCGAAATGGCCGAACGGCGGATTCCCGATGTCGTGGATCAGTCCGGCGCACTGCAGGATGTTGCAGACGTCTTCCTTCATCTGCAGGTCAAACTCCGGATCCCGCCCGTTTTGCAGGATGTCCTGTGAGATCAACTGTCCAAGCGACTTCGCGATCGACGACACCTCCAGCGAATGTGTCAGCCTCGTGCGGATGAAATCGCTCTTATCGAGCGGAAACACCTGCGTCTTGTCCTGGAGGCGGCGAAACGAAGCGCTGCCGATGATCCGGTGATAGTCTTTCTCGAATTCGCTTCTCGTGTCTTTGTTCCTCTCATAACGTGTAGAGATCGTGCGCGCGCGCTGCGCCGCCAGAAGGGTGGTCCATTCCATACACATTGCTCCTTATACTATCTCCGTGTTTAATGAACTATATGTAATTTATCCGGACGGAGCCGCACGGTACCCTTCCTTAGAACTTTCCCGGCAAAACTGTAGATACATGTTGGGAAACGGAAGATTTTCTTTTTTCAGTTTGTGCCGGAAAAGTTCCGGAAATCCCTGCGGTTCCTGTCTACGGCTGCGATACACGATTCACTGCCTTCCGCCATAAGTGCATTTCAAGCGGAAATGGACAGCCCGTGCAGTGGGTTGCAATGCCTAAGGTAAACCGTAGAGGTCCGCCGGTACTTAGCGAATGCGCAGCATGAGCTTAGTTCCGCTGCGTGACCGTAACGAACGGAAGTGCGTTTACCGTGGCATTGACAATCCCTGCAAGGGCGTTCGGTAAAATTCACTAAACACGGAAAAATCGTTTCTGAATCTTATGCTCGGCCGCCGCAAGACGGGCGTCGAGCTCTTCTTTCGTAAGCAGTGGGGCAGCGAGGCGCTGAAATTCGCGGTACTCGTCTATGATCCCCTGCGCGTGCGGCACGCGGTAGGCCCCGGCATCGCTGCCGAGCGCAATCTTTACTCCGAGCGCAAGACCCCTGCGGATCCGCTCGCCCTGCTGTTCTGCCAGGCGGCGCAGGGAAGCGTCGTCGAATCTGCCGCTGCCAATCAGGTTCGTGATCGTCACGTAGGTCGGCACCCAGACCGCACGGCTCCCGGCGAGCGCCTGCAGGCAGTCCTCATCCATGAAATTGCCGTGCTCGACCGAATCCACTCCGGCTTCCACGGCGTTTCGCACCGCTTCCGCGCCGTTCACATGCGCCATCACGGCCATGCCTTCCTCGTGCGCGATGTGGATCATCTCCCGGATCTCCTCCGCGTCGAGTGGCTCCTCCGTGAGTGCCCCGGCCTGGCCAAAGTCCAGGATACCCGAGAACATGACCTTGATAAAGTCCGCGCCTTCCCGGATCGCGCGCTTTACCAGACTGTGATATTCTTTCATATTGTCGAAACCGTAGCCGACGATCCCGCCGTAATGTCCGTTCTTGTGAATCGCGAACAGCGGCGTCCGGTAGTCGATCCCGTACTCCGGCGCGATCTTCTTTGCGAGCGCGGACACGCCGAGCGCGTCGCCGCCGTCCCGCACGAATGTGACCCCCTGCTCCTGATACAGCCGCAGCTTCTCACGGATATCGTCCTCCTTCGGCCGATCCCGGTGCAGTTCGACCGCTTCATGATAATTGTACCCGTTCATGAACAGGTGCGCGTGGCACTCTCCAAACATAGCGCTGCCTCTCCCAGAATCCGTTGCATTCTTTTTATTCCGCCGTGCGTTTTCGCCGACAAAGTCCATCCGGTTCTGTCCGCCGACGGAATAGCACTGTGTAAAGTATAACGCGAACCACATTTGTTTGACAAATTATTTTTTTATTAAAGAAATTGTCCAAAAACACAAAACAAGACAGGGGATCATCCTGTCCTGTTTTGATCACGCTTATGTTTCGACCGCATCTTTCCGATCCGGCTATGGGCGGGACGCCGCCGTTTCCTCCGGCGTTACCCTCTCATGTCTCCCGCGCCATCCTCCTCATATGCCTTTTGCAGCACCTCCATCGTGCGCGTGAAGTCCTCCCGGATCATGTACCTGTCGTAGTTATAGTACGTCCACTCTCCTTTCGGCTCACTCTTCCACGAGATCGTCATCGTCCCGACCGTCTCGTCGTCCGCGAAAAGAATGTTGCCCTCGGCAAGATAAAGGTTGCTGCTTTCGGCGAGATCCTCCTGATAAGCCCTGATCAGACTGCGGCTTGCCTCCTCTGTGAGCGTCATGCCAGTCATCACGCCCGAATCTGAGTATTCCCACTCACCCACATCCGGATCGTCCGCTGACGTCTCAATCGATGTCTCAATTTCAATGCTCAGGCCATCCGACATCTTTTCGTCGTCCACATCCTGCTCCTCTTCCGGCTCCTCCATCTGCTTCCCCGTCTGTGTTCCAGCTTTCTCCTGTGTAAATTTCTCCCACTGTTCCTGAGACAGATCTACCCAGATATTGTCGACCTTTTCCAGCTGCGCGTCGTCCCAGCCCAAAATCGGGTAGTAGCGCTCTCTGTACTCCTTGTCTTTCATCAGTTCCTGCTGCGCTTTCTCATACAGGTCGCGCCTCACCGTATAACTGCGGTAGAACGTTCTGCCGGACTTCAGGCGATACTCCATGTTCAGGTAGAGATATGATCCGTTCAATTCTGTCTTTCGCACATTCTCCACCCCATCCTCAGCCAGCGGATAGAGCAGATCGACCCTGTCCGTCTCCAGCATGCGCAGGATATCCTGTTCGTTCCGGATCTTCTCTCCAGCCTCGTCGTAGTAGTTGAAACCGCCATAGGTATAGCGCACAGACATCGCCGCGAGCTCTTCTTTCTCCGGAAGGTAAGTATTGATCCCGCACAGGTCAAAGCGGAAAAACAGGAAGACCGCCAGAGACAACGCCAACGTCACAGCGATGTGCCACTTGTGCGCGAGCGCCTGCCGGATATCCCAGCGGTAGATAAACTCCATGATCACGCAGGCCAGCGCGCCGAAGGCCGCGACAAAGCAGATCTCCCACGCCACCGAATGGAACTCTTCGTAGACAACCATTCCGGCAAACAGCGCCGCCGGAACCGCCAGCAGGATCTTGATCAGCCCTTCCGTCCAGCCGAACGCGAGCGCCCTCCCTGCAGCCTCCGTCTTCCGCACACGGCACAGCACAAGGCACAGCGCCGTCAGGATCGCCGGAAGCACCAGAAACAGGCAGATGCTCCCCAGATCCGGCCACATGCCGGTCAATCCCTGCCGCACGCTCTCCCCGTTTGCCTGCCAGCTGAGGATCATAATCCACGGCGAAGAGTGGTCCAGCATCATTCTGCGGCTCGTCCGATAGATCCGGTAAGCCTCTCCCAGAAACGTGACTCCGTCCGGACACAGCGTCGGCAGAAACATCTCCTGACAGCCGCAGACGACCAGCCAGACCATCGGCAGATACCCGGACAACGTGCCGATCGCCAGCACGGAAGTCAGCGTCTTCCCGGTCAGCAGCACCGCCAGAGCAGCGGCCGAATAGCTTGTCAGGAAAAAAAGGATCCCCAGCAGGCTCGCCGACGTCATCTCCTGCACGACCATCGCGGACATCACGCCGTAGAGCGCGCCCACGAGGACCGCCAGAGCCTGGCTTGCCAGAAACGGAACCACAAAGGTCAGCGTACCAGCCGTAAATTTCACAAGGAACAACGTCCCCCTGCGCAGCCCCAGACTATAATAGAAGTCCAGCCGCTTGCGCGAATGCAGATAGCTGAACACGGCGAGCGCACAGAGGATGCCCATTGCCACGATCGTCGCCGTGGTGAGCAGTTTTTCAAAGCCAACATTCTCATACAGCACGTCAGTGAGAGGCATCCGGCCGGCGTTCTTCTCCATCGCGAGCGCCAGCAGAAGCCGAAGCGGAACGATCAGGGCAAACAAGAGCGCCTGCAAAGCCGTCAGCCAGCCGAGCTTTTTCCACTCGTTTATCGTCAGCTTAAAAAATGAGATTCTTGATGTCATAACCGGCCACCTCCGTTTCACTGATAAAGATCTCCTCGAGGGTCAGCGGAAGCAGCTCAAAAAACAGCGGCTCCTTCTCCTGCACCTTCGCCGTGATCTCTTCCCGTTCCCCGCGCGCCACGACGGTGAGCAGCGTTCCGCGCTTCTCGTGCTGAAGCACCGTGAGCTCAGACAGCAGTTCTTCCTCATACTGCGCTGTTCTCAACACACACTGAAGCTTGTGGATTCCGAGCTTCATCTCATCGAGGTCCTTTGCGAAGAGCACCCCGCCCTTGTGCAGCAAGCCAACGTGATCGCAGATGTCCTCAATCTCTCGCAGGCTATGCGACGCGATCACCGGCGTGAATTCGCGGTTCAGGATCTCGGACGCGAACAGGCTCTTGACCGCCTGCCGCATGACCGGATCGAGCCCGTCAAAGGTCTCGTCACAGAACAGGTATTTCGTGTTCGCGCACAGGCCGAGCAGCACCGCCACCTGCTTGCGCATACCCTTCGAGAATCCGGAGAGCTTGCGCTTCGGGTCGAGATCGAATTTGCCGATCAACTCGTCGAAGCGCGCCCGGTCGAAACCCGGATACACGATCGCGTAGTAGTCCCGCATCGTGTTCGCCGTCGCGTTCGGGAAAAACCAGCCCGTGTCCGCGAGAAAACAAATCTTCTCCTTCGCCTGCGGTTCCTCCCAGACCGGCGTCCCGTCAATCTTCACGTCGCCGTCCTCCGGCTTCAGCACCCCCGCCGCCACGCGCAGCAGCGTGCTCTTGCCGGCTCCGTTCGTCCCCACGAGGCCAAAGATACAGCTTTCGTCGATCTGCGCGTCGACGTGGTTCAGGGCCGTCACATCCCCAAATCGTTTCGTCACATTCTGTATCTGTATCATGCGTTTGCTCCCCCTTCTTTATAGTAACGCTCTGTTCGCGCCGTGAATTCTTCACAGCCGATCCCAAGCTCTCTGCCGCGCTCCACCAACTCCCTCAGCTCCCGGTACACGCCCTCCTGCTTCTGAAGCTTCAGTCCCGCGTTGCCCGAGACGAAGTTCCCGCGTCCCTTCACCGGATAGATATACCCTTCCTGCTCCAATACGCTGTACGCTTTCTGGATCGTGTTTGGGTTGATCGAGAGCTCCATCGCCAGCGACCGCACAGATGGCATCTGGCTGTCCGGCTCCAGCACGCCGTTCACGATCAGCGTCTGAAAACGCTCCACGATCTGTTCATAGATTGGCTTTCGATTCTGAAGATCAATTCCGATCATCGCTCCACCTTCTATTTTCCTTTTATTTGAATTTCTGTGTCAAAATTCGCAGTCATTAAGTGTACTAGTATTCATAGTACACTATGTTTATATCACAGATACGCACACTCGTCAACCATAAAATATTTTTTCGCGCATAACAAAGGAACTGCCGCAAACTCTGCGACAGTCCCTGTAAATCACCTGTGAAATTTTACTCTGAGAATAGATTCCTGTTCACGTAGCCGACCGTTCCGTTGTAGTCGATCTTATACCAGCGGTCGGAAGCGCCAAGCGCCGTAACGCTTGTCCCGGACGCGACTACTCCGATGATATCGCCGTCCTGTGCAGGCGTCTGGCGGATATTTGCGCCTGCTGTAGCCTGCAACGCGAACGTCTCGCCATAATTTTCAACACCGTACTGCGCGTCCACATCGGAGGCAGCCACAGTATTTACTCCCGTGGAAACCGGCTGGGATGAAGCATCTCCACCGTCCTCAGAAGACGTGTCCCCACCGTCAGACGGCGTCGTCTCTCCATTTGCCAGCGCAGCGCGCTCCTCCTCGGTCTTCGGAGCTACCTCGCTCTCAGACACAAAGTCCTTGGATACGTAGCCATTCTGCTCATAACCTTCTACATCTACCACATACCAGCCCGGCGTCTCGCCAACGACCGTGATGAGCTCACCCTGATCGAAGCTGTCAAAAATCTCGCTGTCGTCGCCCGTGCCCGGCGCCGTGCGGACATTGATATCATCCGCCGCATACACCGAAATGTAGTTCTCAAACTGCGTCTCCTGCGCCTTTTCCTCTTCCACGGAAAGAACCGGCGGCTCCGTAGGAGCTTCTGTCGGCGGTTCTGTCGGCGGCTCCGTAGGCGGCTCTGTCGGCGGTTCCGTGGGCGGCTCTGTCGGCGGTTCCGTGGGCGGCTCTGTCGGCGCCTCCGTAGGCGGCTCCGTCATCGGCTCCTTCTTCAGCTTATCACAGCCTGTCGCCAACAGCGCGACCGAACCGGCCAGCAACACTGTGAGCAACAGCCTCTTACTCCTATTTTTCATTTCGTTTACCCTCCATAGCAAATCGTTTTTTACAGTTTTTCCCGTTTTTACACTACGAATGCATCATACCACGCTATTTTTGAAATAGCAAGGTTAATTCAGAAAATTTAGATGTTTCTTAAGCTTTCAGCCATGCAGGAAAATGAAAAGACAGACCAGGCAGATTTATCTGCACTGGGCTGGATTTACATTTTCATGGATGTGCGGGAAGCGCACATCCAGCCACAGACAGGAGCTGCTATGCAGCGAATAGCCCGCAAGGGCGGTCTGTGGCATGTATGGCTGACAATATATATTTACATGGATTTTCGTTCTGCGATCTCCGCCATCTTCGCGGAGTTCAGTCTCGTGTCTCCGTGCACGCGGCTGTAGGACAGATAGCCGTTCATGCGGTCGATCTTCGTGAGGTTGCGCGAACCGCACTTCGGGCAGACATCCATCTCAAGCTCCTGATGCCCGCAGTCGTCGCAGTAGGCCAGCGAAAGATTCACGCCCTCGTAGTAGCCAAGCTTCATCGCGCGGCGGATCAGGCTCTTGATCGCCTCGATGTTGTAATCGATCGGATAGCGCACGTACTGGATCTTGCCGCCGTTGCAGAGCTCCCAGAATCTCCCCTCCAGGTCCTGCTTCTCGATCGGCGTGATATCCTCTGTCACATGACAGTGAAAACTGTTGCTCACGTACGGGCGATCGGAAACATTCTCCACGATGCCGTACTTCTTGCGGAACTGCTCCACCTGAAGCCCGCAGAGGCTCTCCGCCGGCGTCCCGTAGATCGCGTAGAGCCAGCCGTCCTCCTCCTTGAACTGCGTCACTTTTTCATTGATATGCTTCAGCACGTCGAGCGCGAACTGCCCGTCCTGTGCGATGGATTTTCCATTGTAGAGCTCCTGCAGCTCGTTGAGCGCCGTGATGCCGAACGAGGACGTCATCGGCTTGAGGATTGGCTTGATCTTGTCGTGCGGCTGCAGATGTCCGCCGTAGAAGCCACCCTCACAGTAGCCGAGCGGATTCGTCGACGCGCGCATCTCACCCAGATATTCATAGGTGCGGATGTGCAGTCTGCGGATCATCTCGAGATACTCGTCAAGCACCTCATAGAAATCGCGGCTTTCCGCGCGGGATTTCGCCAGAATCATCGGCAGGTGCAGGCTGACCGCACCGACGTTGAAACGTCCGACGAACACCGGCACATCGTCGTCATCAGCCGGCTTCATGCCGCCCCTCTCGTACCACGGGCTTAAGAACGCGCGGCAGCCCATCGGGCTGATGACCTTGCCGTACTTCTTGTACATGCTCGCGATATAGCCTTCGCCGGTCATAGACAGCCAGTCCGGATACATCGTCTTCGACGAGCACTGGACGCCCTTCTCAAACACGTCCTCAGACACGCCGCCCGGACCGTGCAGATTCTCATCGTACAGGAACACGATCTTCGGGAAAAGCACCGGCTTTTTGTTGCCCTTCTTGCCCTGGCCCTCCCTGTGCACTTCGAGCAGGGAGATGGAAATCATCTTCTCGAATTTGCTTGTGCCCAGACCCAGCGTCACTGTCACGAACGGATAGTCGCCGCGCGAGGAGCCGACTGTATTGAGCTTGTACTCGATGCCCTGCCAGCCCTGATCGCAGTCTCTCTTGACCTTGTCGTTCGCGTACTGCTCCGCCTTCTCCGCCGCATGCTCCCACGACGCGTCGGCGTATTTCATGAATTCTTCCTTATACTTCTTATAGCTCTTCTCCGCGTACGGAGCGAGGATCTTATCCACCTCAGGCACCGTGAAACCGCCGTACTGCTGCGCGGCCGTGCTCAGAATGATGTCGCCCATCACGTCGAAGGCCGTATCGAGCGTCTTCGGCTCATTGTACCAGACGTTGCCCATCTCAAAGCCGTCCTTCAGCACCGCGCCGACGTTGAACAGACAGCAGTTCATCGTGTCGAGGCGCGCGGACTGGTCGTGAATGTAGATGTAGCCGTCCTTGCAGGCCTGCAACTCGTCACGCGTCATGAAGAACTTGCGGTAGAGCTCCTTGTTCAATTCATTGAAGATCAGGCTGCGCTTCGTCGCCACGAGCGCACTGTCCGTGTTCGCGTTGCTCTTGTCGCCGATGTAGCGGATCGACTGGCTCTTCGTATAGACGTCGTCCATCATGTGGATAAAGTCGAGCTTGTAATTGCGGTAGTCCCGGTAGCTCTTCGCCACGGCCGGGTTCACCGCCTCCAAAGCGCCCTCAACAATATTGTGCATCTCCTGGATCGTGATGCCTTCCTTGCCCAGGGACGCGGCCTTGTCCTTCGCGAAATCGCAGAGGAACTGGAGCTCCTCGTCCGTGAACTTGTAGAGAATGCGCGTCGCGGACTTGTTCACCGCCACAATGATCTTCTGAACATTAAATTCTTCGTGGGTTCCGTCTTTCTTGATCACATACATAACTCAATTACCTCTTTACGCACTAGATATGGTGCTCTTCCTTACGTGCAAAAACTATATGTTGTATCGAGTATACAACCAATTTCGCTGTTTGTAAAGAATTAATCGTATATTAATTCACCTCGGACGAAACCGCACGGTACCCTTCCTGGGAACTTTCCCGGCAAAACTGTAGATACATGTTGGGAAACGGAAAACTTTCTTTTTTCAGTTTGTGCCGGAAAAGCCCCGGAAATCCCTGCGGTTCCTGTTTACTTAAACACGAATTCACTTTCTTGCATCGTCCAGGATCGCCGACGTCGAAAAATAGGTACTGAAATTGTTCGGATAGTTCTCGAGCACATAGCCCGTGATCGTGCGCCGTGTCTGGCGCAGATACTTCTGGTTCACTTCGAGATAATCGTTATCCGACCACATGCCGACCAGATAGCAGTAACCCTGATTGAACAGAAGCGCCGCCTTCTCCGTCGAGTAATCCACCTCGGAGCCGGACGGGTACAGCAGAGTGTCGCACTCCCCGACCAGCGGCCCGATCGTGTCCCGCCATTTGATGACGTCCTCGCGCAGATCCTCATAAGTCAGATTGCCCATTTCCAGATAACCGTATCCTTCCGTGGCAAAGGTCCAGCCGTCCTCGCGCAACTTATCCGCGATCTCCTTCACCGTCTGCTGATTCTCCTTATAATCGGCGCTGCTCTCCTCTTCGACCGCATAGCCAAACACGCCCTTCGCGCCGGAGAGCGCGATGATCCCGCGCGCACCCTGGAACGAAAAGTCCGGATGCTCCTCGATAAACTGCTCGACCACAGGCACCACGTCATACGGCCCGATCAGATCGTGTCCGCCCTCGTCCGTGTAGACCGCTCCCACATTTCCATCGCCGTCCAGCGCAAGCCGCGTCGCCACGCCGTCGCCGTTGCGCACCGATTCATAATTCAGATTTTCCACTGAGAGAATGAGCGGCTTTCGCCCTTCCGGAATCTTCGCGTCGCGTTCGATCAGGGTGATATCTCCGTCCGCCGTCTCTACCTTCTCCGCAAGGGAATGGATGTCGATCAGAATGTAACCGCTGTCGTAGAGCGTATTCAGGATATTTTCAAATTCCTCCAGCGTGATCATGTTCTGCCGATAGACCGGCGCATACTCGTCCCCATCAAACGCCCGGTCCGTGTCCACCACCAGATTCGTGAAACACAGATGCCCGATCGCGCCGTCGTACACGTACATCTGATCCAGTCCGCGCTGATAGGTCTCGACCGCCTCCGCCGCACGCTCGTCGTCTCGCAGCTCATCCGAAGTCTGGAGCAGCGTGATTGCGTCTTCGTAATGATAGGCCTTCGCAAGATCCTCCGCCTGGGCCAGCAGGTCCTCCTGCTCCTTCTCAAGCGCGGCCTCCGATTCCTTCAACTCCCGCTCCGCCTTCATCTTCGGCGTCTCCACCGGCTCGTTGTTCTCATATTTTCCCAGCGTTCCGATGCTCTCGGCAATCTGATAATTGCGCACACTCTTCGAGCAGCCGCACAACAAAAGCGCCGCGGCCGCGGCAAGCGTCAAAACGACTCTCTTCTTCCCGGACATAGTGTTCCCCTTTTTCGACAGACAGATCCAAAATATGCAAAATAAACTGCTTTTATAAATCACAACACACTATATGTTGTTATTCTACCAGAGTCGCATCAAATGTACAAGCTCACATTTAAGATTTCACAATAAAATTACCTGATTTGTCACTGCCTCGCCTCATAAACAGATCATGAATTCTCAAACCCAGAAACCGCCGTCCGATCTGTTTGGGTTTTCGGGCACCGAACAGGTCGGACAGCGGTTTCGTCCGTGAAGACTTTCTTTTTCTATACTATTGTAGCAGTTCCTTCAGCAGCTTATTCACCGCCCCCGGATTTGCCTTGCCTTTCATCGCCTTCATCGTCTGCCCGACGAGGAAGCCCAGCGCCTTGTCCTTTCCGCCTTTGTAATCCGCGACGGACTGCGGGTTGGCCGCGATCACTTCCTCCACGACGCGCTTCAGCTCGCCCTCGTCGTTGACCGTCTTCAGGCCGTGCTCCTCGACATACTTCTCCGGATCGGCGTTGTCGTAGAAGATCCGCTCAAAGACCTCCTTCGCGACGGTCTGGTTGATCGTCCCGGCCTCGACGAGTTCGATCAGCTTCGCGAGATGCGCCGGTGAAAAGCCGAGCTCGTCCGGCTCCATGTTCTCCTCTTTCAGCAGACGCAGCGTCTCGCCCATCAGCCAGTTTGACACCTTCTTCGGCTTGCCGCAGAGCGCGGTCGTCTCCTCGAAAATGTCGGCCATGCGCTTCGACTCGGTCAGAATCCCGGCGTCGTAATCCGGAATGTCGAACTCCTTCTTGTAGCGCGCCAGCTTCTCGGTGCGCAGCTCCGGCTGACGGTCCTTCACGGCCTGCAGCCACTCGTCGCTGATCACCACCGGCACGAGATCCGGGTCCGGGAAATAGCGGTAATCGTGCGCGTCCTCCTTGGAGCGCATCGGGTAAGAATACTCCTTGTTGTCGTCCCAGCGGCGCGTCTCCTGAATGACCGGCTTGCCCTCCTCGAGCAACTCAATCTGCCGGGCGCGCTCGCCGTCGATCACGCGGGCAATCGCTTTGAACGAATTCAGATTCTTCATCTCCGTGCGCGTGCCGAACTTCTCCGATCCCACCTCGCGGACCGACAAGTTCACATCCGCGCGCATCGAGCCCTCCTGCAGTTTGCAGTCCGAAGCCCCGAGATATTGAACGATCAGGCGCAGCTTGTCGAGATACGCGATGACTTCGTCAGCGTTTCGCATATCCGGTTCGGACACGATCTCGATCAGCGGCACGCCGCTGCGGTTGTAATCCACGAGCGAACAGTCCTCCCACTCATCGTGGACCAGCTTGCCCGCGTCCTCCTCCATATGGATCTCGTGAATACCGATCACCTTTTTGCCCGCCGCCGTTTCAATCTCGACGCCGCCGTCGTGGCAGATCGGCAGGTAGAGCTGCGAGATCTGGTAGTTCTGCGGGTTGTCCGGATAGAAATAATTCTTGCGGTCAAATTTGCAGTACTGATGGATCTGGCAGTTTGTCGCGAGGCCGACCGCCATCGCGTACTCCACCACCTGCTTATTCAATACCGGCAAAGATCCCGGCATCCCGGTACAGACCGGGCAGGTATGGGTATTCGGCGCGCCGCCGAACGCGGTGGAACAGCCGCAGAAGATCTTCGTCTTCGTCGCGAGCTCCACATGAACCTCCAGTCCGATGACCGTCTCATACTGTTTCGCCATGTCAGCCCACCTCCTTCGCCGCGGAACCGGCCGCCTGCATATTATCCGACGCCGCTTCGCACGCCGCAATCTCCGGCGCGACCCAGCGCCCTCTCGCCTGCTCATACGCGTACGCCGCGCGGATGATATTCTTCTCTTTGAAACAATCCCCAATTAGCTGCACGCCGATCGGCAGCCCCGCGCTGTCCGTGCAGACCGGCACGGAGACGCCCGGCAGACCGGCCAGATTGACCGAGATTGTGTAAATATCGCCCAGATACATCTTCAGCGGATCACTCAGGGACGACCCAAGCTTCGGCGCGGTCGTCGGAGAGGCCGGCGCCAGGATCACATCGTATTTCTCAAACGCGCGGTCAAAGGACTGCTTGATCAGCGCCTTCGTGCGCAGCGCTTTCAGATAGTAGGCGTCGTAATAACCGGAGCTCAGGACAAAGGAGCCAAGCATGATCCGGCGCTTCACTTCCTCGCCGAAGCCCTCGGAACGGCTCTTCTTGTACATGTTGTGCAGACCCTCGTAGTCCTTTGCTCGGTAGCCGTACTTCACACCGTCGAAGCGCGCGAGATTTGAGCTCGCCTCCGCCGACGCGATCACATAGTAGGCCGGGATCGCGTACTCCACAAGGCTTAAGTCAAACTCCTCGATCAACGCGCCCTTGCCGCGCAGCACGTCCGCCGTCCGCATGACCGCGGCGCGCACCTCGTCGTCGAGTCCTTCGCCCAGATAGTCGGACGGGATCCCGACGCGCAGGCCTTTCACATCGTCGACCAGCGCAGACGTGAAATCCGCCTCCCTCCGGTCGAGCGACGTGCTGTCTTTTTTGTCATACGAGGCGATCGTCTCCAGGATCGCGGCGCAGTCCGACACGTCCTTCGCGATCGGCCCGATCTGATCGAGCGACGAACCGTAGGCGACAAGTCCGTAGCGGGAAACCGTCCCGTAGGTCGGCTTCAGCCCGGTCACGCCGCAGAACGACGCCGGCTGGCGGATCGATCCGCCTGTGTCGGAGCCCAGCGCATAGGGAGCCTCGCAGGCCGCCACCGCCGCACAGGAGCCGCCCGAAGAGCCGCCCGGCACATGTTCCAGGTTCCACGGATTTTTCGTCGGCCCGAACGCGGAAGTCTCCGTCGTGCTGCCCATCGCGAATTCATCCATGTTCGTCTTGCCAAGGATCACCGCCCCGGCCTTCTGCAGATTCAGAACCGCCTCTGCAGAGTAGGTCGGCACAAAATTGTAAAGAATCTTCGAACTGCACGTCGTCTTCAGCCCTTCCGTACAGATATTGTCCTTCACCGCCACCGGCACGCCGGAGAGCGGCCCGGCGTACTGCCCGGACTCGATTCCTTTCTGCACCTCATCCGCGCGGGCAAGCGCGCCCTCCGCGTCCACGGTCACAAAGCCGCCCACTGCGCCGTCCGTCTGCGCGATCCGATCGAGCGACGCCTGCACCGCCTCGCGGACCGATACTTCTTTTTCCTTTATTTTCCTACCCAGCTCCAGGGCAGTCAAATCTTTCAGCTGCATACATTTTCCTTCCTTATTCTACAGTCTTCGGCACCTTGAACGCGCCGTCCTTCTCCTCCGGAGCGTTCGCAAGAATCTTCGCCCGCTCGTCCCCGTTCGTCACCACATCCTCGCGGAACACGTTGTTGACCGGGAACACGTGCGAGAGCGGTTCGACGCCCGACGTGTCCAGCTCGTTTAATTTATCGACATAGTCGAGCATCCGGCCGATATCGTGTTTCGCCTGCTCCTTCTCCTCATCGGAGAGCTCCAGCTTCGCCAGAATACCGACGTACTCGATCGTCTCATCGCTGATGATGTTTGCCATCCCTTCTTCTTCCTTTCCCCATTTTTCACTGCAAAACACGGCAGAGCTTCTCCCTGCGATCTCCTGCGCACGGACATCCGCCGCATTCATACACGCTGCACTTTTTATACGTTCTTCAAAGTACGCTCAAAAACTCGGAATGAGATGCGCCGTGGCCTCATCGCTCTTGTACAGAATCTTGAGCTCATCCCCGCCCTTGAGCGGAATGCGCCAGTAGACCGGCTGTTCGGAGCTCACCTCCGCCGTATAGTTCCTGTCTTCCGCATGAACGCTGAGGCTGACGGCACTGTATGTGTACTCGTCGTCCGCGTCGTCCAGGATCAGATCGTAGGTGCCTGCCGGGAAATCCCGTCCCGCCACCATGTTGTCCTCAAGCTGCACTTCTTCCAGCCCCTGCTGCGGCTCACGCTCTTTGCGGACAGCCCCCGGATCGGTGAGTCCTTCAAGTTCCACGCCGCCGATGTCAAGGCCGGTTTCTACCACGACCTCCGTTCCCTCTTCCAGCGCAACGATATCGGAATACTGATAGTACGGACAGTCCTCGTCCCAGAAATCCCGGTAGGACGCCTGCCGTTCCGGTGAATAGAGCGTCAGCTCCGTGGTGTCATAGGCTTTCGCGTCTGCTTCCCTCCAGTACACAGACGCGCTCTCCTGGGCGCAGTGAAGCTGGTATTTCCCGGCAGGGATCTCATAGCCCACCTCGTAGACGCCCGGTTCCAGTCTGATGCCGTAGTACTGCTCGTCGTTCTCGTCCCAGGAGATTTCCTCCGGCCCATTATCTGAAGTGGAGTTTCCACCAAAAATACTGCCACCGCCGTTGCTTCTACGGTACTCGATCACTTTCTGCGCCACAATCGGGAAGACAACAAACAGGAGAATGAAAAACAGAAACAGAAGCTTTATGACCCTGCCCGCTCTGCTTTTTCTCCGCACTGTGCCGGTCTGGCTACGCTTCTTCAATTCTTTGCGGCGCGCCGCCGTCGTTGCCCCGGACCCCGTGCTCGCTGTCCTGCCCTGCGGCACTCGCGCCGCTGCAGACATATCCGATGTCCGGGCAGGCGGCACGGCGGCTGCAGGAGTTCCCACAGAGCTCCCTGAGGACGATACCGTGGCCGCTTTCTTTCTCTGATAGCTCTCCAGACCCGCCGTCGCCGGCTGTTGCTTCCTCTTCCACGGCCAGTTGTCCCCGTAACCGTTGTCCCGGTTCAGATGATCTTCACAGTCTCCGCGGTGAAACAGCGCCGCCGATTTCTCGTTGTGAGTATTCAGATGATATTTTTTGTCGTTCTTTGTGTTGTCAAGGCCGCAGCTCGTACACCTTCCGTTTACAAGCCTGCCCCCGCACAAGGTACACCGTTCCATAGGATCCTCCTTCGACGCAGCGCTGTCGCTCCTGCTCAGATATTGAATGATTCTGTGACCGACTGCCTGCAGTTCCTCCCGCGCGTGATTCTCTGTTCAACCCGTCTGTCCTCTGCTGTCGAATTCGGAACAACCGCATCCTGCGGTCTACGGCTCCAGTCTCGACAGGTCGCGCGGGAACAATGTGGTTTCCCTTACATTATCCTCCCCAACCAGCTTCATTGTCAAGCGTTCCAGGCCAATTCCCAGCCCGCCGTGCTTCGGCATCCCGTATTTGAAGGTGTCAAGGTACTGGTCCATGCCCTCCTCCGACATGCCGCGCGCCGCAATCTTGTCGCGGAGCATCTGGTAATCGTGGATGCGCTGGCCGCCCGTCGTGATCTCCAGCCCGCCGTAGAGCAAGTCGAAGCTAAGCGTGAACGTTGGATCCTCCGGATCGTCCATCGCGTAGAACGGGCGCTTCTTCGACGGATAGTGCGTGACGAACACGAAGTCCGCGCCGTATTCTTCCTTAAAATATTTGCCGATCAGCGACTCCTCCTCCGGCTCCAGGTCGTACGGGTTGCGGATCGGGCGGTCGTACTTCTCGGAGACAAGCTGCTTCGCGCGGTCAAAGCGCACCATCGGGATCTGCTCCACGTTCGGGAGCGCAACGTTCAGGATGCGCAGCTCGTCGGCGTACTTCTCCTCCAAAAGCTTCATCGTGTACTGCAGAAATCCGGTCTCCATCTCCATAATGTCGACGAAGCTGTCGATGTAACCCATCTCAAAATCCAGGCTCGTGTACTCGTTCAGATGGCGCTTCGTGTTGTGCTTCTCAGCGCGGAACACCGGCGCGGTCTCGAAAACGCGGTCGAACACGCCAACCATCATCTGCTTGTAAAACTGCGGGCTCTGCGCCAGCACCGCCGGGCGGTGGAAATAGTCCAGTTTGAAGATGTTGGAGCCGCCCTCCGCGCCCTTCGCGCCGATCTTCGGCGTGTGGATCTCTGTGAACTGCTGGCTATACAGGAAATCACGGAACCCGCGCACGATGCCCTCCTGCAGGCGGAACTTCGCGCGCTCCCGCACGTTGCGCAACTCGATGCTGCGGTTGTTCAGCTTTGCCTCCAGCGAAGTCTTCAGCTTCCACTTGCCGATCGGCAGCGGCAGCGTGTCGTACGGCGTCGTGAGGATCTCGCCCTCCGTCACGCGCAGCTCGATGCCGTGCGGCGCTCTCTCGTCCGCGGCCAGCGTACCAGCAAGCTCCACCGTCTGCGCCTCACGGATCTTCTCCGCGGCTAAGCTCGACGCTCCCTCCTCGAACACGCACTGCAGCAGGCCGCCGCGCTTGCGCAGCACGACGAACACCACGTCGCCCATGTCGCGCACCGTGTGCACGGCGCCGTTTACCCGGACTGTGCTGCCGATGCGTTCCGGCGCCAGCAGCTCGTCAAGCTCCAGGGTCTCCTTTTTCGTTACTCCAGATAAAAATTCCATAATGTTCTCCTCTCCGTTCCGGGACGTTCCTGTGCAGACGCTCGCCAGATGAACTTGCATGCAAGTTCATCTCCAAAGAGTCTACCCCGATTTCAGCCATACAAGTATGCCTGTAATCTTGCTATCCTCTTTTGTCGAACGCATTCGCGTTCGCCTGGCTCGCTTTACGCGCACAAAGAAAGTCCCGGAACATCTTATGATATTCCGGGACGGATATGATTCCATATTCATATATCCGCGGTACCACCCGCATTGCAGACACCCTTGTCTGCCACTCTTGTGCACTTAACGCGTGCGACGTACTGCCCTACTGAACGGCATATCTGCTTCCGCACCAGATCCGAAAGCCTTTTCGCGGCCCGCTTGTCATATATCGCCAGCCGATATCATATGCTTTCCGTCATTCGAACAGTCGGCTCCGGAGTGTTCCCTATTGTCCCCTTCCCTCAATCAGCGCTCTCAGTCGGTGACGCCGAATTCCTGTCGAGCTCCCGGGACAGAGTCTCCTTCATCGCTTTTCTGTGATGAAGCAATCCTACCACAAAACTTTTTTGCTGACAAGGGGTTTTCAAATTTTTTTGCGAAAGAAACGGTTGCAAATCCGGTCATAGTTTGCTATAACGGAGAGGAATTCTGAATCACGGAGGAAACTCAAATGAATCACTTAATCATCCCGGAGGGGTACACCCGTCTTTGGTAGTTAACGCCATATTTTTTAGGAGCAAAACCTACATACATTCCTTTCAAATGCCCATAGATT
>CANQRR010000058.1 GCA_947626285.1 uncultured Lachnospiraceae bacterium
CTGTCTCTTAGACATGAAATAATCCCTCCTAGTAGATTTTGGATATTTCCATTGTCTACTTTAGAGGGATCATATCAGGTACTCCCGTGCTCATGACCGCCAGTGATGCCATAAAAATGGCCGCCGTTCTTTTTTTCATAATACAATTCGCCTCCTAAAATAGAATCTGTCCTCTTTCGGACATTCCTATCTTAGGAAGCGAACGTAAAATCCAATACCAGGAAAATGTAAAATTCTCGCAAAAGTTGTCTCAGCAGCAAGCGGGAAGTTGTTGAGTCCTTTGAATAGGCACAAAATCAATTTTCATAATTATTCGCTTATTTGATATTCTCCTTTTTTGCAAGAGTTTTATTCCACAAAACACCTATTCCTAAACCACATATAGATATCAAAATACCTACTATCATATATGTAAAATTTGGAAACTTAAATGTAAAAGAAGCTGTTTCTGTTTCATGAATAAACGTAAATTGGGTATAAGGAACTGTAAGGAATGATAAAGCTGCACCTGCGATACAAAACCATTTTCTTTTTCCAAAATAATCATTTTTCGCAACAATAACTGTTACAACAAACAAAAGAACAGGTAAAATAATCCACCTTAATATTAGATCCAGTTCATTTGTCATAACGCCAGTAACATTCCAAAACAAAATCATTGACACAATCCATGCAACAAAATATGTTGATATCATTATTATCTTACTAAGATTCCTTTTTGCATTTACTGTGTTAGTGCTTTCTTCTAAAAATTCTTGATAGGTATGTTTCATAGTATTGTCCTCCTTGAGTAGGTGGTCAAGACTTACAGCATAAAGGTCGCTCATCTTTATTACACTAATGATATCTGGATAAGACTTATTATTTTCCCAATTAGAAATAGTTTGTCTGCTAACACCAAGTAACTCGGCCGCATGTTCTTGTGTTATACCATTTTCATTTCGTGCTTTTTTGAGTTTGCTCCCAATCTCCATATTTCATCCACCTTTATTTTTTGCCTTCATAAGAAGCATACTCAATATACAAAATCTTTGAATACATTTCTATCGATTTCCTTTTACAATGTGAAAAAAAACGTCAAAATTCTTTTACAGAGCCCAAAAACCATTATTTTTCAGATCGAATTTGTCAGAAAAGAGCTCGACAACCTCCGATTGGGATTTCATAAAATTCTAATCATTTAATAACCGTTATATTTTATCTTCAAAAAATCCGCAAACCCTTGAAAATACTAAATTTGTAGCATGTTTGTTTGCCCTTAGACTTTCCCTTATGTTATATCCTTTTCCCTCGTGTTATGAAGCCTCATAAGGGCAAAATCAAGGGCATAAGATGTCCAGTGGACATCTGCTCTGTGCCGGTTCTGTGCGCCAGTGGCGCACGCTTAGAACCGACCGAAACGGAGTGTAGACCCGGAGCGGAGCGGAGACAAGAAAAACTTGTAACAGATTGTACACATTATGAACAGGGCGAAAAGAACTGATTGAAATGCTTTCAAAATCAAATAGCCTAACAGAGAAAGGGGACTGAAAAATGAACATCATATATGCCCGTCTCTATCTTGACGGGAATTTGCAGATGTGGGTAAATGCGGAAAATTCCTTAGAACTTCTATAAACACACAGCTTGAAGTCAACGCCGCAGAACCTCGCAAACAGGTCTCTGCGGCATTTGATTTACATCATATCATATTCATACCAATTGAAACGCCACCACTCCAACAACACATATTATGCTGCCGACCTGATTCAACTGTGAGCGTTTTTCCCCGCGTATAATCCCGATAACAAAAAGTGTGGCAAGTATCATCGGTTGAATAAATGAGTAATTTGCAAGGCTTGTAGATATAACTGCATTTTCAAGCAGCATACCGACCGTGTTCGGAATACGGGCAAGGACTGTTTTTCTAACGCCGCTGCGGTTCTTTTTTATAAGCTCTTCGGCTGAAACTTTCGGAAGCAATATCAGCGATAAGCTTACAAGTGCAGGCAAAAGCTGCATTGTTGACGATATGTAGGGCGAAAATCCCTTAATAACAAGTCCGTAACCGAATTTTGACAAAAGGTACATCACCAGCGGAATTATTATCTGCTTGTAGTTTACTTTGCCGTCCTTTGACGACACTGCAATAAAAACAAGTCCTATGACTGCTGTAATTATGCAGATTATCTTCAAAATATTGAGTTCGGCGCCGAAAAGAATATCGGTGAAATACGACATAAACAGAGTTATTCCCAGCCACGCTTTTAACTCAAATGCAGAGAGTTGCTTCAGTACGAGCGCACTCATACAGAATTCAAGCATTTTGCATACTGCAACGAGAATTATCGCCGCAAAGGACTGCCATGCCAAACTGAAACGCAGTTCCTGAAAAGGCAGGCTTAAAGCAGAAAACACAGACATTGACGAGCACATCAGAAATGTGAATTCATCACACGAAAATTTGGCTTCGGCAACGGCGTACTTGTCGCTTAGCGAAGTTATAGTGTAGCACACTGTCACCGCAAGCATTAACAATACTGCGTTCATATCAGTCACTCTTTATCGAATTATAAAAATCCCGCAAAACGTAAAATGCAGGCTTTCTGTACTTTTTATCCGTAGAAAGCAGGCCCTTTGTATTGTAATATCTCTGATTTACAGAGGTCCTCCTCGGGCAGCGGAAATCATAAAGTATCCACGGCGTCATACCCTTGATATACGAAATTTTGCGGATATTTTCGATTTGCTTCTCGTAAACGTACGCCTGACAATCCTCCGTACCCTTGTCAGTTATTGTGCCTCGCAGACCGGCATAAGCGTCCGCGCCGAATTCCGTGATAATAACAGGCTTCTGCGGGGTGCTGTTCTCAAAAAGTTCAGGAAGCATTCTCCATTCAGCCGTGTACCAACCACAGTATTCATTCAGCCCGATTATATCAAGGTACTGTTCAAGCCTGTCCTCAATAGCGTTTTTCTCGGTGTTTACAAGGCAGGCTGCTGAAACCATTCTTGTTTTGTCTGTCGAGTGTGCGCATTCTGCAAGACGGCTCATAAAGTTTAATCTGTCATCTGTGTCGGGGTTTTCGTTTCCCACCGACCATATGATCACGCTTGCACGGTTGTAGTCTCGGGTGATAAGCTCTTTCAATTGATTTTCTGCGTCAGTGTATGTATCCTCAGAATCGAACTGTATTCCCCAGTAAACAGGAATCTCCTCCCACAGAAGCACACCCGCTTCATCAGCAAGCTGCGCCATTCTCTCATTGTGCGGGTAATGAGCGACACGCATATAATTGCAGCCAAGCTCCTTTGCGATACGGATATTCTCCAAACGCTCCTCATCGGTAAGCGCCTTGCCGTGTTTCTCGCTTTCCTCGTGACAGCTGATACCCCGCAGGAATACCGGTTTGCCGTTCAGAACGATATCCATTCCGTCGACCCGTATTTCACGGAAACCCACTCTGTCTCTGATCTTATCGCCTGCGCACTCCAACGATACATCATACAGTTTCGGAGCTTCGGGCGACCAGAGCTTCGGCTGCGCTTCAAAAACTATCTCACCCGAGCCATTTGATACTTTAATATCCTGGGAAATCTCAAGTTCATTTATTGTGAGCAGAGCAGCACCGCTGTAATTCTCTGAAACAAAAACATTTGCATGTATCTTTCCAAAAGAGCTGTCGGGTTCAAGAGCTATCTTAAAATCCTTAATGTGTACTTTGGGAACACGAAGTAAATCTATATCACGGTAAATTCCACCGTAGTTGAACCAATCTGTATTTTCCATAGGAACTTGACTGCTTCGTCTTGTGTTGTCAACTTGCAGTATTATCCGATTGTCGTGTTCCAGGTAATCTGTTATGTCAAAACAGAAGGGGGTCGAACCGCCTCGGTGCATTCCAACGTACTTTTTGTTGATGAACACACGACAGACGTAGTTCGCAGCGCCTATCCTCAGTATCATGCGCTCGTCGCTGCTTTGCTTTTCGTATATGAATTTCCGTGTATAGACCATGCTGCCCTCATACAGCATATACATTCTGTCTGCAGTATTCCAACAGCAGGGAAGCGTCATTAGTTCCCATTCGTCAAATGAGAAATCAACGGGAAGAGTGTTCCCACTCTCGTCATAGTAATGCTCGTTAAACCATTTCTGTCTTAAGCAGGTGTCATATTGGTCAACAGCATAATGCCAGTGTCCGTTGAGGGACTCCCTTTTCCTTGAACGGTCGAATATCATCGTCTCAGCTGTTGTCAGCCTTTCAAAATATTCATGGTCAATACTTTCCATAATAGGTCAGCTCCTTTCATTTCGTTGTCTTTATTATAGCGCATATTTTTCAGCAAGAAAATATCAAAAATTGCATTGAACCCATTGAAGTATTTCAAAAATTGCTGTATAATTTTATTATGAAAAACTATTTTATGCTTGCCCATAATAAGGACAGGTACATCAACCCTATTCTTTTTCATAGTCACGATTTTTATGAGATATATTTTTTTGCGGACGGCAACGTAAAATATTACGTTGAAAACGAAAGCTATGAACTGAAAAAAGGAGATGTGCTGATCATTCCCCCGGGAAAACTGCACCGTCCTGTAATTGAAGAAAATATCCCTTACGAGCGCTATGTGATGTGGCTGTACAACTCATATATTATGGAAAACAAGGGAATAGGCGGCTTTGTACATAGAATAAACGAGCTTGCCGATGAAAAAAATACGCACCTTGTTTCATTTCACGGCGCAGAATATGAACAGTTGTGCAGATTGCTTGACCTCGGATTAAAAAACTATCTGTCCAACGATATGCTGTCGGAATATACTTCCGAAAGCTGCATAATGCTTGTCCTTGACAAGCTGAAAAGTGAGTTTTCCGAAATAAGTCAAGCTAAATCTGACTGCGGTGACATTATACGCCGTGTGATAGTTTATCTGAACGAAAATTATGTCAGCTCGCCGTCGCTTGACGAGTTATCGGATAAATTTTTCGTTTCAAAATACTATCTTTCTCACCGCTTCAAGGAATACACAAGAACAACTATCCACAAATATATACTCATGAAAAAGATTAATCTTGCAAAGGAGCTTCTAAAAAACGGAAGCTCACCACAGACAGTAAGTGAGAAATGCGGTTTTTCCACTTATTCAAATTTCTACAAGGCGTTTGCGGCACAGACAGGTATTTCACCGAGCAGCTATTGAAGGGTATTCATAATTCACTTTCTGCTGTCGAAATTGAAACTGTTAGCCTCCTGATACACCTTGCCGCTGATGATGTCCTCTGTGATCCGGCTGACCGTGGATATTTCCGGCTCAAACCCGCGCCAAAACCAGTGGATCAGCGTTTGTGTGAGCGCACCCGCCACATATACCACAGAGTAATCCGGGTATTCCTCCGTCTCGTTGATGCTCCGGAACAGATCGATCCGGGGAAGATACCGCTCAAATTCCTGTTCCAGAAGATACGTCAGATTGTTTTCGATCAGCAGCTCCACAAAGGAACGTTCTTTATAAAAGAACTGAAAGAACTGAACCGCAAGCTCCCGGCATCCGATGCCGTCAAAGCTGCCACAGCTTTCCCGAAATCCGGCAAACAGCTTCGAGAAATGGTATTCCATCACCTCATCTTTTGAACGAAACATCTGATAAAAGGTCTGGCGCGATAAGTCCGCCTCCTCACAGATGTCCTTGACTGTGACCTTCGCATACTTCTTTGTTTCCAACAGCCGGAACAGCGCACTGTCAAGCCACTGCATGGATCTGACTGCTGTCTGGTTTTCTCCGGTATACATTTTTGCCTCCATCCTTAACCTTGACAGATTTGAAAATCTGTATAACTTATTTTCTCTAACTTGACATGTGTCAGTGTCAAAGATATAATATCCCTAACACTGACACATGTCAAGGAGATTGAGAATCATTATGGAACTTTTTTAACACTGCTTTCCGGAATCGGCTGGATCATCGTCTATGAAGAATGTATCCGGCTCGGAATCAGGCAAAAGACTTATGCCATGCCGTTCTGGGCACTGGCGCTCAACATCACATGGGAAGCCATCTACGCCTACTCGGATATCTTCCTGGAAGCCCACGGCAAGCTGGGAGGGATGCAGACCGCACAGGTCGTTGTCAATGTCCTCTGGGTGTGCTGCGACTTCGTGATACTCTATACCTATTTCAGATACGGGAAAAAGGAATGATCCGGACAGATAGACAGCAGATATTTTATTCCGTACAGCCTGCTCGTCCTTCTCTGCAGCGCGGTACTTCAGCTCGTTTTCATTGCGGAGTTCGGCTTTGTGATGGCGTCACAGTATTCCGCATTCCTGCAGAACCTTCTGATGTCCGTCCTGTTCATCGCCCTGTTTTTAAAACGTGACAGCATGGAGGGAACTTCTCTTACACTTGCTGCTGCAAAGTGGATCGGCACCCTCGCTCCTACCATCCTCATGGGCGTGATTACCTACAATTCTGTCGTGCTGGCTTGTGGCATCTTCTGCTCGGTATTTGATCTGATCTATATTGGGCTGTTAGCGGGAAAAAAGAAACATACCTGAATAACAGATTGATAAAAGCCGCCGCTATCCGTAAACCGGAAGACGGCGGCTTCACAACTCCCAATTTGTTGCTTCAATTGACCTGCCCGCCGAACGCAAAGTAGACTCAAAATTTCTCACGGATGATTCCGGCTGTGGAATTGTCTGTGAAATGATTTTAGGCTACAGAAAAGGAATATACTGTTCTTATGGCAGCATATCCCTTTGACCCTGCTTTTCAATTAAGCCACTTTCGCGTAATCGATAATCGAAAAATCCTGCAATAATTTTTTAGCACTATTTACAATTGTTTCCAACCGTCTCATAACCTCATCAGAATATTCAACTTCCCCGCATTGGTCGCACTCTTCGCAAGGTACATTTTTAATTATAATTAAACTTCCGTTGTAATTTACAACGTGTGTTGTTGTGCTCGGTTTCATAGTGCCTTTACAGTAAAAACACATATTATCTCTCCCTTCTGGTTTTCATGTCCGACTCGAATTTTACTTCACTAGGATAGTATGCAGTTATAATATGGATATTATCATCTATACCGATCACTACATGAATTATTTTATTGTTCATTGAATAGCCAAAAACTAAACAAGCAGGATTTAACCAATAATCCGGATACTGTTCTATGATCTCTCCACCCATGATACAGTGAATGATATCATCCCTGCTCAGTCCTCTTTGTTGTATTCGCTCAGATGCGTGCCCGGACCATTTTATTTTAGATTGCCTGCATAAGTCTTTGATTTTTTCTATATCAATCATTCAGAACTACCCCAATGTTTTTTTGCCCGTTATGATAGACCAGTAAGATGTCCTCTATAGATATCATAAAATAATATTTCAAGGACTACGTCACCATAGTCCTTGAATATAGCATCACCGCAGCGATACTAATGCTTTTTGAACGTCCACTTATTGGCAGGACACTCCTTTAATAGTATTCTACCAAATATTTAATGCTTGTCAATGATTATTATAATTATTGAGTCTGGACTGTGGGACTTGGATTTACTGCAAGACCAAACTGCCGGATCATCTGCAGTATCCGGCGAATCTTTGTTCGCTGAGTCTTATCCGAACGAAATTGATTCAAAACCTGCTCCATATTGCCGCCTCCATTTCTACTACATTTTAAATACATTTTAAATAACTATATATGGATAGTATATTTATTTTCCAGCAAAAAGCATTTTCCAGAAAAAAGTCAATAAGTCGGGGAGAATGTGGTAAATATCAGCCATCGTAGCTTCGCCGCGTTTTTCCTTCTCAATATATTCTTGAAATTCTTTTGTCGGCTCCAGACCGTCTACCTTTATCATTCCTACTGCATAATCCCTTGCTTGCATATTTGTCATTTCAATTCCTCGCAATGCGATACCAACGGGAATTTGGAAGATCATTCCCAAACATCAAGTTTCCTGTCCTTATAATAAAACTCCCTGTCCTTCTCACCGATTTCACGAATAACCTGGCAAGGAACACCAAAGGCAACTACATTCGCAGGAATATCATGGGTTACAACACTCCCTGCTCCGATAACAGAATTATCACCTATCGTAATTCCGGGCATGATCTGGCAGCCGGAACCTATCCAAACATTTCTCCCAATACGGATCGGAAGGTTGTAAACATAGTGGTGCTCCCGCAAAATGGGCCGAACGGGATGCCCGGAAGTGGTAAAGACAACATTGGGGGACACCATGGAATAGTCGCCAATATAGATATGCTCATCATCCACAAATGTGACATTTGAATTGATATAGATCCCTTTTCCCAAATGAACATGCTTACATCCCCAGTTCGCATGGAGAGGCGTTTCGGCTGTACAGCCTGTTCCTGCTTCCGCAAATACCTCCGGCAAGAGTTTCTGCCGAAGTTCCGTCTCGGTAGGAAGCGTGCGGTTATACTCTGTCATTTTGTCTTGATAGATATGCTGGTCACCAAGTAATGCGGGGTCATCATAGCGATACGGCAGACCTTGCTGTTTCCGCTTAACATTATTCATCGTTCAAATCCTCCTCGAATCCCGATTTACAACTCTGCAACGATTTCAGAAACTGCTACCAGAGCAGCCTCTCCGCTAATGGTGATCCGGCTGTTTTCCTCTATTCTGCAATGCAGATAACCGCCGCGTTTCGACGCCTGATAAGCATATATCTCCTTCTTGTTCATCTGTTTTGCCCAGAATGCGGCTATCTGGCAATGCGCCGAACCGCAGACAGGATCTTCCGCAATGCTCAGCTTCGGGCAGAAGCTGCGGGACACGCAGTCGGTTTCCATTCCGCGAGCCGTGGCATTCTGGATTCGGCCCTCAATGCCGGTCAAGACCATCTGATTCGGATTCATATTTCTGACGGTATCTTCAGAGTCAAAAACGCAGACCAGATCAAGTCCAAGTACCGCTTTGACCGGACGCGCTCCAAATGCCTTTTCCATCGCATCCGTAACCGGAATCTCTTTCAGCTCATATGTCGGGAAATCCATCTCATACAGATTTTTCTTACGTCGGATTGTCAGTTCACCGCTGAGTGTATTGAATTTTACTTCGCTGCTGTCCGGCTCATAGAAGTTGAGGATCACATACGAGGATGCCAGTGTCGCGTGCCCGCACAGTTCAACTTCTGTTCCCGGCGTAAACCAGCGCAGATGGTAGCCCTTTTCTTCCTTCACAATAAAAGCTGTCTCCGACAGATTGTTCTCCATCGCAAGCTTCATCATGGATTCTTCGGACGGCCAGCTTTCCATGACGCAGACAGCGGCCGGATTGCCTGCAAACGGTTTATTGGTAAATGCGTCTACGATATATTGCTTCATGATAAAATTAATCCCCCTACTCAAACATCAATTTTATTTGAGTATATCAAATGTACCACTAGCACGCAATGTTAAAAAAGACACAGGCAGGCTCGCAGCCTCTGAGAGCGATAACATAAGTACCGTAATCAGATTTACGTGCAAAGCACTGCCTGTGTCGTTTATGTTTTTCTATCCCATATTCACTTTTGCCAACGGCCACATCTTATCACAGACAAAAGGCCTTTGCCAAAAAGGAATCTGCTACGAAAACCAACACAGTAAAAAATGCCGAAAATGTTCTGATAAATGAGGAGCAGATACTTTTTATTTATCTGTATCAGCTAAGGCAATCCAACATATACTGACTATGAGCATAAAATGCATCGGATGCAGCAGGCAAATAGGATTTTTCAAATTCTGTTGACTTTCCCGCTGCCCTCTGCTATATTATGCTTAGTGATCGTGTTGCGGAAACTTGCGAAGCCCGTGACCGGGGGAGAACCTGCGGGTCTCTCCCTCTTTCATTTTAAGGAGAAATGCAGTGATTACGCAAAAAACTTTTTCCACTTTTGAGCAGCAAGTCGATTGGCTTTGTAATGAAAAGCATTTGCTCATTCCTGACAGACACTATGCGGAAGATGTTTTAAAACATATTGGCTATTTTCCTTTAATGGGTGGATATAAGCATTTATTCCGCATTCCTTTAACCAAAAAATACAAGCCGGGAACCTCTTTTGAGGAAATTGTTTCCCTTTATGAATTTGACTCTGAATTACGGGAATTATTCTTCAAATATCTTTTGCAGATAGAAAGGCATCTGCGCTCTCTTATGTCTTATTATTTTTCTGAAAAATATGGAGAATCACAAGCTGCCTACTTGGATATAGACAATTACAATAACACCAGAAAGAACCATATAACCATCACTCGCCTTATTGCGACTTTGAATCGGGCTGCTTCTACCAAAGATTATGTATATATAGACTACTACCGCTCTACTTATGGCAACATCCCACTGTGGGTATTGATAAATGTGCTGACCTTTGGAAACCTGTCAAAGATGTATCAGGTATTCCCTCAGTCACTCCAATCAAAAGTGTGTAAGAACTTTGGCATTATCAATCGAAAGCAGATGGAACAGTTTCTTTCCGTACTGACAAAATTTCGGAATGTATGCGCTCATGGAGAATGTCTTTTTACATACCGAACAATAGATAACATTTCCGACTTGCCATTACACAGCAAGCTGTCCATACCGAAAAAGGGAATTCAATATTTGAATGGAAAGAATGATTTATTTGCCGTTGTTATCGCCTTTCGGTATTTGCTCCCGGCAAGAGATTTCCTTATTTTCAAAAGGCATCTTATTCGACTGATTGATAATACATCCGGAAAATTGATTCATATTGATAATGAGGAACTTCTGAAACGAATGGGTTTCCCTCCAAACTGGAAAAACATCACCCGCTATCACCTCAACTAAAAGAAGGAAACTCAATTTATTGCTGCAAAAGGGGTGCTTGCCGCACCCCTCGCTCCTATTTATAAAACGTCTCAATCGCCTCTGTAAAAAAGTCCGCAGCACCTTCCCCGTACTTTTCATCTATTTTTGATTTTACCATCGAATCCTGATAGGAATGCGCGACGGAGAGCATCATTCCCCGTTCCTCTTTCATCTGGCTGAACTGCTTCATCACGAATCCATATTCGGCAACAAGCTCCTTTACCTCGAAGGAATCCACGGGACAGCCAATCTTTGTGATCAGATTTTGATAAAAATGATCAGAAAATGTTCTCAGCGAAATTTGAAGTTATCTACGAATTCCTTCTTCTGTAAAAGTTCTTTTTAATGCCTTCTCTGTCAGATATATAGAACCTATTAAAATGGCAATCTGAATAAATGTCAAAATCAGGCCGACAATCCCGATAGAGTCATCTGAAGCTCCGTAAAATGGAAAATGGATAATAATTGACAGGACTAAAATAATCCAGCCAATTCTCCACCAAAGTTTTCCACTGTAATGATGAGCAAAAAGCCATGTATCCATATTCTTCTTAGAACGAGAGGTTCTATATCCAATCAGAGAATTTATCTTTTGCGGCGGACGCTTCCACATGAGCCGTCCAATAACTATCATCAACAACGGAATTATTAAATCACAATAAAGCATAAACCACCAAAACCACATATCGTTCACCTCTACAAACATCAATTTTATTTGAGTATATCAAATGCACCCCCTGTTTTCAACCGCATAAATATAATCCCCGGCAATGCTGAATTCACAATCATCTGCTACTCTTTTGCAGCAGGAAAAACCACCGTAATTATCGTGCCTTCCCCCTCTGCGCTCTGCAGTTCTATTTTTGCGTTATGCAGGCGGGCCGCGTGTTTGACGATAGATAAGCCCAGACCGGTACCGCCCAGCTCTTTGGACCGGCTCTTATCCACCCGGTAGAAACGCTCGAAAATGCGCTCCCGATGCTCCGGCGAAATGCCGATCCCCGTATCGGCTACCGAAAGGCGGACGCCATCCGAGAGGCGTTCTACTGATACCTTTACCGTTCCGCCCTGCCGGTTGTACTTGATCGCATTGTCTGTAAGGTTGTACACAATGCTCTCAAGGAGCTGCGGGATGCCGTATACCACGGCGCTTTCGCCTTTTATGCTGTCGGAACCGTCGGCTTTTTCACCCCGGACGCCGGCAGAGACATCGGCGTTTTCACCCCGGGCGCTGTCGAAGACATCGGTGTTTTCACCCTCAACACTGACGGAGACGCCGGCGCTTTCCGCCTCACGGGAAAGCGACGCCACTGTTCCGGCAGCCAGCTCATAAAGGTCGACGCGCTCCCGCTTCATATCCTCCGCACCCTCGTCCAGATGGGAAAGGCGGATAATATCTTCCACCAAAGCGATCATGCGGCCGGCCTCGCCGCGGATCTGGGAGTAGAACCTCGCCGTATCCTCGGGGCGCACCATGCCGTTTTCCAAAAGCTCCGCGCACCCCGCAATGGTGTGCAGCGGCGTTTTGAGCTCATGGGACACATTCGCCGTAAACTCCCGGCGCAGCTGCTCCGCCTGCTCTTTCTCCGTGACGTCAAGCAGGAGAAGTACGGCGCCGGAGACATTCCCGCTCTCTCTGACCGGGTTCAGCGCAAGCTGATATTTCCCGCCGTTCAGGTCTATGATCTTTTCTGTCCGCACACCGCTTTCTATTCCCGAGAGAAGCTCCGACAGTTCGATGTTTCGATTGACCGATAAAATATATTTGCCGATGGAGTTTCGACCTGTTCCAAATAGGCTTCCTGCCGCCCGGTTGATCCCTAAGATCACGCCCTTCGTGTTCAGAAGGATAATGCCCTCGGCCATATTTTCCGTGACGGCTTCAAATTCCTCCTGCTTCTGCCGAAGCTCCTTTTCCTGTTTCCGGATCTGGTGTTGCTGGGCGTCGATCCGGCGAAGGAGCGGGGAAAGTTCGTCGTATCCCTCGTTGTTCAGCGGATCGTCCAGATTGAGCTGGTTTAAGGGAGCGGTAATATTTTGGGAAAGGCGGTGTGCCAGCCAGAAGGAAATACCAATGGCAATCACAATGATAATGAGAATGGGCTGCGTCATTCCAAGGAGCAGCGTCAGGAGTGTATGCTGCGCAACGGACAGCCGGACTACCGTTCCATCGGAAAGCCTTTTCGCGCTGTAAAGCGTGCGCTCCATCAGGGTCGCAGAATATCTGGCGCTCTCGCCATAGCCGGACTCCAGCGCCTCCCCGATTTCCTCACGGGCAAGGTGATTTTCCATCTCAGAGGAATCCGCTTCACTGTCGTAAAGCACTTGACCGTCCGAGCTGATCCATGAGACACGGTATCCCTTTGGGGAAAGACCCTCAAAATATTCCGCGCCCACAGCCTCGACGCCCTGCGCTGCCAGCTCGGTCTGCGTCTTTAGCTGATTCTGCTGGACATTTCCGAAATAATCATAGAGCACGCAGAGAAAGAGCGCCACGGATGCGAGGAAGACCGCGACCGCGACAAGACAGATGGATCTGAAAATTCGTTTTGTCATTTCACCGCCCCCAAACGATAACCGACGCCCCGCACGGTTTCAATGCAATCGCCGCAGCGTCCCAGCTTTGTCCGCAGCGTGCCGATATGGACGTCCACCGTGCGGGTTTCCCCGGTGTAAGAATCACCCCATACGCTCGCGAGAAGCTGGTCGCGCGTAAACACCCGTCCGGGATTTTCCATAAATTTCCGGAGCAATTCGTATTCCTTAAAGGTAAACTCAACCCGCGCCCCGTCCACTGTCACCATGTGCTGCGCCGTGTCCATCTGTATCCCGCAGTGTGATAACACCTCATTTCGGGAAACCGGGGAAACGCGACGGAGTACCGCCTTTACACGGGACACCATCTCCATCATGCCGAAGGGCTTTGCGAGATAGTCGTCCGCGCCGAGATCGAGCCCGATCACCTTGTCATATTCGGCTCCTCTCGCGGTGGCCATGATGACCGGCACCTGATTGCCGTCTGAGCGCAGCCGTTTCAAAATGCTGATGCCGTCCTCGCCGGGGAGCATGATATCGAGCAGCACCAGCTCCGGGGTATCTTCACGAAATGCCTCCCAGAAGGACGCTCCGTCCGGAAAGCCCTCTGCCTCAAAGCCTGCGGCGTTCAAAGCATATATCATCAGATCACGGATTCCGCTGTCATCTTCTACACAGAAAATCAAGAGAATCACCTTCCTCATGTGATATTGTACCATATTTCCGCGTTTTTTCAATCGGTCGGCGGCTGCACACTTTTCTGATCTACATCGGTAGCTGCACGCTTTCCGGTCTACGTCGGCGCCTGCACGCCTTTCTCGCCGGTAACAGAAAACAACACCCATCCGGCAATATTCGTGGCGTGATCCCCGATACGCTCAAAATACTTCGCCACCATCAAAAGGTCAAGGGCATATTCTCCCTCGGTGGAATTTTGCGCGATCAGGGCGATCAGGCTGCTCTTAATGTCAACGAAGTAATCGTCTACCATGTCGTCAGAGGCAATGACCGCTTCGGCTATGGAAGTATCCTGCTTCACGTAGGCGTCCACGCTGTCTGTCACCATCTTGATGGTCGCCTTTGCCATTTCCCGGATCTTGATATGTTCCGGCAGCGTTCTGTCATTCAAAAACGGCAGGATTTCCGCAATGTCCTCCGCTTGATCTCCGATCCGCTCCATATCCGTTATCATTTTCAGGGCGGCCGATATTTGCCGCAGATCCCCCGCTACCGGCTGTTGCTGGAGCAGCAGCCGCAGGCACATAGCTTCGATCTGCCGTTCCTTTTCGTCGATCTCATGGTCGAGCGGCGCGATCTTCGCCGCCAGCGCGTCGTCCTTCTGAATGAGGGCGGAAACCGCCAAGGAGATCACTTCTTCGCACAGCGCCCCCATCTTGATCAGCTCCTGCCCCAGGGTGTTAAGCTGCTCGTCAAACCGTGTCCTCATTATCCAAACCTCCCTGTGATGTAATCCTCGGTGCGCTTATCTTCGGGCTTCGAGAATATTTTTTCCGTATCCCCGTACTCTACCAGTTCCCCGAGAAGGAAAAACGCCGTCCGGTCTGAGATGCGCACCGCCTGCTGCATATTGTGGGTGACAATGATGATCGTGTATTTCTCTTTCAGCGTCATTGCCAGCTCTTCGATTTTTGAGGTCGAGATTGGGTCGAGCGCCGAGGTCGGCTCGTCCATCAAAAGGACTTCGGGTTCCACAGCCAGCGCGCGGGCGATGCAAAGCCGCTGCTGCTGTCCGCCGGAAAGCCCCAGCGCGTTCTTCTTCAGCCTGTCTTTTACTTCGTCCCAGATGGCCGCGTCCCGCAGGGACCGCTCCACGATGTCGTCCAGCCTTGCTTTGGCGCGGATCCCATGCGTGCGGGGGCCGTAGGCGATGTTGTCATAGACTGACATCGGGAACGGATTTGGCTTCTGGAACACCATACCGATCTCCTTGCGCAGTGTGTTGACGTCAACGCCGGGCGCGAAAATATCATTTCCCTTGTAGGAAACCTCTCCGCTTATCTTTATTCCGGGGATCAGGTCGTTCATCCGATCCAGCGTTTTCAAAAAGGTGGATTTCCCGCAGCCGGACGGACCGATCAGCGCCGTGATCGTCTTTTCAGGGATATTCAAATTCACGTGATGGAGCGCCTGTACGCTGCCATACCAGAGATTTAAATCCCGGACAGTTATGATATCATTCATAGTTTCCGCCTCCTTTTGAACCAGCGCCCTGCAAGCATGGCGAGGAGATTTACCAAAAGCGTGAGTACCATCAAAATAGCCGCAATCGCGAAGGCCACGCCAAATTCGCCCTGCTCCTTCGCATAGACATAAAGGGAGACGGTCAGCGTTGCCCCGGCGCTTCCAAGCCCTTCCAAAAATCCGTTTAACGCGTGGGCAAAGCCTGCAGTAAACAGAAGCGCCGCCGATTCTCCTAAAATACGCCCCACAGACAGGATACAGCCCGTGATGACGCCATCGATGCAGCCGGGCAGAACGACCGTGCGTATCACACGCCATTTGCCGGCCCCAAGTCCGAAGGCTCCCTCCCGGTAAGACTGCGGCACCGTTTTCAGACTTTCCTGCGTGGTGCGCATCACAGTCGGCAGGTTCATGATCACAAGCGTCAATGCTCCCGCCAAAAGAGAGGTCTGCATATTCAGAAACTGGCAGAAGAACAGCATCCCCACCAGGCCGTAAATAATGGACGGGATCCCGGAAAGCGTCTCGGCGGCGTATTCGATCAACGCGACGATCCGCTTATTTTGGGCGTATTCTGTGAGATAGACCGCTGCTCCCACGCCGAGCGGCAGCACAAAGACAAGCGTCGCGACGATCATGTAAACCGTATTCAGAATGTCCGGCAGGATGCCGATCGTCCCGGAGAGATAGCTCGGCTCTGTGGAGAGCAGTTCCCAGGAAAGGTTCGGGATTCCCTTTATGAGTATGTAGACCAGGAGAAACAGCACGAGGGCGCAGGTGAAAGCCGCGCTGATCCCGCACAAAACCCGCAGCAGCCCAATCTTGATTTTTCGTTTTGCGTTGATCTGACCGTTCACGGATCTCATCACTCCTTACTGCGCTTCAAAAAGAAATTCAGGGCCGCATTGATCAGCATAATGAACAGGAAAAGTACCAGAGCGATTGAAAAGAGCGCCTGTCTCTGCAATCCGCCGGAATAGGACATTTCGCTCGCCACCGCCGTCGTCAGGAAGCGGACGCTTCCAAAAAGCTCCGGCAGATTCGGCGCATTGCCGGATACCATCATGACAGCCATCGCTTCTCCGATTGCCCGCCCGACACCCAGCACCACCGCCGCGGCAATTCCGCTTTTCGCCGCCGGGACCGAGACCTTGAAATACGTTTCCACCGGCGTCGCGCCGAGGGCGAGTGACGCGTCTTCATATTCCTTTGGCACAGCCTCCAAAGCTGTGATCGACACATTGATAATAGAGGGCAGGATCATGATCGCCAGCACAATGATCGCCGCGAAAAGGCTCGCCCCGTCCGGGATATGGAACAACCTGCGGATGCCGGGGACAAGCACCATCATCCCCACAAGGCCATAGACAACGGATGGGATGCCTGCCAAAAGGCTGACCGCGCCCGATACGACCGTCCTGATCTTTGCGGGGGCGAGCTTTGCCAGATAGACCGAGGTTAGAAATCCGATCGGTACGCCGACCAGGATCGCGCCCGCCGTGCCGTAGACGCTGGTCAGAATAAACGGCAGTATTCCGTAGGACGGTTCACTTGCGGTAGACGCCCACCTTGGATTGAACAAAAAATCCCGAAGCCCGATCTTACGGATTGCAGGAATCCCCGCGGCAACCAGATAAAGCGTGATCAGCAGCACGCATCCGACCGTGATCAGGCCGAGGATCAGAAAGATACCGTGAATGAAATTCTCAAATGCTTTTTGCCTTTTCATTCCTGCGCTCCCACTTTATCTTACTTTACGGGTACCGCGCCCGCCTGTGAGATGAACGGGGCCGCTTCGGCTGAGGTCACAAAGTCAAAGAATTTCTGCGCCGCGTCGGAAAGCTTCTCGCCATCTTTCGTCACCAGCACAAACGGACGCTGAATGACATAGCTGCCGTCCTTGACGGTCTCTTCACTGGGCGAAACACCGCCTACGGAAAGAGCCTTCACCTGATCGCTGACAGCGGCGAGGGACGCATAGCCGATCGCATCCGGGTTTTGGGAAACCGTGGTGATCACGTCGCCGGTCGAGGTCAGCTCCTGACGGTACTTGCAGGCGTCCTCCGTAGCCGTAATGGATTCAAAGCCGTCCCTGGTTCCGCTGCCTGCCTCGCGCCCAATCACAACGATTTCGGCGTCATTCCCACCTAGTTCGGACCAGTTCGTGATCTCCCCCGTATAGATTTCTGCGATCGTCTCTACATCGAGATCGTCCACTTCGTTTTCCGGATTCACGATCACGGCGATTCCGTCATTGGCGAGTACCGTTTCTGTGAGGCCTTCTTCCTTCTCTTCTTTCTTCAAACTGCGGCTGGATAGTCCGATGTCACAGCGCCCTTCTTTAACCGCCTGGATTCCGGAGCCGGAACCTGTGGGATTGTAAGTAAAAGTCATACCGCTATACTTTTCCTGAAACGCTTCTCCCAGAACGCCGATCACTTCCTCCATCGAAGTGGAGCCGTCGGTGGAAACCGCTCCGCCCTTTTGCTTTGACGAGCAGCCTGCAAGCGCCGATACCGCCAGGACAGCGGTGAGAGTTAATGTCAAAAATTTCTTCATCCTTAAATTCTCCTTTGCCTTTATTTTTCTTTGAATACAGCCATATGTTAATCCCGCAAAATCAAATCCGTTATCACGCTTATGTAAAAAGAATGTAAAATCGATTTTTGTCATAGCTTGCTTTGCGGGGACATAAAAATTCCCTTGTTGCCTGCCCATAAGGACAAGAAACAAGGGAAAATGATATATATTTCAGGATATGTATTTTATGGTCTGGCATGCTTGTTCATCCTGCGGCAGCGAAGCTGTTGGCGACCATGCCCGCTACGATGAGCGCGATTCCGGCGCAGCCGGCCATGGTGGGAAGACTGTCGCCCAGAAATAAAACGCCGCCCAGAATCGTGAACAGCACCTCGCCCGACTGAGTCGCCTCCACCATGGCAAGTTGCCGGGCGTCGTGCCTGGAGAGGTTTGTGGCCTCGAAGAAGAGCAGCGTGGCGATGACGCCGGAGAAGAGCGCCACTGTAAAGCCCTGCGCAGCTTGCCCCGCCGAGGGCAGGCCGTGGCTCGCAAGGGCGATCCCGCTCATCACCAGCCAGAAGGGCATACTGCAAAGGGTCATGCCAAACACACGCTGGAAAGTGGAGAACTTTGCAGGGCAGCAGGCCATCATCTTCCGATTTCCAAGGGGATAGGAGAAAGCCGCGATCAGGATCAGCGCCAGCGCCGGCAGCGTTCCCTCCAACCGCATGGTGCGAAAGTGCTCCGCCTGCAGCAGGAATACCCCCAGCAGGATCACGGCGGAACAGGCCAGATTCTTTCCGGGGATCTTCTTCCCGAACAGCGGGGTCAGCAGGATTCCGGCCACGATGGTCAGCTGCCAGGTGGCCGCCACGAACCAGCTCTCCCCATACACGGATGCCCAGGTCAGCGGCGCGTAGAACAGCCCGAAGCCCACCGTGCTCCACAGCAGCCAGGGGCCGGGGTTCGCCTTAATCTCTCTGAGCACAGCGCCGGCGCCGCCGCGGCGGCTTGCCAGCGCCCAGGTCATGGGCAGCATGAACAAATAGCGAAGGCTGGCGCTCCACAGCCAATAGCCGCCGCCCAGGTTCATGCTGCGGTTCAGCACAAAGGTGGCCGCAAAGAAGAGCGAAGCCAACAGCCCCAGGAATACAGATCTTTTCATCATTCTTCCTCCTCGAATCAGGATTTTCCGTCAAATAAGCGCTGCATGGATGATTCTGCCGACACAGGTCTGCGATCCAACCACTTATAAACGCAACGTCTCTCCGATCGACTCGCTGAAACTCGGATGCGGATAAATGACAGCGGCGAGCTGATCCACCGTCATACCGTTCACGATCGCCGCGGTAAACTGGCTGATCATGTCGGTCGCGCGCGCACACATCATCTGCGCGCCGAGAATCTTCCCGCTTTCCTTTTCGGCCACGACTATTATAAAGCCTCGGTCCTGATCGGTCAACACGGTCTTCGCGTTCGCCGACATCGGATATTTCTTAGAGAAAAAAGGAATATTCCGGCGCTTTGCCTCCTCCTGTGTCATGCCGACGCTTCCGATCTCCGGATCCGTGTAGACACAGGCCGGTATGCAGTCCGGCTGATAAAGCGGCTTTTTCCCTGCCATATGACGCACGGCGTTTACCGCCTGCGCAGTTGCCGCGTGCGCCAGCATGACGCCTCCCGTCACATCGCCGGCCGCATAGATATTTTCCAGGCTCGTCCGCCCGTGTTCGTCTGTCACGATCCGGCCGCGCTCCGTCTTCACGCCGAAACCTTCCGCGAACAGTCCTTCCGTATTCGCCCTGCGCCCTGTCGCGATCAAAATTCCATCCGCTACGGCCTCTTTCTCCTCATCCTTTTCCAGATAATGGCAGACGAGTTTCCCATCCTCATTCCGGGTAATGCTCTCCACGCGCGAGCCGGTGTGGATTCCGACGCCTCTCTTTTTCATGATCATTTTCAGGTTCCGGGAGATTTCCCTGTCCATATTCGCCAGAATGCTATCCAGAAATTCGATCACAGTCACCTGACTTCCCAACGCGTTGTAGATCGAGGCGAACTCCATGCCGATCACGCCGCCCCCGACTATGACGAGGCTCGGATACACCTCCTGCCTGTCCAGCAGTTCATCGCTCGTCACCACATGTGCAAGCTGCGCTCCCTGGATTGGAGGAAGCGCCGGTACAGAACCGCTCGCGATCAGGATCTTTTCCGCCGACAGCTCCTGTTCCCCGTCGACGCATATGGTATGCGCGTCCATGATCACCGCGGTCCCCGTCCACACGATAACCCTGTTCTTTTTCATCAGCATGGCGATCCCATCCCGCAGTCCGAGGATCACCTCCGACTTTCGTCTCTGGATCCGCCCCATATCAAAGGCAGGCGATCCGGCGCAGACGCCGAATTTCTCCGCGCCTTCTATCTGCGTGAAAAGATTTGCGGAATGGAGGAGCGTCTTCGTCGGAATACAGCCTCGGTTCAGGCAGGTTCCTCCCAGCTCCCGCTTTTCCAGCAGGACCGTCCGCATCCCCAGCTTCGCCGCTTCCAGCGCAGCTGTATAGCCTGCAGGCCCGGCGCCGATCACCGCCAGATCATAACTTTCTTTCATCATTTCCCTCTCCTTCTTCTCAGCCTGCTGACGCATCCCGGACAGCAGTTAAAGCGCGCGCAAAAGCCACGCCCGAATGTCCTCCCTGATCTCTTTGTCCGTTTCCATGTACTCCAGCTGCCGAGCCATGCTCTGCGCGTCATAGCGGCAGCCGGTCAGAAGCTCCCCGAGCCGCTCCGCCAACGATTCATCCATGGCGTCCGTATAGACCTTCAGCTCCATGATCTCCCCAGACTCTATCCGGAACTGCAGGTCCAGACTGCCCCACGCGAACCGATGCTCCAGCTCGTTCTGGAAAGATATCCTGCTCCCATACTTCCACTCCCAGGAGGCGAACTTTTCCTCCGCAGCGGCAATCGCGCTCCGGTCCAGTCTGCTTTCCGGGAACTGTTCCGCCTCGCAGTCATAGACCTCGGCAAAGGAATCCATCAGCGCCTGCCGAAGTCCCCGGATCGTCAGATCCGGCTGCAGGCTTTTCAGGTTGACGGTCCTTGTCCTCACCGATTCCACCCCGTTGGATCTCAGC
>CANQRR010000059.1 GCA_947626285.1 uncultured Lachnospiraceae bacterium
CTTTGCCAGGCCGGTTCCTGGCAGAGCCGCAGTTCCGGTCCCAGGCGGATAGAAAGACTTTTCAAATTTCGCAGAGTTAAGCACTCTGCGAAGAGGACGAAAGTCGCATCGCGTCTACGAGGGCAGATGTGATGAAAACCATGCACAAATAGGTGTTTTTTCGTATTTTCATTCATGTGGGTATCTTGCGGATACTATCGAAATGACTGCGGATTCTGACTGCTATAAATCAAAGACTATGTCTGGGGGCTTGTTCTTGTCGACTCTTTCCAGCTTAAAACCGACTTTCATATATCTTGCGGAGAACAAACTGTTTATAGCGAAACATCCCCTCATTCTCTGACTGCTCATTTGACTGCGAATAGCCGTTTATGTGTTTATGAAAAATAGGATTTTGCAATGTGCTAGGACATTATTAGGGAAAATTTGGAGTCGAAAAACAGAAAAATAGTTACGTTTATCTATTGCCAAACCGAGATTTCCATGTTAGAGTACTTGTGTTACGTGCAGATCCGTCTGCGCAGAGGGCGCAACTCTACGAAAGAAATGTCATATTTTTTGCAGCAAACAAAAAGAGCCGCTCCTCCAAGATTTCTCTCAGAAAAACGGCTCATCCGGCAACAATACTATTAAGTTACTCTTCACTTCAATTAAAAATCTCCGGCTCGTTCTCAATCAGATCTATTTTACGAGCATACCCTCGCGTTCCTCCAGCCACAACCGCAATGTGTCTATGCTTACTTTGACAGCCTTTGCGATCTTCTCATTTGACAACCCCATATCATGAAGTTCGTACGCTGTTTCCTTCGCCTGCGCCATTTTTCCCGCCGAAAGGCCAGAATCATAACCAGAACCATAACCAGAACCATAACCCGAATCATAGCCCTTACTATATACACCCGTACTCAAATTACACACGGAAAGCACCTCCTCGCTCATTTCCCTGCTCACGCTGATTCGAAACTCATTCTGCAGCGTATTGATCTTTTCCTCATAGCTCAAATCCATAGAGAACATTTTGCTTAATAGCCGGATGGCATTGTCCCCGCTCTTCTCTCCCTTTCTTCCAAGCCGCAGCACAACCACCGTCATCAGGTCATAGTCTTTTGCCTCCTCATGGAAATTTCCTCTCAGGCATTTCTCTGTGAAGGAATACCGGTTGATGGTATCGGATCGGAAATTCGCCGTATCCTCACACACCCAGATGCTCACGACTTTTTTTATCTTCCCATATTCCTGATCCTTAAATATTGTGCCCCTCTGGGAGGAGAGCATTCTCGCCGCATAATAGATGCCGCGCTTCGGGATCGGGTACCCAGGCGTATCATCGTTCTGAATCTCACAGTTCACAAAAATTTCGACCAGCTCACCGTTCTGTGGAATCACTGCAAGGAAACGGATGTCATAATAAATCGTGCCATCCCTTTGCGACTTGTCAGCAGTGGGAAGTCCCTCTATCTTATCATCGCCGCTCATCATCGTGGGGTCATCTTTTTTGTCCGGATGGTCCTGATGGACCGCTATCCTTTTGACCTCCGGCGTTCCTTCTATAAACTCCTCCGCGATCTCCTGTACCGTGTAGTCCGCATACTCATCCAGCGCACTCTTCAAAATGTATGCCAGCACCGGTTTCTCCGCTACAAAATTCCTTGCCGACTCATCATATTTGATGGCGGCGTCCTCGTCCGCTACTTTCAGGTTCTGCGCGATCTCGCTCGGCACAGGCACCGCTGCTGTTTTCTTCTCCCCGGAAAAGTTTCCGGATTCCCTCTGACCGGATGGATCCATGCCCACCCCTCCCCATATGAAATATGAAACTGGCGGCGTCTCCTCTGCATCCGCACCTTTAATTTAACATTAAAACGCCCATAATGCAATGCATCGACTCTTTTTTATCCAAAACTGAAATCTTAAATTCCACCCTATCTCTGTGGAGTTTACCTCTGCACAGCTGGCATTTACTCTTTGCAGTTAAGAATTTGCCATAGAGCCCTTCGATTCATCCTATCAGTATACAGTAAAGTTCTTGGGTCATCTAAATGTGGATATGGATTCTCAAAATATTTTAAGTCCTCATCTGCTATTTTACGAGCATACCCTCGCGTTCCTCCAGCCACAACCGCAACGTGTCTATGCTAACCTCAACCATATCGGCAATTTCTTTAACTGACATCCCCTTATCACAAAGACGATACGCCGTTTCCCTCGCCTGCTCCATCTTGCCTTTATTTAGAATACCTACACTCAAATTGCACATACTTTGAACCTCCTCGCTCATTTCCCTGCTTACACTGATCTTAAACTCACTCCGCAGCGTGTCCAGCTTGTCCTCATAACTGAGATTCGTAGAGAACATCTTGCTTAATAGCCGGATGGCATTATCCTCACTATTTTCTCCCTTTCTGCCAAGCCGCAGGACCACTACCGTCATTAGATCATAATTCCTTTTCCTCTCGTGAAAATCCCCTCTTAAACACTCCTCCGCAAAAGAATATCTGTTAATGGAATCAGAGCGTATATCTGCCGTGTCCTCACACAGCCAGATCGACACTACCTTTTTGATCTTCCCGTACTCCTGGTCCTTAAATATTGTGCCCCTCTGCGATGAGATCATTCTTGACGTATAGTAGATGCCGCGTTTCGGGATAGGATAACCAGGTGTATCTTTATTCTGAATTTCCATATTTAGTAAAACTTCAACCAGCTCGCCATCAGACGGAAATATCGCCGTGAAACGAATGTCAAAATAAACCGTGCCATCCCTCTGTGACTTGTCCGCCATAGGAGCTCCTTCTATCTTGTTATCGCCACTCATTATGCCGGCATCATCTTTCCTGTCCGGATGATCCTGATGAACAGCTATCTTTCGCAGCTCCGGCTCGCCCTCGATGAACCGTTCCGCGATCTCCTGCACCGTGCACTCCGCATACTCGTCAAGCGCACTCTTTAATATATATGCCAGAACTGACTTCTGGGCCACTATATTTCTCGCAGACTCATCGTACTTAAATGCGGCGTCCTCGTCCGCTACTTTCAGGTTCTGCGCGATCTCGCTCGGCACAGGCACCGCTGCTGTTTTCTTCTCCCCGGAAAAGTTTCCGGATTCCCTCTGACCGGATGGATCCATGCCCACCCCTCCCCATATGAAATATGAAACTGGCGGCGTCTCCTCTGCATCCGCACCATTAATTTAACATTAAAACGCCCATAATGCAATACATCGCGTCAAATCCATAATATATCTCAAATATGTATTAAAACACTTGGTTCAGTGCATTTCCTTCTCTAAAATTATATTATACAGGATATTCCCAAAGAGCACAATCTAAATTTAGCAGGGCTTAATCCACCGAAAAGAGATCCCGGCTGTAGACCTTATCCTTGTAGGGTTCCAGCTCGGCTGTCTGCCGGTTGGCCAGGATCAGGTCGCTCATAGTGGCAAATTCATCAAGGTCCCGGATTACCCTGCAGCCCATAAAGTTGTCCGCGGAAAGCGTCGGCTCGTAGACCACCACATCCGTCTTCTCCTCCGTCAGCATCGCGATTATGTCCTGGACCGCGGACTGGCGGAAATTATCCGACCCTGTTTTCATCACCAGCCGGTACACCCCGACTGTGCACGGTTCCCTGCCGTTCACAGCCGCGCGGGACCTTGCCCTCTGCATCGCCTGCCCTGCGATGAACTGTTTCCGGGTTTTGTTCGATGCCACGACGGACGCGATCAGCTCATTCGGTATCCCGCTGTAATCCGCCAGGAGCTGTTTCGTGTCCTTCGGCAGGCAGTACCCGCCATACCCAAACGAGGGGTTGTTGTACTGCGCCCCGATGCGGGGGTCAAGGTCCACGCCGCGGATGATGGAGCCCGTGTCGAGCCCCTTCATCTCCGCATACGTGTCCAGCTCATTGAAGTATGCCACGCGCAGCGCAAGGTATGTATTCGCGAAGAGTTTGACCGCCTCCGCCTCCGTGGGCGCCATGATGAGCACATCCACGTTTTCCTTTTTTGCCCCCTGCCTGAGGAGGTCGGAGAACACGGCCGCGTGTCCCAGGGCGTCCGCATCGTTTTTGTCCGCCCCCACGATGATCCTGGACGGGTAGAGGTTGTCATACAGAGCCTTCCCTTCCCGCAGGAACTCCGGGGAGAAGAGGATACGCCCCGTGCTGAACTTCTCCTGCATACGGCTCGTGAACCCGATGGGGACAGTGGACTTTACCACGATGTACGCCGCGGGATTCATCTCCAGCACCTGCGCGATGACGGACTCCACGGAGGACGTGTTGAAATAGTTCCTGTCCGGGTCATAGTCAGTAGGGGTGGAAACAATCACAAAATCCGCCTTCCTGTAAGCTGACGCCGCGTCCATGGTCGCGGTCAGTGACAGATTTCCTCCTGCAAGGTACTCCTCGATCTCCCTGTCCTGGATCGGGGACTGCCCCCGATTCAGCATGTCCACCTTCTCCGGAATGATGTCTACGGCATAAACTGTGTTGCGCTGCGCCAGCAGCACCGCCAGCGAAAGTCCGACATAGCCTGTCCCAACAACTGTAATGTTCATTTATACCCGTATCCTCCTCATTCTTCAGATCCTGATGCCAGCATGTTTCCAAAATAGCGGATCGTAAGCAAAAGCCCATCCTCCAGCGGGACCGTCGGTTCCCAGCCCAGCTCCCTCCCTGCCAGGTCAATGACCGGCCTGCGCTGGGCGGGGTCGTCCTGCGGCAGGGGCTTATATACAAGCTTTGACCTGGAACCCGTCAGGTCCAGCACCAGCTTAGCCAGCTCCAGCATGGTAAATTCCCCGGGGTTCCCCAGGTTCACCGGCCCTGTGAACCCATCCCGGCTACCCATCATACGGGTCATCCCATCGACCAGGTCACTCACATAGCAAAAGCTGCGTGTCTGCCTCCCGTCCCCGTAGACCGTGACGTCCTCCCCCTTCAAAGCCTGCATGATGAAGTTTGAGACGACACGCCCGTCATCCGGCCTCATCTTCGGCCCGTATGTATTGAAGATGCGCACGACTTTGATGTCCACGCCATGCTGCCTGTGATAATCAAAGAAAAGTGTCTCCGCCATGCGTTTCCCCTCGTCATAGCAGGAACGTATGCCATGGGGGTTCACGTAGCCGCGGTAGCCCTCCGGCTGGGGATGCACCTCCGGGTCCCCATACACCTCGCTGGTGCTCGCCTGCAGAACCCTCGCGCGGCAGCGTTTCGCCAGCCCAAGCACATGCAGGGCGCCCAGCACATTTGTCTTGGCGGTCTTGATCGGATCGTGCTGATAGTGCGGCGGACTCGCGGGGCAAGCCAGGTTGTAGATCTGGTCGCACTCCATATAAATCGGCTCGGTCACGTCGTGTTGGACGAACTCAAAACGGGGGTTGTCCATCAGATGTGAAATATTCTCTTTTCTGCCTGTGAACAGGTTGTCCAGGCAGATGACCTCATTGCCCTGTTCTAACAGCGTTTCGCACAGGTGGGAGCCGATGAAACCGGCGCCGCCGGTGACTAAAATTCGTTTGTGTGGCATGGTAGTTTTCTCCTCCTCAGCCAAATTATTATTACAAATCTTCCCATTCTAGTGATTTGGGCAAGGCTATAAATCAATGGTATATGATTCCCTCTGAATAGGAATCAATTAAAGCACACGTGCAGTCCGGCGAAATTTGAGTCGGATGCGCTTACGAATGAGAAGTTCATAGAAAACGAGTAATGGTATCAGCTTGGTCAGAAAGTCCATGCTAATAATATTTGAAAAAAACCTTTCATCAAAAAACGACATGACTACAGGGTAATACATCATACCAAAGGCAATGATGCCTATGTTTCCACGTTTTTTCTTTACATACTCGTAGAAAATGGACAGGAACAAAATCATAATTCCATGCAACACAAAGGTACCAACAATGCCAAAATCGCAGTGGTATATTCGTAAGAATGTATATACATTATTTTTTAAGCCTGCTCCAACCGGTCGAAACTCAACATGCCGCATATAGGGCGCAATATCAATAAAACCATAATGGATCAAAAAGCTATTTAATTGATAAAATGTTATTTTACCGAAAATACTATTTTGTATAGGCGGATAACGAAAATAATTGTCGAGTGCAATAATACCAGAGCCTGTATAATATGCGAGATAATCGGCAACGTTAAGCATCTCGTTCCTGCTTGAACGTCCCACAAAACTCTTTGTTAGGAAAAACGCTGCCAATATAATGAGCGTCAGGATACCAATGCGAAAAAAGAATTTAAGCGAATATTGTTTATTTCCACCTTTTTTCTGAATGCGGAGCAAATGGAATATAACAATAGCATTAACTAAATTATTAACAACTGGCGTTCGCATACCAGTAAGCAGTAAAGCAATAATACACAATGATAGTATTGCAATATTAACAGTTTTCTCCCTGCGGCTGATATTTTCCCAAAACCGAAGGAAATTGAATGCGTATAACATGAACACAGGATGAATCAAACCAACAAATTGATTTAGCAACCACGGGAAAACATTTTCTCCAGTCACAGCATACATGTGTTTTGCGTGGAAACGGCTCATAGTTGAATAGAAGCTACCGCTGTTCCCTCCGATTCGTCTTATTTCAATCAGGAGCCAGAAAATTGTAAAAAGAAGTATCCCCAGAGCCAAAAAGGAAACAACATTCGAAATGGGGGAAACCTCCACACTTTCCGCAGTGTGAGTCCTTATGTCAATCTTTGAAAATAGCCAGTGGATACTGATTCCGATGATGGCGCTCATTGCCATCGTGCCCACAATCATACCGATGGTTTCCCACTGGAAATCATGAGGACAATCCAGCGACCGCATGAAATAGATGCACATAAAGACTGCACCTACGAAAGTAAGAATCTGCACGGTCGCAGGAGTAAAAAAGTCCCTGCCAGAAAAAAGATAGCATAATACAAAAAGCACCAATAAAGAAACGAACAAAAGGTATATCATCCGTGCTCTTCTCTCCTTCCCAATGACAACTTTTTACTGACTATTTGAACAGCCTCTTTTGCGTACTGATTATCCAGCAGAAGCAGAATAACAAGGTACAGCATGGCAGATATAGGAATTACCAGTATGATATGAACAATATAAGGTGTTTTTATCAGCTTTATCAGCGATACGACAACTGGAATCACCGCAGCAGCAAGACAATATAGCCAAACTGAACGGAGTAACTTTTTCATATTGAAAAATCGTTGGGCATTTATCAGACAAACCGCCGCTACCGCCATTTCCGCAATGACAGTCGCTACCGCTGCCCCATTCTCCGCATAACGGGGAATTAAGATGCTGTTTAAGATAAGGTTCGTTACTGCTCCAACAGATGTTGATACTAAAATCAGTTTTTCTTTCCCCATAGGAACAAAGGTCTGCTGGTTTGTCATCATGCTAAAAGGAATAAGAATCACAATGGGAACCAGTAACCGCATGGTAAAACCCGCTGAGACAAATTGGCTGCCACTGAACAACAGGATAATTTCATCGCTGAGCATAAAAAGACCAACAGCTGCTGGAATAGAAAGGAGAAAAACATAGTTATACCCTTTCTTAATCAATCCAGCTGTTTTTTCTGTTTTACCTTGACTGATATAAAAGGATAAGCGCGGAATCAAAACCACACCGACAGACGCAAGCAATGTATTAACCATCCGTTCCACTTTGATTGCTGCTGTATATAATCCAACCGCTTTGTCTCCTTTTAGGAATCCCAACATGATTGTATCTAAAACCGTGTACAGTTCAATGGACACCGCCATGGCAAAGAGCCAGAGCAGAGGTTTTAAGTGTTTCCTGATCGCATAGCGCACATGACGGTGGAGGTATATGTATTTTCGAGCATTGATGAAGTTCAGAATATAAGAGCCTGATGATGCAACGAGCGTAATTATCGCATAAGGAATAACATCCCCAACATTCTGGACAAAGATAAATAGCGCAGCCAACGCTACAATCTGAAACAAAAAAGACCGAACAGCGATATATCGGTATTCCTCCATTGCCTGATATAACCATTCCATACCCATACCCTGCAGGACAATTGCCACACTGCAAATCAAGAGTAGATCACGGTATCCTCGCAGCATTGGAATCGCAAACATAGATATGACTAAAAACATGTAGGCTAATAGCGTAGTACAACCGTTGATTATTAACATCTCCAAGCAAAATCGGCTGAGTTCATCCTTGTCGTTTCTCCGTTTGGCAGCTTCCCGCGTACCGTAGTAATTCATACCCAGCATGGCAATCATCGTGAAATAAGTAATGACCGACTTTGCAAAGTTGACCCGCCCAACTCCATCCACGCCTAAAATACGGGCAGAATAGGCAAACGTAATGATGGGAAAGAGAATCCCATTCAGAGTCTTAATTAAGTTGAAAATATAATTCTGCAACAGTGATTTCTCACCTTTTTTTTCGTGGTTTATCACCATATTCCTCATTCCATATGTCCTCAAAATAAAATGTCTGGCATTCTGCCCTGCAACATCATGGTGTAAAAAGCATCATGTCAAATATCCCATAAATAATTTCTTATTTTCCACAGGCGTTTGCACTGGACGCCCCAAATCCTTTCTTGCGCCAATCGCACACCTAACTTCCACAAAAGCAAGTTCTTTCGTTTCTCTTATTTGCGAGAGCAACACATCCAAATCTGATAAAGAATCCACACTATATACATGAGGATAACCACATCCTCTTGCAACCTCCATCAAATCCATTCTGGAAATCACAGTCGGTACGCCGCCCACTGACTCATGCGCTCCGTTATTTATCACGACATGAATAAAGTTTTTAGGTTTAATGGCTCCAATCACCGCCATAGCGCCCATGTGCATAAGAAGCGCACCGTCGCCGTCAATACACCATACCTTTTTCATTGGACAGTGTATCGCCAAACCTAATGCGACCGAGCTGCTGTGCCCCATAGAACCAACTGTGAGAAAATCTTTTTCATGTCCCTGCCCAATGCTCTCTCGAATTTCATATAACTCACGGCTGGATTTTCCAGTGGTAGAAATGACAATGTCTTCCTCAGAAACCGCCGTTATATGCCGGATAGCTTCTTCCCGTGTTACGCTATACCCATTTGAATATGCCACATTACCATCGAATTCCAGTGCGTTTCTTCGTACTACAAACGCGACCTGCTTTCCCTTGGACAACGATACCTGAAACGTCTTCATCCGGCATGAAATATCTTCCCGCGTCGTTTCTTCTCCAACGATAAAGTGTTCGATCCCCATGTCATCCAGCAATTTCAGTGTCACTTCACCTTGATAAATATGCTGCGGCTCATCCGGTGCTCCGGGTTCGCCCCGCCAGCCAATAACAAAAATCATTGGAATTGCGTATACCTTTTCATTTATCAGGGATGCAACAGGATTGATAATGTTTCCTTCCCCGCTGTTCTGTAAATAAACAACTGGAATTCTTTCGGTTGCAAGGTGATAACCGGCAGCAAGCGCAACGCAGTTTCCTTCGTTTGCCGCAACTATATGGTGCAACGGATCTATTCCATATATGACCATAAGATAATCGCACAACGCCTTAAGCTGACTATCCGGCACTCCCGTAAAAAAATCCGCCCCTAACTCAGTAACAAAATCTTCAATCTTCATCTTCTACCATTCCATTCCTATCTAGCATCTTGTAGTAAAGCATCCGAATCACAGGCATCGGAAGATCCAAAGGATGGTTCCTTAACCGCTCCGGGTTTACGGATGCTGCTAATTCCGGTATGTCGCTTTTCCGGATTTCCGGTGCTTTCATATTCAAAGAGGTCAAAAGCTCCGTAAAAAGATGGGACGCATCATTTACATTTGTACAGCCAAAGGCTAAAGCAATGCGATCCATTATTTGCTTCAAATACCCTTTCCCACGATGGTCTATGCAACCATCTATATGTTCCACCATGTACTGCCAGAGAACATCAACACAAAGCGCTGCCGCATGCCCATGTGATAGACCATATAGGCTTGTTAGTTTATAACACATGGCGTGACCTGCTGTAGTCTGTGCAATGTTAATCGCTTTTCCAGCAATGTGGGCAGCCCATAGCATACCGGCATTCCCATCCTCGCTGTTGTCCAGATAAGCGTTTTTGTAAAGCAGTATGTCTTTTATTGCCTGTTCGGAATACCGCCTACTTTCTTTCGTAGAATTCACTGACCACCATGATTCAATACCATGGCATAATGCATCCAATAATGTCGTTTTCCGTTGATAATCCGACAAACTTTTAAGAACATCCGGCTCCAATACCACCACGGACGGAATGATGCTGTCATGAGTTAGCGACTGTTTCTTTCCATTTTGATAAATAACAGCATACCGAGTCGCCTCACTCCCCGTCCCTGCTGTCGTAGGCATGACCAAAAGTGGAATGTCATTTGGAATAACAGTCTGCTGCAAAAAGTTTTGACCCGCATCCATATTTGCAAAGAGCTTGATACATTTTGCCACATCAATAGTGCTTCCTCCACCGATGGCCAGAATCGCATCACAGCCACTTTCTCGATATACCTGCACTCCCTCCACAACAGAAGAGTATTGTGGATTTGGCTGGAAATGGTTGAACTTTACGCAACAAAACGGAAATTTCTCAATCTGTTTTCGTACGTCCAAACATTCATAAAAACCACCACAAACCAAAAGAAATTTCTTACAGCCTACCGAAATCAGTTCATTTTCAAGTTCAGAGGCATTCCTCAAAACCTTCTGTTTCATCCCACGTCCTCCGGAATCAGCCGTATGATATCCGCAATCGGCATACAGATATCATCACATTCCTTTGCACGGTGATATGTAAGGATAAGCCTTGCCGCATTTTGCATGGCAGGAAAGCCTGTCCTCGTAAGCTGGTTTGCATAGATAACAACATTTACGCCATGAGCCTTGAACTCCTCCTCCGTAACCATATTGAACGATGTAGGAATCACTACGAGGTACGTAGAAACATCCTGTTCGCGGAATCGGTCAATAAACTCAAATATTTCTGCGGGATCTCTTCGTCGACTGTGGATCATTATGGCATCCGCTCCCGCTTTGGTAAATGCATATGCCCTATTCAGTGCATCTTCCATCCCTCTTTCCAGGATAAGACTTTCAATACGGGCACAAATCATGAAATCTTTCGTCTTCTGTGCCTTTTTTCCCGCCGCAATTTTCGCGCTGAAACTTTCAATACTGTCCTGTGTTTGCGCTACATCTGTACCGAACAATGAGTTTTTCTTCAATCCTGTCTTATCCTCAATGATTACCATGGATACCCCCATGCGCTCCAGTGTGCGCACTGTATATACGAAATGCTCGGTTAATCCCCCGGTATCACCATCAAATATAATAGGCTTGGAAGTGACTTCCATAATATCGTCAATGGTTCGAAATCGGCTGGTCATATCTACCAGCTCGATATCCGGTTTCCCTTTGGCTGTGGAATCGCACAAGCTGGAAACCCAGATTGCATCAAACTGGTGAGCGCCTCCATTTTCCTGAACAATCGTATTTTCCACGATCAGACCGGTAATCCCACTGTGTGCTTCCATTGCAGTACATAAGCCCTTCATGGCGAGTGTTTTTCTAAGACGCCCACGGCGCATATCCGGTTCTGACAGACTGGTCAGCGTTCGTTTTTCCAACTCGATGTATCGCTCATCCCCTGCGTAAGGGAACTCTACCAGGCGCCCTCCATAACTTGCCAAAAGAGAGACCACCTCGTCCCGTATAGGTTTTTGAATGCCTGTCCTCCAGTCATCCCCATGGACTACATAGTCCGGTCTGAATCTCTCTATGTTATCCCTATAACTAAGAGTCTTTTGCTCTACAACCTGATAAACACCGTTCAGACTCTGGAACATCGCTTTCCTTTCTTCAAAGGGAAGTAGAGGAAAGCGCTTATAGCTAACCACCGCTTCGTCAGACAGGACCCCAACTGTCAACTTGCCCAAGCGGGCAGCTTTTTTTATGATGCCTGTATGACCGCTGTGAAGAATATCCGTTGAGAAACACATATATACAGTGCGACTCTCAATTTCCCTGAGTTTGGCTGAAACGACCGCCAGATCCTGCGAATCGTCAATCTCTGCACACAACTTGTCCATCACATCCAATGCAATAATATAGCACTGGGCAGATATCTCATTTAGAGCGCTTTCTGCAAAACATGAGACACGCCCATTTTCACAGAAATCTACAATCCGTTCGAGCCAAATCTCCCAATCATCCCGCATCAGTTTATAAAGAGGCTGGGCAGCCAACGCCTCATTAAAAAACTCGACACCAACCTTCCGAATTGTCCCGTCCTTAACAATCGCCTTGAAATCTTTCTCCGGAAGCGGAATGGTGGTGCTCACCGTCATGCAGCTCCCGGGGACAGATAATACTTCGTCAAACACAGCGTTCTCAAATACAAGATCCCCATGTATCAGAATTAGGTCATCATGAAGATAGGATCTTGCGCAGTAAATCGAGAAAATATAATTTGTTTCCCAAAACTGCGGATTCTTCACAAAAGTAAAATGTAATGGAAGTTCAAGACTTTGGCAGTAACTCACCAATATGCTATCAAACTGTCCCGTAGTTATTATGACATCCGTTATGCCCGCCTCCGAAAGCATTCTCAACTGACGGCTTAGAATCGTCTCATTATGTGAAATCTCCGTCATACATTTGGGCTGCTCGGCTGTCAGCACACCCATGCGGCTGCCAAGTCCCGAATTTAGGATGAGTGCTTTCATAAATCTCTGCTCCTTTCCTAATCTTTCTATAAAAGCACAATCTTCTAAAAATGTGCTCATCCATTTGAAGACTAAAATATTCAAACCCGACTAATGAGAGTAAAACAATATTGCAATCTTAAGAGGCCATACAAAAGGCGAACGGAGTGCGAGATTGAACAACTTTTGTTTCCATGTCAGGAATGGATTGTTCTTTGAAAAAAAAGCATCGTGGTATAGTTTTCTATGTTTCATCATCCTTATTTCAGATGCAATCTCCGGATAGGGTTTCCGATTCTCTGGATGGAAATAACAGGTTGCCATCATTAATAGAATTTGCGCACAAGCATAGGCTTCGATTGCCTTTATAATTAGTGGCGAGTTACCATACATTAGCCTCATACTGTATAATCTTTCGAGAATGTAATAAACTGCAACTGGGCGGTCTGGACCATAACGGAGCGTTCCCGATTCTGTTGTCCGGCGATAATGATATCCACCATATAAACAACCTTTAACTGATTTTGCTTTCCCAAACGCTTCAAAGTTAAATAAACCATCGCATCCTAACCCGGCACGGATAGATGGGTCAAATGATAATCTCTCAGATCTTATAAAGGAAGCTTTGTATAATTTTGCCCAAACATATGGGAACGCATTATACTTCTGACCGTCTTTTCTTTCAGAGGCAATCACACGTGCCATCAGATAGTCTTTATCGGTTTCGATGTTAATGTGAAAAAAATCAGTAGGAAAATTAAATCGAGTAATTGATTTTTCTGAAAATTCCTCGATGAACTTCCCCATCTGTAATATATCTGGATCGTCACCAAAAATGGATTCGATGCTTTTCTCAAAATAGTCAATCTCAAGCCAGTCATCAGAATCAACGAATGCTATCCAATCACCCGTTGCTACTTTAATCCCATCCATCCATGCCCTGGTCAATCCTCCATTTTCTTTATGGATAATTTTAATCCGGTCATCATTTACTGCATATTCATCAAGAATTGTTCCACAATTATCTGGAGAACCATCGTCTATAGCGATTATTTCCAAATTCGTGTATGTTTGGTTCACTACACTATCCATACATTTTCTGAGATATGGCTCTACTTTATATACTGGTATAATGACTGAAATCTTTTCCATTAAGATTCTCCTCTGTCTTCTCCTATTATTCAGGTACATATAGTTATTATCGTTCGATTGATACTTTCTATCATCTAGCCGGAGTGGATACTAATTAATCAGCATGATATTATGCTTTGGCTTTCTTTCTTCCAATGGTGGCGGTGTCATATAATCCCCATACTCCTGCTCTAATATCTTTTCAGCTTTATCTGGAATACGAAAAACCGCATCTTCAAATGGAACCATGCGCCCATTACCGTAATATGAACACGGAAAAATTGTCTTCTTTTTATATTCCGAAAGAAAATTCATACTAAGATCTGATGTAGCAAACGAATATTTCTGAAGCAGTCTGTCACACCATATAGCTAATCTCTTTGTGTTCATCCTGTCCATATGTGCCTTTTTTACCAATGATAAACCGGCCTTTTTCCACCAACTTGACAGCTTACTTTTGTCAACAATATGAAATTGTGAACATCGAAACATCTTATGCCTTACAAAAAAACGCACAAAATGGAGGCGGCGAAAAATGTAATTTGATGGGATGCCATCAAGCGGCAATATATCAATTAATACATGCTCTCGAGAAGGAAACCCCAAAACTTCTGTAATAAATACCTCATAACGATGATCCATAATACGCGTTGTCAGAGTAATATTTTTCTCATCATCTTTTTCATAGTGTATATTTTTAATAAAAAGATGAGCGGGCAATGCTTTTGGAGCGACCAAAAGGAAACGTTCATAATCATTTCTCGGCATACAAACATCTATATCATCATCCCAGGGAATAAAGCCATGGTGGCGTATTGCTCCAAGCAAAGTTCCTTCTGCCAAATAATATTTTAAATTGAATCGGTCGCACACATCGACGACTTCCTTTAGAATATTCAGTTCATATTGTTGAAGTCTGTAAACCTCTTCGATTTCCTCACTATGTAATAGGTTTTCATCGGGTAAATCTCCTATAGTTTCATTAATAGCTTTCATCGCAATACATCCTTTCCATATCGCAAATTTGCTTTGAAATGCTATAACCTCTCTCGCGGACTACCTCTGCAGCCCTTATTCGCTCATTATCAGTTGCCAAGTGTCCTGCAAGAATAGCTTGTGCCCAAAAATCCGAAGATTCACTTAACGAAATGTATTCCGTTGTAGACAATAATTTTGCTTGCAAAGTAACTGCATTAGATAAGTAACAGGGCAAACCTGATGCTTGAGCCTCCGTCACAACGATTGGATTCCCTTCGTAAAGTGACGGGAGTAAAAATACATCAGCCATACTCATATACTTCTCAATTTCTAACGTGCTCTCAATAAAAATAATTTTGGTCAATACTCCCCAACGTTCAGAAAGGTGATAAATCTCATCACTTTTTTCTCCTGTTCCAATCCAAACAAGTCGACTGTTAGGGTCGATTTTTGTAAGCTGATTAAAAATTTCCAAGAGAAATTTTGGATTTTTCTGATAATGGATCCTTCCTACTGTTAAATACACCTTCTCATTTGTCAGTCCATATTTTTCTCTCAAAGCGTTTCGGTCTGAAATCGAAAAGCGGAATCGGTCAACATCAACCAAATAATTGCAAACCGTCACAGAATCTAAATCCTTTCGAGCAAATAGCCACCTTGCAGCTTCATAAGAACATGCCAAACGAATATCCACATAAGACCTGTATGCGTATTTCCCATATTGATGAGCAATCCATTTAATTAGGAAATGCTTGTTACCAAATCTGCTGTTATGGCTCTGCGCTATCACAAGTTTTACACCATTTTGTTTTGCGATTTTAGCGTATCGAAGTGCCATACCTTGGCTGATATGCAAATGCAAAACATCACATGGACTATCTTGAATATATTTCTTAAAGAGTGGAAATGTCCCTATAACTCGCTTGATAGGGTCAAATGTAGCTTCTGATATCAATATATGGACAGCTGAACCTTCTTTCTCATTGCCGCACGACACTTTCTCATCATACAAATCAGATTCTCTCTGCGCAGTCAAAACCGAAACATCAAACTTTTTCGAATCCAACCCATATACCAAATTTGCTATGTAGGCTTCAACCCCTCCTGTCCCCCATCTTTCTGTATATTCCAAAACGTGAATTTTCTCCACGATATCCACCTTTCTTAGAAATCAGCAAGACTTTGTTTCCTCGTCTCTGCTGTTCTCATTTTGAGAACACCCACTCGTTACAGTGTCCGCGCGGCTGTCTGCAACGCTGCTTTAACAACCTGATCCATGTCATAATACTTATATTCCCCCAAACGCCCACCAAACAGGACGTTGGGAATTCGCTCTGCAAGGGCGCGATAGTTGGCATACAGTTCCTGATTTTTCTCATCATTCACCGGATAATACGGTTCGTCACCCGGTTTCCACTCCGTGCTGAATTCCCGGCTGATTACGGTCTTCGGCAGATCATTACCCTCCGCGTCTTTGCCAAACTCGAACCACTTATGCTCGATGATCCGGGTATAAGGTGTTTCCCTATCGGTATAATTCACCACAGGATTCCCCTGATAATTCGGGATATCCAGCGTCTCCGTCTCGAAACGCACTGATCGGTATTCCAGGCTTCCCAGCTGATAGTCAAAGTAGGCGTCAATAGGACCAGTAAATAACACCTTATCCGCAAGATTATCCAATTCAGCTTTGTGCTCCAGATAGCCAACACCCAGCCTCACCTCAATGCCTTTCAGCATATTTGCGACCATCTGGGTATAACCGCCTATAGGAATGCCCTGATAAAGTGCATTGAAATAGTTGTTATCATAGGTGAATCGCACCGGCAACCGCTTGATAATAAATGGGGGCAAATCCCTACATAAGCGTCCCCACTGCTTCTCGGTGTAGCCTTTCACCAGCTTTTCGTAGATATCCACACCCACCAGAGAAATCGCCTGTTCCTCCAGATTCCTCGGCTCAGTGATTCCCATAACCTGCCGCTGCTCCTCAATCTTTTTCATCGCCTCATCCGGCGTTTTGACACCCCACATCTTGTTGAAGGTGTACATATTGAAGGGGAGGGAGTAAATCTCTCCATGGTAGTTGGCAATTGTCATGCAGGTGTATCGGTTGAACTTCGTAAACCGATTCAGGTACTCCCAAACTTCCGAATCGTTGGTATGGAACGTATGAGGTCCGTACTGATGTACCTGAATGCCTTCTACCTCATGGGTATATACGTTCCCTGCGATGTGCGGGCGTTTATCAATCACCAGGCACTTTTTTCCTACACTCGTCATACGTTCGGCAAACACCGCGCCATAAAGCCCCGCGCCAACAATCAAATAGTCATATTTTTTCATGTTGCAGCCCTCTTAAATAGAAACTCCCTGAATCGTCCAAAGGATTTTAGTGCCCTTTTCAGATCCTCCGGGTCTTTTAGCCCCATCCAGATGCGGTGTCCGATATACCACGGACGCATATAAAACTTCCTTCGGCAATAGTTGCAGAAATCCACTAGCTCCTGTGCGGATATGTCATCCACATGCATGCTGGTATTGTGGTTTCCGTCTTCCTGCAAATAATCGGTATATTTTCCACTCAGATAACCTTGCGCAACCGCCCAGTCATAAGCCTCTGTCCCGGGGAACGGCATCAGCGGATAGAATTGCGCTGTATCCAGTTTGAGGGTCAAGGCAACCTTTAAGGTCTCCTTCATCGTCTCCCGTGTCTCGCCTTTATTACCGAAGATAAAACACCCATGTACCTGCATACCTGCTTTGCGGGCGTTATCAACAAAGGGCTTGAACTGCTCGACTTTCGTACCCTTTTTGATATTGTTCAAAATAGTCTGGTTGCCGCTCTCAAAGCCGGGCAGGAGAAGACGGCATCCCGCTTTTTTCATCTGCACCATGGTCTCATAGTCAAGCGTTACCCTCGCGTTTGCCATCCACTGCAGCTTTTTGTTCAGCCCTTTTTCAATCAGAAGCCTGCACACCTCCAACACCCGGTCTTTATTTGCAGTAAAGGTGTCATCCTCGATGATGACTTCCTTTACCTCCGGAAAGTTTTCAGCAATGTATTCAAATTCAGCGACCACATTCTTCGGACTGCGGAAACGATAAGTATGTCCATGCATTGTTTGTGGGTACAAGCAAAAATAGCAATGGAAAGGGCAGCCTCGCCCGGTAAATATCTGAATCTCCGGATATATCGCCGTAGGGTTGAAATAGTCATATACATCCAGATGTTTCTTGATAAATTCCGCCGCAAACGGAACATCATCCATATCGGTCAGATAAGGCATATCCTCATTGCTGTGAATCTGACCGTTTTCGTCCCGGAAAGTGATGCCCCGTACCTGCCTCCAGTTCGCTCCCCTGCGGATTGCTTCCGCCAATTCTTCCACAATCAGGTCGTATTCCCGACGTGCCACCGCATCTATTTGGTCATTAAGCGACAGCGTTTCCTCCGGCAGAGTAGACACATGGGTCCCTACCAGGACAACAATTGCCTCCGGAAAGCGGGTTTTCAGTTCTGCGGCAAAGGCAACATCCTCATAGATGGAAGGTGTCGTGGAGTCCACCACGAATAGTTTTGTCCCCGCGCCTTTCTGCTCGACCAATTCAAGGCAATGATTCTTTTCCATCTGCTTTGCCGGTGCGTCAATAAATTCAACCTCAAAGCCTTCTTTCCGTTCAATCCTGGCTGCCGCATAAATCAACCACAATGGATAGTAAAAACATCCGCTCTTTGTAATAGCCGGGCTGCGCTGTTCTCTGGAAAACTTACCATATTGCGACTTGAAGGGAGGGTTTACAAAAAATACTTTCATCCTGTGTTTTCTCCTATCTGGCAACTATCTGCAACCTTTTAATCTATGAAACAGCTCCGGACTGACTCTCCGCACTTTATATACAAGACCATAGGTGACGTACGTCAGCAGTACATTTTGACGCTTGATTGGAAAGACCAGCAATCGCATTTTCCTGCTCCGGCACTTTGCGCCGGATACCGCTTCCCGGACATCCAGATGGCTGATCATCTTACGGATCCGTTCCCGTTTTTCCTTCCCTGAGAGTTCTCTTTCGGCATGGAATACATTTTCAATACATCCAGCAATCCGTTCCGTAAACTCCCGGCAAACATATTCCCGTGAGACTTCATCCCAAATATGAAGTTTCTTAAAGTGCGTCTGAAACTCCACGTATTCCTTGTGGCGGATAGAAAAAGCGTCATCCCGATACTTCTCGGTCGTCGATCCCGCCCGTTCCCGGACATAATAATACAGGCAGTCCTGTGTTACCGCTAAGCTCCCACAATTTTCCAGAAACTGTCGGTTAAAAACTCGATCCTCGGTGTATACATGACCGTCCCGGTAGCGCAGATGCCTGGATACGATCACTTCCATTCGGTAGATTTTATTCCAGACATTACTCATCATATCCGCATCCCAAAGAGCAATAATCTGTTGGCTAATCTGGTTCCAGTCTTTCAAGACACAGGACGGATATGATTTTTCTTCCAAATATGTGCTTTTCCCATCTGCTCCTTCGATCTTGAAATAATAACCGCAAACGCCCATATCCACACCCGTGGAATCCATCAGTTGAACAAGCCGTTCATACATTTCACAGTTCAGTTCATCATCTGCGTCCATGAAAGTGACATATTTCCCAGAAACTCTGTCCAGCCCGGCGTTTCTTGCCCTTGCCGTGCCGCCATTCTTTTGGTGAATGACATGGAACCGTGATTCCCCGTCTGTCAGCTCGTCTAGTAATTGATCACTTCCGTCAGTAGATCCATCGTCTACAAAGATTGCCTCCCAATCCGAATAGGTCTGTGCTAAAAGGTTTCTAATACACGTTTCAAGATAGGGGGCAGCGTTGTAAACCGGAACCACAATAGACAATCTGCTCATACAAACTCCCTATTCCGTTTCTGATGCCATTTCCACGCATGGCGCACAATAGTCTCTATATCTGTGAACTGCGGTTCCCAACCTAATGCTGTTCTGGCTTTTTCACTGCTGCCCACCAGTATCCCTGGATCGCCGGTGCGGCGCGGGGCAAGGGTGACGGGAAAGTCCCGGTCAGTGACGTGTTTGACTGCCTCCACTATTTCCAGAACGGAAGTCCCTTTCTCATTGCCGAGATTGAAACAGTCGCCTTTCCCTCCGTTTTCCAGATACCGCAAAGCCAGCAGATGCGCCTGCGCCAGGTCCGTCACATGGATGTAATCACGAATACACGTGCCATCGCGCGTAGGGTAATCATTGCCGAAGATCTTAATATCCGGTCGTTTTCCTGCCGTAGCATCCAATACCAGCGGAATCAGATGTGTCTCCGGGTCATGGCTCTCCCCGATCTCCCCGTCCGGGTCAGCCCCAGCCGCATTGAAGTAGCGCAGCACCACATATTCCAGTCCGTATGCCTTGTGGTAATCCTTCAAAATACGCTCCACTGCCAATTTCGTAAAGCCGTAAGGGGCAATTGTTCATCCACATGAGAGCCGATATACCCTGCCCTGCCACAGATTAAAACTGCCATCTTAACTAGGCACCTCTGTCTCCTCCCTAATAAGCCGCTTTTCCTGTAATCGCAAACAGAAACGTCTTTATTATAAGGATCATATCTATAGCCAGTGAGCTTCTCTGCGCATAGTCCACATCCATCTGCATCCGCTGCTCAAAGTCCTTACTGGAGCGGTCCGAAATCTGCCAAAAGCAAGTCAGTCCCTGTGGAACGCTATAGCGTTTTATATATTTGTCCCGATACCGTCTCTGCTCTTCTTCAAATTCATAATCCGGCAATGGTCTTGGTCCGACAAGACTCATCTCCCCTTTTAATATATTGATCAGCTGTGGGACTTCGTCTATATTAAATTTACGAAGAATCCTTCCCACTTTTGTGACCCTTGGGTCATTCTTAAGCTTAAAAGAAACCTCATCTGCATGATATCTCGTTCTCATCTGCTCATGGATCGTGTCCGCACCCTTGACCATGCTCCGAAACTTATACATGTCAAATGGCACGCCGTTTTTTCCAATGCGCCGCTGCTTATAAATGGCTGGCATACCGTCTTCCGCCAAGATGGCAATGGTCGCCGCAGCCATAACAGGGAAACAGAGAATAAGTCCAGCCAGGCTTACGGCGATATCTATCATTCGCTTGGCAACATGGTAGGCTAGTAGGCGCCCACCCCCCCCCCCC
>CANQRR010000060.1 GCA_947626285.1 uncultured Lachnospiraceae bacterium
AAATCTACTGCAACAGCTTTCATTTTTCAATGGTTAACGCCATTTTTTAATGTCTGATACCAAAGACAGGTTATATATTCTTAAGTCAGTTATGTCAAGATTGAACCTGATATGATTTGTGCTGAAACTGGTCCATTTCATGCGAACGAAATGGATTACCATTTTGATTATCTTTAGGCTTTTCGAGAGAACGAAAACGCCCGAAAACTCCGTAAATACGGGCTTTCGGGCAAATAAGAGAAACAGGGGCTGAGAGAATCGAACTCCCACTAAGAGTTTTGGAGACTCCTGTCATACCACTTGACCAAGCCCCTATGTGATAACTCACCAGATATTTATAGCATACAAAAAAGGAGTTGTCAAATGGATTTTACAGCCTGCCGCGAAGCCTGTCGCGAAGACAAGCGACAGGCTTTTACGGGTATGGATCAGACAACATTTTCCGCAAGGCGCGTGACCGCCACGTAGATCTCCTGGATACGGTACCAGGTGCGCGGACCGACGATTCCATCCTGCGTCAGGCCGAAGATGGACTGGAAGGTTCGGACGGCTTCGCGCGTGCGTTCTCCGAAGATGCCGTCCGGCGTCAGTTTCGGGATCAGCGGGTAGCTGTCGGAGATCGTGTTTAGCTGTTCCTGGATCTTCAGCACGGCAGCTCCGGAGGAGCCGGTCTTGATCACGTAGCCCGGGTAGGATTCCGGGACGCCCGAGACTTCCTCAGCGATGTTGATGTAGATGGAGTCGCCGTAGTAGTAGCGGAGGATGGCGAGCGCGTCGTAATTCCGCTCGCCGAGATCTGCGCTTCCCCACTGGGAGAGCCAGTTCGGACAGCTGGTCCGCTGGCCGTCGCAGTACTGGGTCAGGATCGGCTGGCGTACGTTCGGGCGGGACAGGTAGCTCAGAAAGACTTCGTCCACCACATCGGAAATGCTCTGAAAGATGTTGCGCCCCGGACTCCACTTCTGGTCGTAGGCGGTGGAGGAGGTGATTGTGAATGGATATCCCTTATTGCGGTACCACTCGGTGTAGATCCGGTTCAGCGTGAAGGACTGGATGGCGAGAATGTTCGCGATGAGCGTCTCGCGCGGCCAGGTGGCGTAGATCTCGCTGCTGGCGACGTTTTTGATGTAATCGCGGTAGCGCACGTAATGATCCGCGGAGGAGCTGTCGCGCGGCGGACCGTCGTGAACGATGACATATTCAGGGACAACGACCGCGTCGAGCACGATTTCACCGCTTGCGTTTACCGGTTTGATCTCAGCCTCCGCGATCTTGGGCGGGTAGCTCCCATACAGCACATGCTCCGGAATGACGATCGCGTCCGGTCCCTCGCCCTCCGCGAGCCGGTGTAGATGAACGTCCTGCAGGGAGACTTCGCCGCTGAGAACTTCGGCGCCGCTGACCACGGCCGGCTCGTAGTCTGGCGCTGTGACGCGCAGGGTGTATTCCGCATACGGCATGTTGGCGGACGGCTGCAGACTGTACTCGACTGGCGGCGCGGCGAGCTCGACGGCCTCGGTGCGTCCGCTCGCGTCGGTGCGCAGCTCTTCAAGAATGTTCTCCGGATCTCCGGTGTAGGAAATATCGACGACGGCGTCCGCGACGGGCGCATTCTGTTCCGACAGTACCGTGACCTGTAGTTCGCCGCGGTCTGTCGGATCGGTCTGCGCCACCGCAAGACGCCGTCCTGTTTGGATATTGTTCATAGATACGCTCCGGGAAGGGGTTTCCTTATATGATATGCGGGCGGAGTGAAATCCGTGTTTAGTGAATTTCACCGAACGCCCTTGCAGGGATTGTCAATGCCACGGTAAACGCACTTCCGTTCGTTACGGTCACGCAGCGGAACTAAGCTCATGCTGCGCATTCGCTAAGTACCGGCGGACCTCTACGGTTTACCTTAGGCATTGCAACCCACTGCACGGGCTGTCCATTTCCGCTTGAAATGCACTTATGGCGGAAGGCAGTGAATCGTGTATCGCAGCCGTAGACAGGAACCGCAGGGATTTCCGGAACTTTTCCGGCACAAACTGAAAAAAGAAAATCTTCCGTTTCCCAACATGTATCTACAGTTTTGCCGGGAAAGTTCCAAGGAAGGGTACCGTGCGGCTCCGTCCGGATAAATTACATATAGTTCATTAAACACGGATTATCGAATGTCGTATACACTCCTTGCGGTCACGTTCCCGGGCGTCCCGCGCACGATACGCACGCGGCGTGTCCCCGCGTTCATGTCGAAATAATTATCTGAAAGAACGACGTCCGGTCCGCACTGGATCTCCACGCTGCGGGCGTAGGCTTTCGCCGTGACGACGATCTCGTTGCCCTCGATGTGCGCGGTAAGCGCCGGGTCGAGGAAACGGAAATGTTTCGGAGCGCAGAAGAGCACCGTGCCCTCGCCGACGGTCGCTCCGTCCCGGTTTGTCAACTCATAGGAATAGTAGCAGCCGTAAGTCTCCTGATCGGAGAAATCCTGCTCCGGCAGCCACACGGCGGAGAGAGTCGGGACTTCCACATCAAACACGCCCTCCTCGATCACGGTGGCGTCCGCGCGGCGCAGCGCCCAGTGCGCCTTGCCGGAGAAGGTCTGCATCGTCTCGTTGCTCACGTTCAGCTGCGCGCTCTTTTTCAGATCATACGGTTCCGCGTTCACATTCGTGTCCTGACTCAGCACGCCCTCTTCCTTACAGGAGATCAGTACCGGCGCGAAGAAGCGCTTCGCGTAGTAGTGCAGCGCCTTCCAGCGTCCGAAGTAGTCGATGCTCGACCAGCTCGCCACCGGCCAGCAGTCGTTGAGCTGCCAGATGACTGCGCCCATGCAGCAGCCGCGGTGTCTCCTCCAGTGCTCGACGCCGTACTGCATGGCCTGTGCCTGCAGCAGCTGGGATGCGTAGACCAGTTTGTCCAGATCGCCCGGATAGAGGTACATCTGGGAGAGGTAGGACACGATGCGCCCGTTTGCCGAGGCATTGCGCTGGTGTTTTTCCATAATGTAGGAGAAGACGTTGCGGTCCTCCGGCGCGGTGAAGCTCTCGATGGTCGCCATGCAGGGGAACGACTGGAAGCCGAATTCCGAGACATAGCGGAACAGGTAATTGCGATAATCCGTGAAAGGCTTCAGTCCGTGCCAGACATCCCAGTAGTGGACGTCGCCCCGGGACGGATCGCGCGGGTCGTCGAAGCTGCCGCCGCTGCTCGGGCTCGCGGGCCAGTAGAACGCCTGCGGGTCCTCGACCTTCAACACCTTCGGGATGATATATTCGTACATCTTGATGTAATCCGCCACCTGGCGCTTTGAGGACACCCATTCGCCTTCCGAGACGAACTGCTCCATCTCGTTGTTGCCGCACCAGAGCGCGAGCGACGGATGATGGCGCAGTCGCCGGATGTTGTCGATGAATTCGGCGGTGATATTCGCCTCAAACGCGTCCGTGAGATCGTACACGGCGCAGGCAAACATGAAGTCCTGCCAGACCAGCAGGCCCAGCTCGTCGCAGATATCGTAGAAAGAATCTTCCGGATAGTAGCCGCCGCCCCAGACGCGGATGCAGTTCATGTTCGCGGCTTTCGCGTTCTCCAGAAGACGGCGCGTGCGCTCCGGCGTGACGCGGGGCAGGAGGTTATCCTCCGGTATGTAGTCCGCGCCCATCGCGAACACAGAGACGCCGTTTACACAGTGGGCAAACGATTCGCCCCACTCGTCCTTTTTGCGCTCTACGGTCATCGTGCGCAGACCGACGCGTCCCTCCCATTCGTCCAGCCGATGTCCTTCGCCGTCCAGCCCGACGTGGACTTTGTAGAGCGGCTGTTTGCCGAGGCCGACCGGCCACCAGAGCTGCGGATCCGGTATCGGGATCGTGCAGTGCGAACTCTTGCCGTTTAGCACCGTCCCGTCCGGGGCGGTGACTGTCACATAGACGCCGATCGGATCGTCGGTCAGGCGGTCCAAGTGCGTGCATATTTCCAGGGAGACCTTGCCGTTCTCGTGGTGTTGCAGCACCAGCACGTCACGGATGCGCGCCGTGCTTACGGAAAGCAGAGAGATCGGACGCCAGATGCCGGCGTCGGGCAGGCGGGGACCCCAGTCCCAGCCGAACATGCAGTGCGCCTTGCGGATGTGCGGGAAACCGACCATCGCGTCTGTGGTGCCGTCCGCGCGGGATTCGGCGTAAGCTTCCTTAATATATTTCGTCGGGGAGGCAAACTGCACCCGGATCGTGTTTTCGCCGGGCCGCAGAAGCGAGCGGACATCGAATTCCCAAGTACGGTGCATGTTGTCGGCGTGCCCGGCGTGCCGGTCGTTGATGTACACGTCGGCGAGGGTGTCCAGACCCTCGCAGCGCAGCAGGACCGCGTCGGACTTCAGAAAGGCCTCGTCCACGGTAAAGCTGCGGCTGTAGGTGAAATCGTGTTCCATGAGCTTCAGGGCTTCCGTTTCATTGTCCCGGTAGAACGGGTCCGGAATGAGCCCGGCAGTGAGAAGATCGTGATAGACGGATCCCGGGACCGTCGCGGGAACAGAAGAGAAAGCGTCCCCTGAGACGTCGAGCGTCCATGCGCCGTTTAAAGAAATCGTTTTCATAATCGCACCTCCATAGAATAAATGTCTTGCAGGTATTTTGCTTTCAAAGTGATGAATGTCTTGCAGGTATTTTGCCTCCAAAGTAATGAATGTCTTGCAGGTACTTCGTACACGATACAGCTTATAGATTGAATCCCTTTATCTTTATATGATTTTTCCAATTCACATTTTAAGATAGCCCTTGCGTAATGTCAACAATTTACTGGGGAGGGCGGGATGCCCCCGTTTTGTGTACTTTGAAAACAAAGTGTGTTCTGTCTGTGAACATTTGTCTTTTCTTGTGTTAAATTTGTCTATTTTGCAATTATTTTTAAAAATTTGTTTGTACACATTGACAACAAAACGAAAAACTTGTATTATATATTTACTTACTGGTCCCGGAGCGGACCGCAAAATTTCATAATAAAGGAGGATATGTAATGAAGAAACTGATTTCAATGCTTCTGGCGATGGCTATGGTCCTTTCCATGGTAGTCAGCACAGCGGCGCTCGCCGACGAGGCCACGGGCGACGTGGAGCTCCCGCGTGAGGAGACGCTCTATTTCGCAGGCCAGCAGTGGGGCGCAGTCAACAGCTGGAACCCGATCGGCACGAACCAGAACAACTCAATGGGTATCGCAGCAGGCGCAGGCTGGCGTGAAGTGATGTTCGAGACGCTCTATATGTGGAACGTTCTGGACGGCAAGCTCTACGGCCTTCTCGCGAACGATGACTACGAATGGAACGACGACATGACCGCTCTGACCTTCACGCTGAAGGACGCTGCGAAGTGGTCCGACGGCACGGACGTTACGGCTGAGGACGTTATCCGCACCTTCGACGTAGGCGTGGAGATCGCGAACGGCACAGGCTCCAGCTACGGCCCGTACATCGAGTCTGTTGAGGGCGAGGGCAAGAGCGTTACGATCAACGCGAAGCTCAATGACGAGGGCGCACCGGTGAACCCGCTGAAGATCCTCGACTTCCTTGAGCTGACACCGATCGCTCAGGCTGCATGGATCGACACCTGCTATGAGCGCAACGGCGGCGACGCTACGGCGATCCTGAACGATCCGGGCGACGATGTCGTATGGTCCGGCCCGTACACGAAGTACTTCGCGGACGACCAGAAGGTCGTATTCGTACGCGACGACAATTACTGGGGACAGGATGCTTCCATGTGGGGCAAGCTTCCGGTTCCGAAATATCTTGCACATGCGATCTACGCGGACAACCCGGCAGGTGAGAACGCTCTGAAGGCCGGCGAGGTTGACGTTTGCCAGCAGTTCATCGGTAACGTACAGAACCTGTGGCTCGAGGATGGGCTTCCGATCTCCACCTACTATGAAGAGGCTCCGTACGGCGTATGCCTGACGATGCCGACTGCATGGTTCAACATGAACATGCCGGTGATCGCTGAGAACACCGCTCTTCGTAAGGCGATCGCGATCGCGGTTGACTATGATTCCATCATTGCGAACGCTATGACGGGCCAGTCCCCGACCTTCGCGGATGTTCCGAGATCTCTGATGAACCCGACCGACGGCGAGCAGGCGCTCTACGATCACGATGCGGTTGCTGACCTTCAGTGGACCGGCAACGACGTAGAAGGCGCGATCGCTCTTCTGGACGAGGCAGGCCTGGTGGACTCCGACGGCGACGGCTGGCGTGAGTACAACGGCGAGAAGATCTCCTTGAACGCGGTTTGCCCGAACGGCTGGACAGACTGGCAGGCTTCCATGGAGCTTGTAGCTGCGGCCGGACAGGCGATCGGTGTTGAGATCACCACCTACTATCCGGAAGCGGATGCTTACAATACCGTATTCACGGATCCGGATCAGACCGAGTACGCGATCTTCATGTGGTCTCCGGATGCTTCCACACCGTCCAATCCGTGGACACGTATCAACCAGTTCATGGGCATGGACTACGTAGGAGTTACGAACAACTGGTCCGGCAACTGGGGTCAGTACAAGAACGAGGAAGCGGACGCTCTGATCAAGCAGATCCCGCTTACCACGGATGAGGCTGAGCTGAAGAACCTCTACACAGAGCTGACGAAGATCTATCTGACCGAGGTTCCGAGCTTCTCCCTGATGTATCGTCCTTCCGTATTCCACGCGGTGAACGAGTCCGTATGGACGAACTATCCGTATGAGGGTAGCACCTACACGATGGGTGACGGCACGGAAGTGCTTGTTCCTCCGGCAGACTGCACCGACGGTTTCGGTATCGCAGCTCTGTACAATCTTGAATTAGTTGGCTGATCGATAGCTTTGGAGTGGCCATGCTCTTCGGAGCATGGCCGCTTCTTTTGAAGGCAACTTTACAAGGAGGAACTTACCATGAAAGGTTACAGAAAATATTTCGGGAAAAAGCTGCTCTGGTTCGTGATCACGTTCATAGTGGCTGTCATCCTGAATTTCATTTTACCGCGTTTGATGCCGGCCGATCCCGTGGCGTCGATCACAGGCAAGCTGGCGGGCGGCAACAGTGATGCCTCCGCGGTCGCGGAGATCTACAAACGTTATCAGAAGGAATTCGGAACGGACCTGCCGATGATCCAGCAGTTCTTCCGCTTCTGCAAGAACGCGATCCACGGGAACTTCGGTCTGTCCTTCAGTCAGTATCCGCGTTCCGTGAGCAATATCATCGCGAGCTCCATCGGCTGGACCATTGCGCTGCAGCTGCCCGCGATCCTCGTGGGGTGGCTGCTCGGAAATATCCTGGGCGCGTTGGCAGCTTACATACGCAAGGGGTACGACAAGGTGCTCCTGCCGGTCGCGCTTTTCCTGGGCAACGTCCCGGCGTTCGGTATGGCGGTCATTATGCTCGTGATCTTCGGCGTGTATCTGAAGATCGCGCCGATTTCAGGCGGTTACGCCTTTGACATGATCCCGCATCTGAGCTGGAACTTCATCAAGTCCGTGATCTCGCACTATCAGCTGCCGTTCTGGTCGATCGTCATCATCTCGATCGGCGGTCAGGCGGTCGGCATGCGTTCCATGTCGATCTACGAGCTGAACGCGGACTATGTGAAGTACTCCCGTTTCCTCGGCATCAAGGACCGCAAGATCGTGGGCTATGTGTTCCGCAACGCGATGCTCCCGCAGGTGACCGGCCTGGCGATGAGCATCGGCACGATGATCGGCGGCGCCCTCGTGGCGGAGATCATTTTCTCCTATCCGGGGCTGGGCAGCACGATGTACTCGGCCGTCACCTCGGCGGACTATCCGCTGATCTCGGCGACGACCCTGATCATCACGATTATGGTTCTGATCATGACCTTTTTGCTGGACATCATCTACGGTTTCATTGACCCGCGCGTCAAGGCTGCGCAGTTTGAGTAAAGGAGGAATCGACCATGAAAAATACATTGCGTCAGGTGTTTCATTCCTCCAAGTTTGTGGCGGGCTTTATCATCTTCGTGGCGATCCTGCTGCTGATGATCATTTACCCGCTGATCAATCCGGGCAATCCGCTGCAGCAGATCGGCGTCGGTACGTTCGCGAAGCCGGGCACCTATGTGTCGCTCTATGACGCGACGAAAGCCCCGGTCTCGACTTTCCGCCTGCCGGACGCGGCCGAAAAGCGTCTGGGCACAAGCCTCTCGGAAGAGGATAAGGCAGCGATGGTCGAGTGGTTCGAGGCAGTCGGGGCGGATATCTCCGATCTGGATACGAACGACACCGAGAAGATGCTCGAGATGTGGGATGAGTACTACGATCCCTCGGCGAAGCCGAAGGGAATGATCCGCGCGAAGATCCTGTACTACGGGCGTCTGGACAAGTCGCTCAAGGAGATGGGAAGCGGCGACGGCGACAGCATCAGCATCGCCGAACCGAACGAAGAGGGTGTTCTTGAGGAGACGAAGAAGATCCTCGATACGGATTATGTGAATACAAAAGAAGTGGCGAATGTGAAGACGCTGCCGCTCGGCACTGACAACTTCGGCCGTGACGTGTTAAAGGAACTTGTCAGCGCTACGGGAACGTCGATCCGCATCGGCCTGATCGCGGGTATCGTGGCGACGCTGATCGGTTTGACGCTGGGCCTTCTGGCCGGCTATGTGGGCGGTTTTCTGGACGACATCATCATGTTTGTCACGAATATCTTTACGGTTATTCCGGGCTTCGTCCTGCTGATCCTGATCTCTTATTCGATTGGACAGGAGCAGCGCGGCGCGGCCGTGGTGGCGATCGTCATCGGTTTCACGAGCTGGACCTGGACAGCGCGTAGCGTGCGTTCGCAGGTCATCAGTTTGCGCAACCGTGACCATGTAAATCTGAGCAAGTTGTCCGGGCACAGCCTGGTGCGCATCGTGCTGACGGACATTCTTCCTTACATTGCGTCCTATGTAGTGATGGCGTTTATTCTGCAGGTTTCCTCCGGTATCCTCAGTGAGGCGCAGCTGAGTCTTCTGGGCCTCGGGCCGAAGACGACTGAGGTTCCGACCTTAGGACTGATGATGAACTGGGCGATGCTTTACTCCGCTCACACCAATGGCTCGTGGTGGGCTTACTTCCCTGTGATCCTGACGATCACCCTCATCTCGTTCTCGCTGAACCTGATGAACACAGGTCTGGACCAGGTGTTCAACCCCACGCTGCGAGATTAAGGAGGGAACTATGGGAAAAGCAATGTTGGAGGTCAAGAACCTCAAGACAAAATATATCACACGTTTCCATGAGGACGTGTACGCGGTGGACGGCGTCTCCTTCACGATCGAGGAGGGCAAGAGCCTCGGCATCGCGGGTGAGTCCGGCTGCGGCAAGTCTACGTTGGCGCTGTCCATGATGGGATACTATTTTGCGCCTCTGCATTATATCAGCGGCGATATCATCATCGACGGAAAGAACATTTCCGGCATGGATCCCGACACGGTGCGCAAGACGATCCTCGGTACGGAGATCGCCTACATTCCGCAGGCGGCGATGAACGCGCTGAATCCGACGCAGAAGATCATCCGCTTCATCGAGGACGTGGTACACGCGCACGATCCGAAGAAAGACAAGAAAGAGATCCGGGAGATGGCGGAGAAGCGATTCGCGGAGCTGGGACTCCCGGCTGAGGCGTTGAACAAGCACGCCGTGGAGCTCTCCGGCGGTATGAAACAGCGTACCGTCATCGCGGTCTCCACGATTCTGAACCCGAAAGTGCTCATCGCCGACGAGCCGTCCTCGGCCTTGGACGTGACGAGCCAGAAGATGGTCATAAAGATGATGCGCGAGCTGATGGAGAAAGGCTATATCAAGTCGATGCTCTTCATCACGCACGAGCTTCCGCTTCTGTACAACGTGACGGACGACATCATGGTCATGTATGCCGGCCAGCTCGTGGAGAAGGGGAGTGCGGAGCAGATGGTGTTCGATCCGGTTCATCCGTACTCGCACGGTCTGATGAAGTCCATTCTGGTGCCGGAGGAGGGTACGCGCGGACAGAAGCTGACCGCGATCCCGGGCGCTCCGCCAAACCTGAAGCGTCCGCCGGACGGCTGCCGTTTCGCGGCGCGCTGCAAATACGCGAAGCCCGAGTGCCGGTATTCCGCGATTCCGGAGAGAGAGTTCGAAGAGAATCGGATGTACCGCTGTCTGATGGGTGTGGACGAACTGAGGGAGGTGTACGGCAATGAGTGATCAGGTACGTGAACAGAAAGACTTTACCAATGCACCGCTCTGTCTGTCCGGCAAGGGCGTGACGAAGATCTTCGGTTTCGGAAACAAGAAGACCGTGGCCGTGGACCATGTGGATTTCGAGTTCCATGAGGGCGAGTTCGTCTCCATCGTGGGCGAGTCCGGTTCCGGCAAGACGACGCTGTCGAAGATGCTGCTGGGCCTGAGCAACGCGACGGAGGGGGAGATCTTCTTCCAGGGCAAGCCCAGGGATATCTCCAGCGGCAGGAAAAAGAGGGAGTACTGGAAGGGCATACAGGCGATCTTCCAGGATCCGTTTTCCTCGTTCAATACGTTTCAGAAGATCGACACGGTTCTGCTCGACTGCATTCATATGCGCGGCGGAAAGAACCTGTCCAAAGAAGAAAAATTCAATATGATGACGGAGGCCTGTCATTTCGTGAACCTTGAGTTCAAGGAGCTCACGAACAAGTATCCGTTCGAGCTCTCCGGCGGCCAGATGCAGAGGTTGATGATCGCCCGCATCTTCCTGCTGAAGCCGAAGATCCTGCTGGCCGACGAGCCGACTTCCATGGTCGACGCGTGTTCCAGGGCGACGATCCTCGACATGCTTCTGAACCTGCGCGATGAGATCGGCATGACCGTCATCTTCATCACCCACGACATCGGCCTTGCCTATTATATTTCCGACACCGTCTACATCATGGAGCACGGGAAGTTTGTGGAGTACGGCAAAGCGGACGAGGTGATCCTGAATCCGAAGGCGGCTTACACGAAGCGTCTTATCAGCGACGTGCCGAAGATCCACGAGGAGTGGGATCTGTCCACGGTGGATCTGATGGCGTAGGGGTTCAGACTGTTTCGGACACAGCAAAGGGCAGGAACATCTCCGAGTGAACACGATCACAAGTCTTCACCGGAGACGCCCTGCCCTTTGGTAACTGTTGATCGGAATCAAATCAGGGAAAGGAGTTGTGTGAAAAGGAATATGAGCAGCATAAAGGAATTAATTTCGCAGATGACGCTGGAGGAGAAGGCGGGGCTTTGCTCCGGGCTGGATTTCTGGCACACGAAGCCGGTGGAGCGTCTGGGCATCCCGTCTGTCATGGTATCAGACGGGCCTCACGGCCTGCGCAAGCAGGACGACAAGGCGGATCATCTGGGCATCAACGACAGCATCAAGGCAGTGTGCATGCCGGCGGGCTGCGCGACGGCGGCTTCCTTTGACCGGGAGCTGATCGGGCGCATGGGCGCGTCGCTCGGCGCGAGCTGCCAGCATGAGAAGGTGAGCGTGATCCTCGGGCCGGCCGTGAACATCAAGCGCTCCCCGCTGTGCGGGCGGAACTTCGAGTATCTCTCGGAGGATCCGTATCTGGCGGGCGAGATGGCGGCGGCGCACATAGGCGGTGTGCAGAGTCAGAACGTCGGCACGTCGATCAAGCATTTCGCGGCGAACAACCAGGAGCACAGGCGCATGAGCTCAAGCTCCAACGCGGATGAGCGCACGCTGCGCGAGATCTATTTCCCGGCGTTCGAGACCGCGGTGAAGAAAGCGCAGCCGTGGACGGTGATGTGCTCTTACAACCGCATCAACGGCACCTACGCCTCAGAGAATCATTGGCTTCTGACCGAGGTGCTGCGCGACGAGTGGGGCTTCGAGGGCTATGTGATGAGCGACTGGGGCGCGGTCTCCGGGCGCGTGGAGGGCATTGAGGCCGGACTTGACCTCGAGATGCCGTCTTCCGGCGGAGTCAACGACAAGAAGATCGTCGAGGCAGTCCGCGCGGGAAAGCTCGACGAGGCGCTGGTGGACCAGGCTGTGGAGCGGATCCTGACGATCAACGAGCGGTACCTGAAGAACGCGAAGCCCGAGACCGAGTGGGATAAAGAGGCGGATCACCTTCTTTCCGCGAAGATTGCGGAGGAGTGTATGGTTCTGCTGAAGAACGACGGCGTCCTGCCGCTCGCGAAGGAGGACGCGGTGGCGTTCATCGGTGAGTTTGCGGAAAAACCGCGCTTCCAGGGCGGCGGTTCCAGCCATATCAACTGCTTCAGAACGACGTCCGCGCTGGAGGCGGCGAAGGGCCTGAACATGACTTACGCGCAGGGTTACAGCGTCGCGCAGGACGATGCGACCGACGCGATGATCGCGGAGGCGGTGGCGGCGGCAAAGGCGGCGAAGGTGGCCGTGGTGTTTGCGGGCCTTCCGGATTCCTATGAGTCCGAGGGCTATGATCGAACGCACATGTCGCTTCCGGCGAGCCAGAACAAGCTGATCGCGGCGGTCGCGGCGGCCAATCCGAATACGGTGGTCGTGCTGCACAACGGTTCTCCGGTGGAGATGCCGTGGATCGACAAGGTGAGCGCGGTTCTCGAAGCGTACCTGGGCGGCCAGGCAGTCGGACTCGCCACGGTGCATGTGCTCTTTGGCGACGCGAATCCATGCGGGCATCTGGCGGAGACCTTCCCGCTGAAGCTGGAGGACAATCCGTCCTATCTGTTCTACGGCGGCGAGGGTGATACGGCGGACTACCGCGAGGGCGTTTTCGTCGGCTACCGCTATTACGATAAGAAGAAAATGGACGTTCTGTTCCCGTTCGGGCACGGCTTAAGCTACACGACCTTCGCATACTCGAATCTGCGTCTGAGCAAGAGCGAGATCACGGATCAGGATACCCTGACCGTCACTGTCACCGCGACGAACACGGGCAACCGCGCCGGCAAGACCGTTGTGCAGCTGTACGTGGGCGACAAGGAGAGCACGGTCCTGCGTCCGGTGCGCGAGCTGAAAGGCTTTGAGAAGATCGAGCTGCAGCCGGGCGAGAGCAAGGATGTGACGTTCACGCTTGACAAGCGCGCGTTTGCCTACTGGAACACGGAACTGAAAGACTGGCACGTGGAGACCGGCGAGTTCACGATCGAGGTCGGGCAGTCGTCCCGCGCGATTGATGTCTGCGGCACTGTCACGGTGCAGAGTACGGTGAAGCTGAAAAAGCACTACACGAAAGACTCCATCTTTATGGATATCATGGCAGACCCGGACGCGCAGAAAGTGATCCAGACGATCCTCGACGGCTTCCGTCAGGTCTTCGGCGGGGGCGGAGGAGATTCGGAAGCTGCTTCCGAGGCCGTGTCCGACGAGATGGGCATGGCGATGATGCAGTACATGCCCCTGCGCGGCGTGATGAGCTTCGCGGGCCAGGACGCGGATGCGGACATGCTTGAGAATATGCTGAAAGGGCTGAACAGCCTGTAAAAGAAGAAATTCTTAAATTATAAAAAGATGGTTGTAGTTTCTGTCTGGCTGTGCTACAATGATTTTGTTTCAAAACGCTGTTAAAATGTCCAAGACATGAAACGCGAAAATCCCGGAGACTGCTACTCTCCGGGATTTTCTTGTCCGTTTACGGTGGACCGAGCCGAGGCTGCTGTTTATCGATCGCTATCCAACCATTTGATGATATAGTAACTTACTATAGCACCCATAACAGCGATATAAAACGCTATTAAACTGTCCATTGCACCACCTCCTTTCTGTTACCAGTATAGGGGCAGTAACAACATAATTATATCATAAAATTTGTATTAATCAATAAATGATTCACTAATTAATGTTATGAGATATACAAATGCAAAGAAGGGACATGAAAAATATTCCATAATTATACGGGGAAACCTGTTGAAATCTGCGCTGTGATATGGTAGAATCTTAGCAATTTGAGGATTGAATTGACGAGTGCCGCTTTCGTGCGGCGCGTTTCATGCAAAGACATAGTGAGAAAGGAGCCGGAAAAGTATGAAAGCATTCTTGATTCTGGAAGACGGCACGGTTTTCACCGGACAGAGTATCGGCGCGGCGCGTGAGGTGATCAGCGAGATCGTTTTCAACACGTCGATGACCGGTTATCTGGAGGTATTGACCGACCCGTCTTATTCGGGACAGGCGGTGGTAATGACTTATCCGTTGATTGGAAATTATGGCATCTGCTACGAGGACATGGAATCGGATCGTCCCTGGCTGGATGCCTTTCTTGTGCGCGAACTGTCCCGCATGCCGAGCAATTTCCGCTCGGAGGACACGATACAGAACTTCCTGCTGAAATATGACATCCCGGGCATCGCGGGCATCGACACCCGCGCGCTGACCAAGATCCTGCGAGAGAAAGGGACGATGAACGGCTGTATCACGACGAATGAGAACTATTCGCTGGACGAGCTCCTGCCGCGCATAGCCGCTTACAAGACCGGCAAAGAAGTAGAGAAAGTCAGCTGCAAAGAGAAATATGTGCTTGCGGGGGACGGCCCGAAGGTCGCTCTTTTAGACCTTGGCGCAAAGCGCAACATCGCGCGCAGCCTGAACGCGCGCGGCTGCGAGGTAACGGTCTACCCGGCGCTTACCCCGGCGGCGGAGATCCTCGCGGCGAAGCCGGACGGCATCATGCTCTCGAACGGACCGGGCGACCCGAAGGAGTGCGCTTCGATCATCGCTGAGATCAAAAAGCTGTACGATTCGAATGTGCCGATCTTCGCGATCTGCCTCGGGCACCAGCTCATGGCGCTCGCGAACGGCGCCGACACGCACAAGATGAAATACGGACACCGCGGCGGCAACCATCCGGTGCGCGACCTGTCCACGGGGCGCGTGTACATTTCCTCACAGAACCACGGCTATGTGGTGGACACGGACAAGCTCGACCCGGCGGTCGCGGTCCCGGCGTTTGAGAATGTCAACGACGGGACGAACGAGGGGCTGGCCTACACGAACAAGAACATTTTCACGGTGCAGTACCATCCGGAGGCCTGCCCCGGCCCGCTGGATTCGGGATACCTGTTTGACCGCTTTATGAAGATGATGGAGGTGGAGAGATAATGCCGAAGAATCCACAGATCAAAAAGGTACTCGTCATCGGCTCCGGTCCGATCGTGATCGGCCAGGCGGCGGAGTTCGACTACGCCGGGACACAGGCATGCCGCTCCCTGAAAGAAGAGGGGATCGAGGTCGTCCTCCTGAATTCGAACCCGGCGACGATCATGACGGACAAGGACATCGCGGATAAGGTCTACATCGAGCCGCTGACCGTCGAGGTGGTCGAGCAGCTGATTTTAAAAGAGCGGCCGGACAGCGTGCTCCCGACGCTCGGAGGGCAGGCGGGGCTGAACCTCGCGATGGAGCTGGAGGAGCGAGGTTTTCTGAAAGAACACGATGTGAAGCTGATCGGGACGACCTCGGAGACGATCAAGAAGGCCGAGGATCGTCTGGAGTTTAAGAGCACGATGGAGAAGATCGGCGAGCCGGTCGCTCCGTCGAAGGTCGTGGAGAGCATCGAAGAGGGCGTGGCGTTCACGCGGACGATCGGCTTTCCGGTCGTGCTGCGCCCGGCCTACACGCTCGGCGGCAGCGGCGGCGGCATCGCGCACGACCACCACGAGCTCGTCGAGATACTGGAGAACGGTCTGCGCCTAAGCCGCGTCGGGCAGGTGCTTGTGGAGCGCTGCATCGCGGGCTGGAAGGAGATTGAGTACGAGGTGATGCGCGACAGCGCGGGCAACGTCATCACGGTCTGCAACATGGAAAACATCGATCCGGTCGGCGTGCACACCGGCGACAGCATCGTCGTCGCCCCATCCCAGACGCTGGGCGACAAGGAGTACCAGATGCTGCGTACCTCCGCGCTGAACATCATCACGGAGCTGAACATCACGGGCGGCTGCAACGTCCAGTTCGCGCTGCACCCGACGAGCTTTGAATACTGCGTCATCGAGGTGAACCCGCGCGTGAGCCGTTCCTCGGCGCTGGCGTCCAAGGCGACCGGTTATCCGATCGCGAAGGTGGCGGCGAAGATCGCGCTCGGCTACACGCTCGACGAGATCAAAAACGCGATCACGGGCAAGACCTACGCGAGCTTCGAGCCGATGCTCGACTACTGCGTTGTGAAGATGCCGCGCCTGCCGTTCGACAAATTTATCAGCGCAAGCCGGAAGCTGACGACGCAGATGAAGGCGACCGGAGAGGTCATGAGCATCTGCGACAATTTCGAGGGCGCTCTGATGAAGGCGATCCGCTCGCTGGAGCAGCATGTCGACTGCCTGCTGTCCTACGATTTTTCGGAACTGAATGAGGAGGAGCTGATGCAGCAGCTCGCGCGCGTGGATGACCGTCGGATCTGGGTGATCGCCGAGGCGCTTCGCAGGGGCGTTCCCTACGACAAGATCCATGAGATCACGATGATCGACAACTGGTTCATTGACAAGTTGGCGATCTTGGTAGAGATGGAGCAGGCGCTGAAGACGCAGGAGCTGACCGAGAAGCTCTTGAAGGAGGCGAAGCGCATCGAGTTCCCGGACAACGTGATCGCGCGGCTGACCGGGCGCACGGAGGCCGAGATCAAACAGCTGCGCTATGAGAACGGCATCACGGCGGCCTACAAGATGGTGGACACCTGTGCCGCGGAGTTCGCGGCCGAGACGCCGTATTACTACTCGGTGTTCGGAAGCGAGGACGAGGCGGGTGCAGGAGATGAGTATACGTTTGGCAACTCAGAAAATTCTGCTGCTACAGTGGATTCGCCGGATAAGAAGAATGAAACAGCTTGCGGCGATCAGGCTTCAGCGGCTGTCAGAAAGAAGGTGCTCGTGCTGGGCTCCGGCCCGATCCGCATCGGGCAGGGCATCGAGTTCGACTTCTGTTCCGTGCACTGCACCTGGGCGTTTGCGAAAGAAGGCTATGAGACCATCATCATCAACAACAACCCGGAGACCGTGAGTACGGACTTTGACATCGCGGACAAGCTCTACTTTGAGCCGCTGACCCCGGAGGACGTGGAGAACGTCGTGCGCCTGGAGAAACCGGACGGCGCGGTCGTGCAGTTCGGCGGACAGACCGCAATCAAGCTGACCGAGGCGCTGATGAAGATGGGCGTCCCGATCCTCGGGACCTCTGCGGAGAACGTCGATGCGGCGGAGGACAGAGAGCTGTTCGACCGCATCCTTGAGAAGTGCAGCATCCCGCGCCCGGCAGGAGATACTGTATATACGGCTGAGGAGGCAAAGGAAGTAGCGAACCGCCTCGGTTACCCGGTGCTTGTGCGCCCGTCCTACGTGTTGGGCGGACAGGGCATGCAGATCGCGATCAACGACGAGGACGTCGACAGCTATATCGGCATCATCAACCGCATCGCGCAGGAGCATCCGATCCTCGTGGACAAATACCTGGTCGGCAAGGAGATCGAGGTCGACGCGGTGTGCGACGGGGAGGACGTGCTGATCCCCGGCATCATGGAGCACATCGAGCGCGCCGGGATCCATTCCGGCGACAGCATCTCCGTGTATCCGGCGCAGAGCATCTCCCCGAAGATCAAACGCGTGATCGAGGATTACACGCGCAAGCTGGCGCGCTCCCTGCACGTGATCGGTCTGATCAACATTCAGTTCATCGTGAGCAACGATGAGGTGTTCGTCATCGAGGTGAACCCGCGCTCGAGCCGCACGGTGCCCTATATCAGCAAGGTGACAGGGATTCCGATCGTGCCGCTCGCGACGAAGGTGATCCTGGGCGCGAAGATCCGGGAGCTCGGCTACGAGCCGGGACTGCAGCCGGAGGCGGATTACTTCGCGATCAAGATGCCGGTCTTCTCGTTCGAGAAGATCCGGGGCGCGGACATCAGCCTCGGGCCGGAGATGAAGTCGACGGGAGAGTGCCTCGGCATCGCCGCGACCTTCGACGAAGCGCTGTACAAGGCATTCCTCGGCGCGGGCATCAATCTGCCGAAACACAAGAACATGATCATGACGGTTCGTGACGCCGACAAGCTCGAGGCCGCGGATCTCGCGAAGCGCTTCGAGGCGCTCGGCTACAACATCTTCGCGACGAAGGGAACTGCGCGCGCGTTGATGGAGGCGGACGTACAGGTGCGCATGACGCGCAAGATTGAACAGGAGTCGCCGAACATCATGGACCTGATCCTCGGCCATGAGATCGACCTTGTCATCGACACGCCGTCTCAGGGCGTCGGGCATTCAAAGGACGGCTTCCTGATCCGCCGCAACGCGATCGAGACCGGCGTTAATGTATTGACTTCGCTCGACACGGCGGAGGCGCTGATTACGAGTCTGGAGAACAACAACATCCACGGGCTGACGCTCGTGAACATCGCGGAGATCACGACGCGCGGGCAGGCGTAAACGAATAAGGACAATGAGAAGGAGGATGACCCGAAGGCCATCCTCCTTTTTAGATCCGCTGTATGCTGCCTGTCAACGCCCGGACGATTCTGAATCGGCTGTTATTTTACCAACCGGATCACGTTCCAGGACGCCTTGTGCAGCAGGCTCGTGAGCGTGCCTCCGTCGAGAGAGGACTGCGCGGCCGCTTTCGGCGCGACGATCTCTCCGGCGGAGCTGTTCACCGCCTTGAGGTCGCCGTGCTCGAGCACGATGTGCTCCGCGAGCGTATAGCCCTCAAAACTGCGAACGTCGGTCGTGAGCGTGACGTCCTCCTCGAGATTGCGGTTGACCGCGAAGATCGTCAGCTCGCCTTTCTCCTCATTGTAGACGGAGACGGATTCGATGTCGGTGACATCGCCGTGGTTCTTCGTCGCGTGCAGAGGGGAGTCGATGGCCGGCAGCAGGGCGGTGCCGCGTCCGTAGCGGGAAGCGTGCATGAACGGCCAGAAGATTGTCTGCCGCCAGGACTTTCCGCTGTTCTGGTCCGTCATGACCGGCGCGATGACATTCACGAGCTGCGCGAGGCAGGCCATGCGCACGCGGTCGGAGTTGCGCAGGAGCGTGATAATCAGCAATCCGACCATCAGCGCGTCCTCGAAGGTGTAGATGTCTTCGAGAAGCGGCGGGGCGATCTGCCACGGGTTCTTTTTCATCTCCTCGTTGTCCGCCTCGGTCGTGTGGTACCAGACGTTCCACTCGTCGAAGCTGAGCATCATCTTCTTGGAGCTGTGCTTCTTCGCCTTCACGTAATCGCAGATCGCCACGACGGAACGGATAAACTCGTCCATGTCGTTGGACTTCGCCAGGAAGTCGTTCGTGTTGCCGGAACGGTTGCCGTAGTAGCTGTGCAGGGAGAGATAATCCACGTTCTCATAGGTGTGGCTGAGCACGGTGTCCTCCCAGGTCGCGAAGGTCGGCATGTCCTTGTTGGAGCTGCCGCAGACGACAAATTCGACGCTCGGGTCGATCAGCTTCATGGCCTTTGCGGTCTCTACTGCGAGCCTGCCGTACTCATTTGCCGTCTTCTGACCGAGCTGCCACGGACCGTCCATCTCGTTGCCGAGGCACCAGACCTTGAAGCCGTAGGGCTCCCTCTGCCCGTGGCGGATGCGCAGGTCGCTGTATTTCGTGCCGCCCGGATGGTTGCAGTACTCGAGCAGGTTGCAGGCGTCCGCGATGCCGCGCGTGCCGAGGTTGACGGCCATCATCACCTCAGAATTCGCCGCCTTCGCCCACTTGCTGAACTCGTGCAGGCCGACTTTGTTGGTCTCGAGGCTGCGCCACGCGAGCTCCAGGCGCGCCGGGCGCTCGTCCACCGGACCGACGCTGTCCTCCCAGTTGAAGCTGGAGACAAAGTTTCCGCCCGGATAGCGCACGATCGGGACGTTCAGCTCGCGCACCAGGTCGATGACGTCCGTGCGAAAGCCGTCTTCGTTCGAGAGCGGATGGCCCGGCTGGTAGATGCCGTCGTAGACCGCGCGGCCCAGGTGTTCGATGAAGGAGCCGTAGATGCGCTCGTCGATCTCTGAGATGCGAAACGCTTTGTCAAGCATCATTTTCGCATTCTTTGCCATTTCATTTTCCTCCTTTTATGTTGTATGATTCTGAGCTGCTTATAAAAAGGGCTGTGGCAATCTGTGAGAGCGGAGAGAAAACGTCCCACCGGCACAGGCTGCGACAGCCCCGGGTGCGTCTGCGGTGCATGGCGCAAAATTCTTCTCATCGAAAACCTGCACTCTGCACACGCGAAACATGTAAGTATCTTTCTGAGAGATCAGCCCTTCACGGCTCCGCTCGTCATACCTGCCACCAGATAGCGGTTGAAGATCAGGTAGATGATGAGGATCGG
>CANQRR010000061.1 GCA_947626285.1 uncultured Lachnospiraceae bacterium
TATTTTACTCTGAGGTATCTTTTTATCAACCACCTTCCTTGGAATCCCCTATGTTTGTATTATACAGGAAGCTCCTTATTTCCGTATTTGTTTATAAAAAGACCAAAAATGCTTTGAGGGCTTTTCTTTTACTTCTTCAGGCGGCTCCTCTTGCATTAGAGATTCAATTGCATCACTATAAGATGCTGAAGAATCTGTCTCTATTGGAAGAACCAACTCAGTTTCATTTTCTTGTTCACCTGTGGGCATATTCGTTTTTTCTTCGTTATCCATTGTCACCGTTGCTTTAGAAGTATCTGCCAATGAAACGATTTCATCAGCAGTTTTTCTCGTGTCGTAAATTTTTTCTTTATGAACATCATTGTCAACCGACATATCATCCACTTTTTCTTCTTCCGTAAGCGAATGATGCTTTAAACCGATCTTTTCTAACTCAGTAAACCAATAGCGTTCTGCAGAAACCTTATATTTCGTGGCTTTTTCCATCTGCTCGGATGCTCGTTGAGTTTTCTTATCCAACTCATTCATTGCTTCCTGAAGTGCATCTTGTTCAGCCACAATTTGCTTGTAGGCTTCCTCTTTTCCTGCCAATTCTTCTTTTAGCTTGGCTATATCTTTTTCCAAAGCAGATCGCTTTTGGCCTTTTTCTAAAAGTTGATCCTTAGTATCAGAAAAAAGAGTCCTGCATCGTTCTAAGACATTTTTACAAGCATTTACCCGTTCATAGATTTGATCAAGCGTTTGGCGTGGTTTCGCTATTGCTTCCTTTTTTGAAACCATTATTGCGATACTAACATCATCGCCACTTCCGCCTTCGCTGATCTGCGGCAGAAGCCCATCAATTTTCGCCTTGGTAACATCAAATCCATCTTCTTTAAGCCAATACGCAACAGAGTAAAAGAAATTATAGAGGCCAGCCTGATCAAAGCTTTCTTCCACCCCATCAGAAGAAACAAATGCTGCGATAGGCTTTACCTTGCTGTAGTAATGTCTGAAAGATTCCTTGGCGTTTGAATTGCACAAAGATGTGGAGCGATTGCCAAGGCAGTTTTCGTCAGCAGGAACTGGTTCAACAAAAACGCCATCCTTATACGCTGCTATACTTTTCCCGTCTCCTATTTGAATTGAAAGCCAGTAGCTTGCGGTACTCATAGAAAGAATTAAAGTACAACCATATGCTTTTTCTAGTCTTTGTCCGCTCTTATATACTTCTTTCGCTTGTTCTGACGCAATCGACATTTCTTCATCCCTAAAGGGGCGGGCATCGGCATCTGCAAGAACTCTTTCTTTCCATGCGTCCACAATATCCGATTCCAAAGAAACGGTTAGGCTTTCAAAATCACACTGGGCAATATCATCAATATGATTGGTAATCCTCTGAAACTGACGGCACATACGGATTGCCGTCTCACAAGCATATCTTGCGCCTATGTTGCTTCTGAAACAATTTTTATCGCCATGACCGTCACTGATTACAACAATACTCACTTGGTCATCAGAATAGGTGGCAGAAAAGTCCTCGCATAACATGCCATTCTGAACATGACTTTTGCCGATATGGTGAGCATTCAGTTCTATGTATGGTTGCATATATTTACCTCATTTAGAAATCAAAGTCGTGTTCCCAGTCAATCTCCCCAATAGGAAGTGTAGGGCTTGCACTCTCTGCCGGAGGAGTTGTCCCTGCAGGCTGCAGACTTTCTGAAACAGAAGCCGACTGATTAGGCCGTGCAGACTGTGTTTCCGATGTGGAATTCGATGCAGACGTCGAATTGAAAGATGGCGTTCTGTGTGCCACACCTGTATTTGTGTTCTGAATAGAGCCTTGTTGAGTTACAAAATCTACACCGGTCAGAGTCACAAGCTCAATTTGTTTCGCGAGGATGACTGTATTCTTTGCTTCATAAACATTTTTGTCGTTTTCAGTGAACTCCATGAGAACGCGCTTGCATTCAGGACTCAATGCGCCTTCTTCGATTGCAATGCCGGCTCTTGTAGAGTATTGAAACCACTTATTCTGCTTCAAGCGTTCAAGTTCTTCTTTATACAACCCCATATCTGATGGTTTACCATCCGTCATAAAGATGATTAGGGGAGTATACGCTCCCGCAGTTGAATTGAGAAACTGCCTGCGAGACAATTTTCCATTGAGGGCAGCAAATGCTGTTCCATAGTTTGTTCCGCCTCCGACGTTCTCAATATCTCTATATTGGAATGTAGAGACGGGTTCAGGAGAAAGTGTCCGCCAATTCGCCCTTGTTGAAAATTCCAATACAGCTATTCTGATTTCTGCCGCAGTGTTGCCCCGCTCACGTTTTTTGAGTTCCGGTAATACGTTGCGGATCGCATCATTTACTGCACCGATACGCGCACCTCGCATACTGCCAGAAATGTCAACGATAAAGAACACTACCATAGCTCTTTTTTTGAGTGATGTAACAATATTTGAAACATCGGGAGTGTCCACGGGCTGAGTCTGGACATTTACGCCGGTATCAAGGCTGTCAAAATCGCCGAAATCAAATGAATCCAAGTCAAAAGGATCAAATTCATTTCCTGCCATTACCGTTCACTCCTCTCAAAATACTTTTCCCTTAATATTTCCAAAGTCAATTGCGGTGCCAGGAAGCAATGGAGCAAACCCTTTCGGCTTTACAGAAACCGGATTCTTCCCCGGGAGGGTACAGACCCAATCTTTGTCTGTGAGATTCCCAAGGCCATACACGGATTTATTTGAACTACTTGCTTTAACCAGTGCCGCCGGTGTCTTGTAATCCGTACTAATACGGTCTACTTGGCATTTATAAAGGACGCTGCCTGGCGCAAGTGCAATAACTTGCTCTTCCGTGCGCAACAATCTACATCCTTTCGGAACGGTTTCTGGCTTATATGCATTCACGAATTGCTCCTTACCATCAAGCCGTACGAGCATACCGCGTGCTTTAATAAGCACCTCGCGCCATTGCTGCTCTGTAATCCTGCTGTTGATATCTTTTAAGCCTTTTGTAAATGCCTTTGTAAAAGCAGCAGTAAGATCCGGAGGAAACATAGGCCATCTCTTTATTACATTAGGATGAGCTTCTGGGTCAGGGCGATTGATGTCATTACTGGGATCATAAATAAATACTGGCCTCTCCCCAAACAGTTGCGCACCAACAGCATCAGTTAATGGGAACTGGATTGTGTACCTACCCTCAAGCGGATGATCGATATAGAACAAGCGGAACAGGATAATAGCCAACGAAAACCTGTCAGTATGTGTATTTGGACGGGTCTTATTTAATACAACCTCCGGGGCCATATACTTAGGCATACCTTTAACGCCAAGGTTTTCGCCAAACGGGGCAACATTATCGTTATCACAAATCAAAACATCTCCATCATCTGGATTGATGAAGAAACTGCCTTCATTAAGATCCTGATAACTATATCCCATGCTATGAAGGGCGAAATAACTTTCCACTATGTTTAGTGCCGCTTTGAATAGCAAATCCCAACTTCTAAACCGTACATTGCCTAAAAGGAATTCTCCATATTCTTTATAACAGGAAGGACGCAGTCTCATAATGTAACCGAACCGTCCTTTGACTTTTTCAGTGATGGCCTGCGGCCAAAGGAAGTATTCTTCCGGTGCCCCTACTTTAATATTGTGAGCAAGGTTGGCATAGAATGCATCTGTCGGTACAATTTTGCTGTACCATTTCAGCGCATATTCGCCACCATTATAAGCAACTTTATAAACCTCGCCTTGTCCACCTTCGGCAATGTAATTAAGAATTCTAACGCTTTGTCCACGCCCTAAAAGAGGTATGGTTTCGCCATTCTTCAATGTTGCCATTTCCTAATCCTCCTGTTCCTACTTACTCAACTGACACAATGCTATAACATTCATCCTCGCTCAGAACGTCCGACATTAAAATTGTCTTCTGTTCTTCCTCTGTAAGGTCATCAGAATGGACGACTCTGCGCATCAAATTTGCAGCAGTCTTTTCATATATTGTTCTCGCCGTGCGTCCATTAGAAAAATACTCCATTTTCGACATATTTTTGAAAATCGGCGTATAGTAATCCTCAACTCCTTCGGCAATTGTATATCCTGCTTTGAGACAGAACAAAGCAAAGATTTGATACATTTCTGTTGGACTATAATCACTAAAATGAACCTCTTCAACTCTTGAGCGCATTCCACTATTGGATTTATATAGCCCCTGCATATCCTTCTCGTAACCGGCCAAGATGATACAACATCTTTTCCTATGCTCTGGATCATCCATAAAAGCAATAATTTGTTCCAGCGCCTCTTTCTTATAGCTCGAGTCAGAATGCGCACTTTCTGCATAAGAAAGGCTATACGCTTCATCAATAAAGAGGACTCCATTAATTGATTTCTTTAGCAGTTCATAAGTTTTCTTGTCCGTTTCTCCCATATACTGTCCGATGAGATCCTTGGCTGTACACGAATAGAAATTATTTGTTTTTACAATGCCCAGTTCACGCAGACACTCCCCGAAGAGCTTTGCGCTCGTAGACTTGCCGGTTCCGGGATTGCCAACGAAGAAATAATAGCCAGGATTGATGTCATATGTAGATTTCCCGCTTTTTTTGGCATACAACAACTGTTCTTGCTTTTGAAGGATAATCTCCTTTAGGTCAGATAGCCCGATCTGCTCATTTAGCTCTTTCATAATATCATCAAAGGTACGGGGATTAATCTGATCTTTGATTAGTTCAAGCTGATCGGCTGGAATATCTTCTGCCGTATATTGGTATCGATCTACTCCTTCTATAGCTTTACTCGTCCGTTTAAGAAGCAATTTTTTCATGTCGATGACGAGCTTCTTAACGTCACCGGCATTACCGAAGTTTTCTGTCCTGGTGTTGTACTTATACTCCATCAACAGTTCTATGAGATGATGGCCTTCTTCTGTAATTGTTCGGCCTTGTGACTCAATTGTCTTATCAAAGATCCTAACGAGCTGATCTGGCGTATAGTCGGGGAACTCAACAATTCGGACGCGACGAGAAAGTCCAGCATTGAGTTTCAAAAAGTCATCCACTCTATTCGAATACATACCGAAAATCATTTTGAAATCCGCAGCATTCTCAGTCATCTTCGTCATCATCGCCCCAACGATTTCGGAAGAGTATGCCGTGTCTGCGATCTGATAAGCCTCATCAATATAAAGGATAGAGTTGTGATCTATAGCCTCTTGAATCTTCTCAACAATTTTGTTCTTTGAATCGCCGACATGATTACCTATGAGCTCAGAGGCATCTACAAATAGAGTTTCAGCACCTCCCATTACGCCCATAAGATGATAGAATTCTCCTATCATCTTGCCAACCGTAGTCTTACCTGTTCCGGGATTACCCGCAAAGATATAGTGGTCAGGATAAGCATCTGGCTTCACGCCTCTGCGCTTGCAATCTTCTACATCAAGTATTTCTAACCGCACATTGTCAAAAAGTTCTTTTACGAATTCTAAGCCCACATACTGATCAATTTCTGCATAGATATCATCAATTGAAGAAACCCCATGTTGCTCGAAATACTTTATATAATTTCCAAAGTCTTCTTTTTCAATGCAGCGTTTTTCGTCATCTCTAAGAGATGACTGCATTTTTGCTTCTCTTGCTACAGAAACAACGTCTCGAGCGTTACCAAAATTCGCGCGATCTCGCTGCTCGTACATATTCTGGAAGAACAAATCAAGATCGAGGGGATCTTCTTCGCCTTCTTCATCCCCCCAAAAACGATATCCGTCTTTTTTGCAGTCGTTGACAAAAATCGTCTTAAGCAGTTCTGGCGGATAATCCTCAATCGTCAATATATTTGCCTTGCTGAATCTGCTACTTAACCCGGAGTTCATTTTCAAAAGTTCATCCATCGGTTCCGGATAGCCTGCCATTATCATGCAAAAATGATATTGCTTTGTATTTGTCATAGCTGCGACGATTTCATCGATTGCTTCTTTGGGATAATTGTTATCATCACTTTTATCCAGCAAAGAATAAGCATCGTCAATGAATAATACGCTCTCTTGCGCTTCGATTATTTGCTCACGAGTGCGATTAGCCGTTCCACCAACGTAACGATCGACAAGATCTTCCCGAGTCGCTTCAATCGTCATTCCTTTTTTGAGAATGCCGGTTTCATAGAAAATCTGACCAATCAGCCTTGCAACCGTGGTCTTGCCAACGCCTGGATTCCCCTTTATTACAAAGTGGGGAACAGGATAGTCAAATGCAATATCATCATCGAGTGTATCGATACGCTCGTTTGAGCACACCACTTTTTTCTTTTTCTTTTTCTGGGGATGCTTTTTTAATGCACGGGCCCTCTTTTGGTTATAATCAGCAACAATCTCACTGATTCTTTTCGCAACTGACTCCCACCCCTTAGTATTCATGAGAGTCTCCAGGGGATCTGCGTTATCGTTTGCTTTGAATTTGCGATAAATTGTTTTTACGGTATCTTCAGTGAACTCTACAATATCTGCATCTTGTTGCTTGAGGAACCAAACGATATTTTCATAAACTGAGCTAAGATACCCAGCTCGGTTTTCCTCTCGATCTGCCTCTCTGCTCATATACATGAGAGATGAAACGATTTTTGGCATTTCACTGCGTTTGAAAATAATCTTCTTCCCGGAATCTCCAACGATTCTAAGATAGTCCAGCATATAACGGAACTCATCTTGATTAGGAAGCCCAATGTGGATTGTGCAACTCCTGTTGATTGTTTTATTGTCGTTAAAGAATCTATTGCGAAATACATCACCACTTGTCAGATTGTCAAACAAATGAGATATAGAGTTCGCATCCATTTGCGGTGCCAGGAAAATACAAATGTTTTCGTTGCTATTAAGAGCATACTCATCCCACAAATGTGAAAGCAGCTCGGAATACTGTTGTAGTGGCGCAGACCCATCCGTCACAAAATCTTGGAAGAAAGTAAACACGATAGCAGTCTTGATTCTTGAGTCTGCCATCATTTTTTTCGCATCATCCAAAAACTCAGCAGGTGTAATCTTTGGCTGCTTGTATATCAGTTTAGTTTCACTTGTATTTTCCGCATCGGAGCTTGTTGTTTGAGCCGGAGTGTTGACTGCATTGTTAGTTGCAGACGGTTCCTGCGATTGGGCACGTGGACTCAAAATGCGATGTTTTTTCTTAGGTACACTCTCGTTTGAAGAGGAGGAATAGTCAGTTGTAGCGGTTCCTGCCATGCCCCTGTTTTTGTTAATGGCAAGGACTGCACTACGGTCATCCAGAACATATTTACCTGTATTCTTGGCACCAGAATAGAACACAATTTGCTCGTACCCCAAACTGCGAAGGTAAGAATTCAGAAAAGGACGAAAATTATTTTTCTGAAGGTCGGGTGATATAAACATATCATCGAGGTTTCCGTATACTAAGAATATCTTATTTAATTCTGGACGCTCAAAAATAGAACTCATTTCAACCTCTCCATGCACAACAGTTATCGTCTTCTTCTGCCAATTATCATTAAGAATCGAATAAGTTGAGTTAAGGACACAGCAAGCGCAGCAACATATGTCAAGGCAGCTGCATTCAGCACTTCTTTGGCCCCTTGGATCTCGCTGTCATATAACAAACCGTTTGCCTGTATTTGTTGCAACGCTCTTTTACTAGCATTCAGTTCAACTGGCAAGGTAACCAGCTGGAAAAATGTACTTAACGCAAAGAACGCTATTCCGATATAGGCTATAACCGTGAAGAAATAAGATAACGATCCAAGCAGTATCCCAATGATAATCAAAGGAACCGATACGCGTGAGCCTATTCTTGTCACAGGTATAATTGCCATTCGCAAACGGACGGGCGGATAGTCTGTGGCATACTGCAATGCATGCCCCACTTCATGGCAAGCCACTCCGACAGCCGCTGTTGATGTGTTATTGTAGACGCTCTGCGAAAGCCTGATTACATTTGCAGTTGGATCATAATGGTCAGTAAGACTTCCTGTAATTAAATCAATGGGCACGTCTCGCAGGCCATTTGCATCAAGTATTCGTCTTGCAGCTTCAGCACCAGTTATTCTTTTTGCGGAATGCTGGGATTGATATTTTCCAAATGTCTTATTCACTCGATTGCTTGTCCACATCGCAAATATCATTGCAGGCACAACAAGCACCAAATAAGTCCAATCAAAATACATTTTTCTTCTCCTATATTTTGCCATTCGAATTGCTTGTTTCTTGCCTTTTTGAAAGATCAAGCAGTGCTTGTTTAACAGTTCCAAGAATGGCGATCAAACCAACAGAGAAAGTAATAGCAAGAATCGGCGAAACTTTTGCTACGTTATATTTCAGCCAGATAAGGGAACCAGTGACCAAAAAGAATCCCGTCAGTATTATCACTATTCTCATACGCCCTTTAGACATTTTGGACTCCTTATCTCTTTAACTTTTTCCTTGTTTCCATATCAGTTGAAAGTTTATTTCGGGTTTCGCTCTTGCATTTAATATTTACTTTAGCATAAGGATTGCTTCCTTTAACAACATCTTCGACACATTGCCGATAGTATGCTTTTCTTTCCTCATTGGCTTCGTCACCTTTTATTTGCTTTAAATCGACATGTGTTTGAATATCTCCACTTTGTAAAAGCTCCGGTGCAAGAGTAATGATTAATTCCTCTCCGGTAGCTTGATTTTCAAGCCCTATATGTAACGCCTTATCGTGGCAGTCATCATCGTAGGCATAGCCACTAAAAATAAAATTATGTTCCTCGAAGAAGTCAATAATTTCTTCGCTAATATTTTGCCTTGAAAAAGCATTATTCATATTGATAATAGCCCTGTTAATGCATGTTGCAATCGCAGGGTACAAATCATTGTTGAGAAAGCTGACATATTGTTTAAGTTGTTCGGTAGTTAGTTGCTGCGCTTGAGGATTTCGAAGTGCAGTATAAACTTCGTTAGCCTTAAACATTAAAAAGTCAAAACGGGTCTGTCCTTTTGCGTTTCTGTCAGTATATTCAGAAACCTTAATTCCTACAATTTCATCCTCCAGCGTCTTGCCAGATGCTTCTTCAGCATAAGCTTTTGCGTCTTCTGTAATTACAGACTGAGACTCAATATAGGATTTAACCTCCTCGGAAAGTACTAGAGCAAGTTTGAAATAGTTCTCCCATTCCTGCTTTTGTGCATCCGCTTCGTAGATTTCTTCGAGAGTATTAATTGCAACATCCTTTGCGCTGGCAATAGCGCTTTCATAGCGCCCGTTATTATAGAGAGTAACGGCTTGGTTAAATTGGTCATTAAGCGTTACAAGTTGCCTTCCGGAAAATTTTTGTCCCTCGAAGTCTTCTGTCAATGAAGCTAAAAGAGTTCTTGCTTCCTCTATGTATGACTTGGCGATCTCCTGCGCTCTCTGGTTTTTAGTAACCATATCTGCTTGGAGCTGTTGGAGCTCATCCATATACGTTGCATATTGCTCATTAACCTTTTGGGAAACCAACACCATACTCTCGGCTATTTTTTGCCGATAGGCAACATTAAACTCGTTCTGCGTATTTGCAATAGCCTGCATCGTTTGAGTTCGAGACGCTTTCAAATTAGATACATAGGCATTGAATGCCTGCGTATCCCGCTGTTCAGCTGCTCTGCGCATAGCATTCCTCTGATTCTCCAATTCCATCATCATCCGTTCAGATGCTTGCACGTTCAATGAAGTCTGCTCATTCATGCTATTAAGCATGGTGCTACGAAATTCTCCAATGCTTTGTGCAACGCCACTCCTCCGGATTTCTTCTCTACGTCTCCTTTGTTCTTGCTCATATCTGACAGCCGCACCTCCAGCTTTGGCGCCAACCGTTACTGCTCCGGCAATTGCAAGTCCACCAAGAACAAGAGGCATTGCCGCCAATGCGAAAGGAATAAGGATTAAACCGCCCGCTTCTCCGCTCATAACTATAATCTCCTCGTATAATATTTTTAGATACATAAACATGTACTTTGCATATTATCTGTTTTGTCGTTTCATACGTTCCAGATCTTTTCCTGTCTCACTGTAAACCTTGTTCTCGCTTACTTTTAGTTCGTTAATATCTGAAGCATAGTTGACAATACCATCATTCTCATCAGTCAACTGAATCGCCTCGCAAATATGTTGATAGATATCTCTCGAGTACATCTCCTGTTCTGGACCGTGATAATCAATATGCAGGATAATGTGGTTTATAACATTTCCGTGCGCTTCGAGAGGAAGGATATACACATATATTTGGTTCTCAGATGAATTCTCAAATACGATCTTTAACCATTCACGCATATCTTCCTTGATTGCCAGATCATTATACTGACTCTTAATATAATCAAGGTAATCTTTCGAAGTGAGTGCCTCGGAAGTGGCTTCCTTAAAACCCGTAAGCGATTCAAGCCACACGAGGTTGATTTCTGTTGTTAGAAAATCAATTATTCTTTCCCCCCATTCAGATCTTTCACAGGATGCAGCATATCTTTTTTTGTATAGCTCACTTAATTCTGACAGTCGCTGTTCAGATTTCTCTATTTCTGCAATATATTTCTTAATATCATCATCCGAAGGGCTATCTGCCTGCTTCAAATAGACATCTTTCCCAAGCTGTGAACAGGCTGTGACATACTTCTGATATTTTTTGACCGTCTGAACAATATTGGCAAATTCGCCTCTGCACCAATAGTTTATTGAGATCAAGTGGCGCGTCCTTACCTCTGCATTCCCATTGCTCGGATTTCCCGTGTACTGCTCCCAATCCAAAAGCTCTTGCTGAATTTTGCTCTGCAGGTAATTGAGTTTAAGAGAAAACAGATCAAATTGCCTATCCCATTCCTCAACCTTATCGTCGATTGAATAACCAAGGCGTTCCAGACCGGATTTTGCCGAAATAGCCACTGCCATTGCGGCTTCAAATAATCCCGTCTTATAGAGCTGTTGACCATCTTTAATCGCATTAAAGAATATTTGCAGCCGCTTCGGCATGAACTTTTCGTGTGGTTTGGCTTCGATAACATGAAAAGTCCCTGTTGCGCTCTGTAAGTATGCCTTCGCTTCCTGGCTGCTACCTTCATTCCTACGGGACACATCACTCCGGATAGCCGCTATTGCTTGCTCTAATTCCTGATTCTTCTGAAGAAGCAGAGCCTCATTCCGCTTTACATCGCTTAGAAGTCGATTATAATCGGCGTCCATTTTTCCAAGTTCGACCTGGACGTCAGCACTAATAGAATTTTGATATTGCCGCAAAAGTCGCTCGTATTCAGCCTGTGTATCACTATCGTGATCTCTGATTGCACGACGCATTTCTGCCTGATATGCCTCCAAATTACGCCGATTATCATCTATGAGGCCTTGTCGAGCTCTTGTTGCTTCAGCATTCTGCTGGCGAAGCTGTGCTTGCAGCATACTTATCTCTTGTTCGAGGCGTCTTATTTCATCCATATCATCAACTCTTTACTGCTTTTTATTGGACTTAATTTCATTTTCAATTTCCATTGTCCTGCGCTGTTTTGCTTCAATGAAAAATCGAATCTGTTCTTCTGCTTCTTCAAGTTTGAGACGAATTTCTTGAAATACAGTCTCAATGGGCATTACATCTTGATCCTTATAATGCTCAATAATCGAAGCATCAGCATCCAGGCGAGATTTATAGTCCTCCAGATCCCGCTCAAAAGACGCATAATCTTTTTGGTACTCGGCCTCTATTTTTTCTAAGTGGTCTATTGCGCTTTGCTTCTTCCGTGATAACTGCCCTTGCTGGCGTTCAATCACAGAAATCTCTTGCTCAATCCTTTGTAGATCTCTATCATCATGCCGAGATCCGGGAACATTTTCATTTTGAGCAAAAGAATAAGATCCTGACCCTTGTACCCTTTCAGTGATTTCCTCTACTGGTTCAAAATGTGTTTTCAAAGTCGTATCACTTACGACCGTATCGGAATCCACTTCGAAAGAATCAAATCGACTGTCGCTTCCGCTAACCCCGGGGTCTAAGTCAAATCCTTCAAATCGATCTCCGGCAAGGGAAATATCTCGCGCCGAAGTAACTTCTTCGAATTGTTCAGCAGACTGAGCGGATACATCTCTATTTGTTTGATTGGAATTCACTTTTGCTGTAGACGTTCTCTGAAACTGTGGAGTTGTAGACTGTACTGGCACAGAAACAATTCCACCGCCATTAGTAATTCTCAGTAAGTAGCAGCTTTTTGCTTGAGGAAGTAACTCTAAAGACGCTGTTTCACTACTAATCTCAAACTCCTGTTCAACCAGCTTTGTGGCGTTTCTCACCACCATGGCTTTTTTCCCTGAAAAGTTCGCGTTAGCATGAAAGGTAATCTTAAGCGGGGTATCTATCATAATCGGACGGATGGTTATAATATCTCTTTCGTTGGCATCTTCTGAAATATTAAATTTGCCGAACACATAGACCCGTTTCCCATCAAAATGGATCTGCGATGCATAGTCCAAAACGGCGCCATTATCAAGCTGGAAACCCATATTAATCATGCCACCCAAAACGTCTTGCAAGATATTAAGCCTTATTTTATCTTTACCAAAAACTTGAACTTCAGAAGTCATTATTAATTCCTCCGTTTTTTTCTTTTATATCTTGCCATATCTTCAATACGTTATGAGACGGCACTCCAATAAGTACTGCTTGGATCCCAGTGAGTTTTATCTCCGCTCGTCTTTTGCCGGTTTCATAATATTCCTTCCCAATGTTAATATATCGAGAGGATAAATAATATAGTCTTTGGTTTGAAGAACCAATATAGGCACGATTATCGTCCAATTCTTTGATATATCTTCCATCAATCAATATATCAATTTCAGGAAGAAGCGCTGCCGTTTCGTCATTTCGTTTCAATTCAGCCAACTCAAATCCCGAATAAACAATTACGCCAATGTCACGAATCTCTCTTACACTTCTAATTAGTTTTAACAGCGCAGGGACTTGGAGAAATGGTTCACCCCCACTTATCGTTATTCCTTCACAGGAACTATTTGCAATCTGTTGGGAAAGCATATCTATTCCAAGCTCTTCATATGAACCATTCTTTGTGTTTTCAGCCAAACAACCTTCACAATTGAAGCAGCATCCATGAACCCATATGACAAACCGATTATAAGGGCCGAGTAAGGTTGTACTCTCCTCAACATGAGATACTTTAAGAATCGACTTCTCATACATGCTCATACATCACCTCTATTTTAGGAAATAGGCCATAAACATCTATGGCCTATTTCCTAAATTGCCGATATATTATCTAATATATTTCTGCCTATATGGAAAATTGCTTTTCCTCTTTATGTCATAAAGATTAATGACATATAATGAGCACAGTTCCATTCGGGCAATGGCATAAGGTAGTTACCGCTTTTTATTAGACATTAACTCCGTAATTGCGGCAGAGAGCTTCCAGCCCTCCCTGGTATCCAGCAGCGACCGCATTAAACTTCCATTCGCCGTTCTTCCTATAAATTTCACAGACAACAAGTGCTGTCTCGATAGAGAACTCTTCTTCGAGATCAAACTGTATTACGGTTTCGCCAACAGTATCAAACTCGTTCTGCACCTTTGCTACACGAACATAAGCATTGGAAACCTGCCCAAAATTCTGCCGACGATTGATCGCATCATGAATGGTTACGGTGATAGCAATTTTGTCCACCCAACTGGGAAGCTTGCTGAAATCAATGAAAATTTGCTCATCGTCACCATCATCACTATTGCCACCCGTGGTATCATCACCAGATGACCAAATGGTATGATTCTTCCAATCAGGGTTGTTATAGAAAACAAAATCGTCGTCACTCTGGACCTTCCCGTTTGCACCACAGATAAATGCTGAAGCATCAAGGTCAAAATCATAACCACCATCGTATTTGTTTGGATCCCAACCCAGCCCAACAAGAGCCATTTTCATAGAATTGTCAATAGAGACACGCTGTCCTTTTGAAAGATTTACTGCCATTTTATTTACCTCCATTAAAATGATGAATTATTTTAGTTCCATACAGAACGAGGAAGACCGTATTTTTCGGCGAGCTGCGCTACTGACCAAATCTGCAGAGGCTGTCCGATCGCGTTGAATTTCCATTCGCCGTTATGGCGATAAAGCTCTCCAAATACCAAAGCAGTCATTCCATGATAATTTTCGGATAGATTGTAAATGCAAAGTTCCTTGTTCGTATCGGCATCCACAAGGCGAATGAATGCATTCTGGATCATTCCAAAATGTTGATTCCTTTCGGAAGCCTTGTAGATACTTACAAGAACAACAATTCGGTCATACTGTGCGGGCAGACGAGATAAATCAACCATAATCTGCTCGTCATCGCCATCACCAGCGCCAGTAAGATTATCACCCTGATGAATTACACAACCGCTGTCATGGCGAAGGTTATTAAAAAACACTACATCAGCTTTCCGTGCAATGCGTCCGCTGTTGTCAAGCAGAAAAGCTATTGCATCGCAATCGATGTCTTGGGCCTTACCTCCGCCAAATAAACCGCCAAACAATCCTCTCGATTGGGGCTGTTGCACCTCATCCCAGCCAAGACCAACCATTACCCTGCGAAGGCCAGCATTGCCCTTTGTCAAATCAACCTTTTGACCTTTTTGAAGATTTACGCCCATGATTATCCTCCTTTGTTTTTTTATTCGGCAAATGCAGAGACTACATTAACGAGGCTCTCCACTCTTGCTGCAGTACCATCAGTTCGGAACTCCCAACCATCCAGCGTTCGAATTATTGCACCAGCAATTAGTGCTGTCTGATTCGCATAATTCTCACTAAGATTGAATCTGCAAAGTTCAACTTGTCGCTCATAGTCTACTACCCTGATAAATGCATTCCTAATCATGCCAAAATGCTGATTTCGCTTGAACGCCTCATAGATATTTACAGCAAAAACGATGCATCCTATCTCTGCTGGGACGCTATTGAGATCAACAAAAATCTGCTCATCATCTCCTTCCCCTGCACCAGTGAGATTATCTCCCATGTGCTGGATAGAGCCATTAGGCCAGCGAAGATTCCCAAAGAATACCGTGCATTGCTCAAGTTTTGTTGCATGATTGATTAGGTGTCCATTGTAGTCCAGTAAAATAGCAAAAGCATCACAGTCAATATCTTGTGGCTTAGCCTTAAACATACCGAAGAATCCTGTATTCTGCTGGACTTCATCCCACCCGAGACCAACCATCAATTTTGACAGGCCATTTCTTTGCTTGGAAAGGTTGACCTTCTGACCCTTTGAAAGATTAACTGACATATCTAATTCCTCCTATTTCTTTTTGTTAATGCTTTTCTAATCATGTCAATCGGAATAACAAGGAAAGCGAGAATGGTACAAATAAGCCATGCTATAGGAGAAAGTCTTTCTACACTAAGAACATTCCCGCCGAATGTTACAAAAATAAACTGCATTGCGAATATCGCAAACATAACAATTAGAAAGCTTTTATTTCTTCCAAGACCTTCAAATGGATTCATATGGCTTGTACGAGCGTTGAAGCCATTGAAGGTGATTGCCATCATGAAAGTTGCAAACAATGCAGACTTGAGATAGGTTGTATCAACATCGCCAAACAAGTTTCTAATGGGCGGCAAGAAGAGAATAGAGAGGCAAATAAAAGTTATATACACTGCACTGATAACAATCTCTGTAAACATCTCCTTGCTAATTATGCTGGCAGCTCTAGGGATAGGCTTGTCCTTCATATACTCTTTTAATGCAGGTTCGCTGCCAAAAGCAATTGCCGCAAGAGTATCCATAGCGAGATTAATGAGCAGCAGTTGAATAACTGTCATCACGACATTCTCGCCGAGCAATGGGCCAATGAAGCAGGTAAGTACGGCTGCAACATTAACTGACAGTTGGAAAATAAGAAACTTTCGAATGCTCTTAAACATCGTACGCCCATAAAGAATGGCTTTTTCAATAGAAGCAAAATTATCATCGAGAATTGTAATGTCGCCAGCCTCTTTAGCGACTTCGGTTCCACTACCCATTGCAAAACCGACGTCAGCCTTTTTAAGCGCTGGCGAATCATTTACACCATCACCAGTCATACCTACCACAAGATCAAGTTCCTGTGCAATTCTAACGAGACGACTCTTATCCGTAGGAAGTGCACGAGAGACAACACGAAGGTGCGGAAGAATAGATTTCATCTCATCATCTGTCTTTTCCGCCATTTCTGTAGAAGTTAAAGCGATATCATCGTTGGACTTTAGGAGTTCTGACTCTTTTGCAATTGCAACAGCCGTTTCCTTGCGATCTCCAGTTACCATTACTACTTGAATACCCGCATTCTGAACTTCTCTGATTGCGTCTACCGCCTCTTTTCTCACATTGTCTCTAATACTAATAACGCAGACTAAAGTGAATTTTGTATCATCACTTTCTCCATCTGCTTTTGCGACCGCAAGTAATCTCATGGAGCGACCTGCTTGTGCATTAATATAGGCAGTCAAGTAGTTCTTCTCAACAAGTTCCTTAACTTGCCCATTTTCATCAATGTAGTGTGTACACTTCTCTAGGATTTTCTCCGGGGCACCCTTCACGTATGTTACGCTCTTACCATCGCGAGTAATCGTAACACTTGACATCTTCTTGTTGGAATCAAATGCATTAAAGGATTTAACATCTTCCCTGTTCATATTGTTTACAGCGTTGGAAGAAACCAGGAAAGACATCAATGCCCGGTCAGTACTGTTACCGCCAATAATCGCGCCATCGCTTGCAACAGCACTATTGTTTATACCAATACCGGCAATAACATCAATCGCTAAGAGGCCCGGCATTTGTGAAAGTGCTGTATAAACTTTCACATTACCTGTCGCCATCTCAACAACAGACAGTTTTCCCTCTGTAATAGTCCCTGTCTTATCACTAAAGAGAATACTCAAACTACCTGCGGTTTCGAGTCCATTGATTTTACGGACAAGGACGTTGTCCTTTGCCATCTTCAGGCTTTGAAAAGACAGCAGGATAGATGTCAGCATGGGAAGTCCTTCCGGCACCGCACATACAATAATGGTAACTGCCACTGTCACAGCATCCATGATGAGGCGAATCCACTCATAAACATCCGTGGGTATGGATCCCGTAAATAGCGTTTTGGCAAGAATGCCAAGAACAATTGCGATTGCACCAATATAGCCAAAAGTGGAGATCTGTTTGGCGAGTTTGCCCAGCTTGACTTGCAGCGGGGTCTCTCTTGTATCTTCCTGCACCTCAAGCGCAAGTTCTCCAAAAAGAGTCTTGTCGCCAACGACTTTTATCTCCATATAACCTTCGCCACCACAGACCACAGTGCCGCGGTAGGCATAATACTTATTGAGGAGATCTTTCACATCATAGGACATCCCGTCAATAAAAGACATTTTATCCGCTTCTTCTGTCTCGCCGTTCAGAGCAGCTTGATCGACTTTAAGTGCTCCATCAACAACAATTCCGTCAGCAGGGATTTTGTCACCGGCTTGCAGATATACTATGTCTCCAACGACAACTTCACTAACATGGATTTCTTCCATCTTGCCGTTACGGATAACTTTTGCTGTTTCTTTTGATTCCTCCTCTGCCTTTAGCGCAGATGCCTTTCCTTCCTGCTTGCTTTCACTTACGGATGCAACGCCATTGGCGATCAGGATAGCGACAAGTATACCTATCGGTTCAAACCATTCAGCCTGGTTCAAAAAAAATAAGACTACCTGCACAACCAACGCAACGAGAAGAATCATAATCATTGGATCCTGAAAACCTTCAAGTATTTTCTTCCACAAAGGATCTGGCGGAATTTGTGTCAGTTTGTTTGATCCATGCTTATTCCTGCTTTCTTCAACTTGTTTGCTTGTTAGCCCTATCAGTTTCATACGTTATTCCCTTTCATTTTGCTGTTTGCTCAAAGAATAATAAGTAAAATATCAATAGCCAAATAGTCCAAAAAGCTTGCCAAACAGCGGTCCTTCAACAGCCAAAATATATAGCAACATGCAAAGATCTCCGGTCGGTTTTGCCAATTAGCCTCTTCGGCTCCGTTTTGTCCTCCTTTCCATCCCAATATTATAAATGCGCGAGTATCAACCGCGTCCCGACAGCTTAATCATTAGATCCGTTGGATAAGCGTTGATATCTCTAAGCATTGAATGGGTTTCTACATTTGTGTCAAAAAACAAAACCAGAGAAAGGTATGTACTCCATGACATCGCTCTGCGGCGGGTTTCTATAGCGTAGTAAGTTTGCCGAGAAATCCCAAGCATAGATGCAAGTTCTTCCTGAGTAATCGCTGCTTTAGTTCTTAATGGTAATAAATTCTCAGTAAGTACTTCGATATAGCTATCCTTGTAATCTGGGCTAACTATCCATTTTCTTCTGATCATACTCTACCGCCATTTCTTAAAATCTATTTTCGTGAAGTAAAATACTTAAAGAAAGAGAGACTGTAAGTCCAAATAAACACAGAACTTTCAGTCTCTCTTTGACTATCAATCTGACGGGGAATACTCATGAAATACAAGTAACCTTCGCCATGTTTTCTTTCTTTAAGCCTAATGAAGAATGCACATATCTGTTTAGTGTGATATTAACATTTGAATGTCCCAGAATCTCACTAAGTGTTTTTATTTCAAATCCCAATTCAACACACCTTGTAGCAAATGTATGACGTAGAGAATGATAATTTGCATCATATATCTGACTTTCTTGTATAAGTAATTTGAACCGATTCTGCATTGTTCTAGGTTCAATATATTTGTTCTTTTCACCTGTCAGTATAAATGCATTATTGCTATACTGAAATCTTTTTGCAATCGTCAAAATAAATGGCGGCAGTGGAATTTCTCTTACTGAACATTTGCTTTTGGGTTCAGTAATGACAATCTTTGTTTTCACAGTACTATGATTTGAAGTGTCTTTAATACGTTGCATGGTTTCTTTTATTGATAAAATACCGTTTTCCGTATTTAAATTATCCCATTTTAATGCACACACTTCTCCAACACGAATTCCTGTGTAAAGCGAGAGAAGTACTCCAAACTTTATTAAATCCGTATCTTGCATGAGAACAATAGTAAGTCTTTGTTGTTCCTCTAAAGATAAAACTCGGATTTCTTTTTTGGACTGTCTAACACATATCTTATTTAAATTGCATTGGATGGGATAATCATTGTATTTTGCATATTCGATAGATGATTTGATAATTGTGAGAATATCGCTTGTTGTTTTAGAAGAAAGACCACCTTTCTTGTCTATGCGTCCTGATTCCATTAACTGAGAAATATACCTTTCAATAAGTTTTGCAGTTATTCTTTCGGCATTAATCGTCCCCATATCAGGTATTATATGAGTATATATAATCTGGTAATACTTTGCATAAGTTGATTCTTTAATATTAATTCGCTGAGTTTCAAGCCACGAAGTAAGAATGCTTTGATAAGTAACACTGGGCTTTTTTGATTCATTAAGTATAATAGATGCTTGACCCTGTTTTTCTCTAAGTAACTGCCTGACAACAGCGTAAGTTTTTCCGTACACATAGCCATAGTGAGCCTTTCCCTGTACATCATGGTTTTTAATAAAACGACCTTCCCAGCGACCATCTTTTCGCCTATAAATGTTTTCGCCTTTTCTTGACATAATTTGTTCTCCTTTTAAGATGCTGTGTGTTGACGGCAGGTTTGACGGAGAATTGAGAAATGATCAACATATAGATAGCGAAGAAAAACATCATCACACATCTATACAGGCTGTCTTTACTTCCTCTCGACAATTTTCTACAACTTCCTCTCGACAATTTTCTACACATCATTGACAAATCCGGCAACACCAAGTACAATCCCGTTTTCGACACTTGGGTGATTAGAAAGAGCCGAAATTCCTTGTAAAATAAGGAAAATTCGACTCTTATCAA
>CANQRR010000062.1 GCA_947626285.1 uncultured Lachnospiraceae bacterium
GAGGGCTATTCTCCCAACACCCTGAATTACTTCGGCGCGATATGCAACCGCTGGCTCAAGTACATGGGGGCGCAGGAATACCGGAAAAAAGAAAAATATGACCCAAGCAAAACCTCTCAGCCCGCCACGACCCGGGAGGAGTATCACCGCATGCTGGATGCGGCGAAGGAGCTGCGGGATGAGCGGTCGTTTCTTTTGATAAAGGTGTTTGCCAACACCGGCATTTTTGTCCAGGATCTGGGCCTGCTGACAGTGGAAACGACCAGTGCCGGTGAGATCAGGACCGGCAGAAGGACGATCCATCTGCCGCCCTGCCTGTGCAAAGAGCTTTTGAGCTATGCGGACTTTCATGGCAAGCCGGGGATGATTTTTGGCACGAGGACAGAGAATGTGCTCCAGGAGGCCAGGATAGCCGGCTGCCTGAAGGCAGTGAGCCAGGCGGCAGGCCTTGCCGACGGCAAGGGTACGCCCCACAGCCTGCAAAAGCTCTATTGGAACACCAGGACAGAGATGGAGGAGGACGGCGTTTCCGATTTGGACCAGGCCATGGATGAGCTGATGGAACGGAAACAGGCCTCCTATGGCTGGAGGGTATGACGGTGCAGGACCAGGGAACGTCTGTTCCGCAGGACGACGGCTTCCAGATGCGGCCGGAGGATATGGAAAGCTACCTCGCCTCCCTTGCGGAAGACTATACCCCCAAAACATTGGCGCGCTACCGCTACTTGCTGTGGGTGTTCTATGACGCCCTGCCGGCGGACAAGAGGATACGCAAAAACACCCTCGCCGAGTGGTCCGCCAAGGCGGTGAACAGCTATTCTCCGAACTATATCGACAGGGTATGCAGCGCCTGCAACGCCTGGCTGCGGTATATGGGGCACGGGGACTGTCAGTGGTCCGACCCCAGAGCGGTCTCGTCCGAACCAGGGCAGGAGATCACCCGGGAGGAATACCTTCACATGCTGGACACGGCGAAGTTTTTTGGCCGGGAGCAGGCATACCTGCTGGCCAAGGTGTTCGTCACGACCGGCATTTCAGCGCCGGAGCTCTCGGCAGTGACGGCAGAAGCTGTCCGGACGGGAAAGCTTGAAACTTCCAGTGGCGCCGTTTCGCTGCCGGCGGGTCTGTGCCATGAGCTTGCAGATTATGCCGCCCGGAAGAACGTCCATGCCGGACCGGTCTTTATCACCCGCAGCGGCCGGCCCTTCGATGCACAGCGGGTGTCCGGCATCCTGCGGGGTCTGGGCACAGAGGCGGGACTGGCAGAGGGAAAGAGCCGCCCCTCGACATTGCAGAAGCTATATCTCGCCTCCCGGGCGGAGGCTGAGGCCATGGCCGTCGAAACGGTGGAGAGATTGATGAACGAGCAAGCGGACAGAGAACAAAAGCAGCTCATCACGGACCGGGAGATGTAAGGATGCGGGAGATAGCGCCTGTCCAAAACCAAATAAAAGCGCGCCGCGACGCAGGTTTTCAAATGTGCCCCGCGGACATCGAGGGATGTGCCGAACAGCTGAGGGAGACCCTCAGCCCCGGCACGGCGGCCCGCTACCGCAAGGCGCTTTTGGCGTTTTATGATTTCCTGCCAGCGGACAAGCGGGTCTATAAGGACACTCTGCGGGATTGGGCGGAAGGCATGTCCGGCCTCTATTCCAACGCCCATGTGAATATGCTCACCAGCGCCTGCAACGCCTTTCTGCGGTACGTGGGTCATGAGGAGTATCAGCTGACCCGCTATATCGTGAAGCAGAAGCCGTCGGAGAAGGCGGTCAGCCGGGAGGAATATCTGGGCCTTCTGGCGATGGCCAAGAGGATGCGCAAGCCGCTGGCGTATGCCGCCATGAGGACGTTTGCCTGCACGGGCATAGAGATGTCAGCGTTTCGAGCGCTGACGGTGGAAGATGTGCGCGGAGGCGTCATCACGGACGGGGAACGGACCATCCGCCTGCCGGACAGCCTGCGGGAGGAGCTTTTGGACTATGCCCTGCACAGCGGCATCCGCAGCGGAGCGATATTTGTCGACAAGGCGGGAGCGCCCCTGAAAGCAGAGAAGATCCGAATGAACATAAAGGCAGTGAGCCGTGCGGCCGGATTCGCGGACGGGGTCGCCTGTGCCCGGACGCTGCAAAAGCTGTATTTCGGGGAGAGAGACGAGCTCCTTTCCCGTGAGACGGAGCGGCTCATGCTGGAACAGGCGGAGCGGGAACAGGCGGAACATGGCTGGGAGGCGTGAAGTCTCAATAACTCAAGCATAGGCAGAGGATAGATGGAGAAGCAACAGTCGGAAGAGATAAATCTGAGAAGGACGATCATCACAGCGATCCTGGGGTACGTCTGTCTGGTCGTGCTTTTCTATGTTCTGGCGGGCCATCAGCTCCATTTTCGCGCATCCCGTGGAAACTTCTCCCAGCCAACAGCGGAGGCCGGGACGGTGGAGCTTGCCCAGGGCGCGGTCGTTGAACAATCATTCTCTGTGAAGATCCAGCGGCTGCAAAATATATCCGTGCAGTGGGGGACCTACTACCGGCCCAACAGCGGCACGGTGACCATGGAGCTGATAAACCAGGCGGACGGGTCTATGGTGCTGAGCCAGACCTTTGACGCGGCGGCCATCACGGAGGGCGGGACCACCACCATGACGGCGGCGGAGCCCATCGAGACGGTGTACGATGCGCCGTTGCTGCTGCGGATCTATGCTGACTCACAGCCAGGTCAGGGGGCGTCGCCCATGATGTCGACCTCCGCTGTGCAGGAGGGTTTCTCTCTGTCCTTGAACGGCGAGCCCGCAGAGGGCGTATTGTGCTTCTCCGCTACGGGCGAGGACTACATCTGGACGGGCCTGCACTACTGGGAGTTCGCGGCGGCGTTCGGCGCGGTGCTGGCTCTGGCGGCGGCGCTCATCTGGCGGCGGCATAAGCAGGGCAAACACAGCTATGTGGTGAACGTGCTGGTGGCCATGCGGAAGTATCGGTTCCTCATCCGGCAGCTGGTGAGCCGGGACTTCAAGACGAAATATAAGCGCTCGGTGCTGGGCGTGTTCTGGAGTTTTTTAAACCCCCTGCTGACCATGGCGGTGCAGTATGTGGTGTTCTCCAGCCTGTTCCGCTTTGACCAGCCCTATTATCAGGTCTACCTGATCGTAGGCATCGTGTTCTTCAATTTCTTTACCGAGGCCACGGGCATGGCCCTGGGGTCCATCATCGGCAACGCGGGGCTCATCACGAAGGTATATGTGCCCAAGTACATATATCCTCTTACCCGGGTGCTGTCGTCGCTGGTGAACCTGGTGATCTCCCTCATCCCGCTGCTGCTGGTGACGGTAGTGTCGGGCATCGTGCCCACGAAGGCGTACTTGCTGGTGCCGTTCGCGCTGTTGTGTCTTGCGGTATTCTCCCTGGGCGTTGGTCTGCTGCTGGCGGCGCTGATGGTGTTTTTCCGGGATGTGCAATTCTTATGGGGCGTACTGAGCATGATCTGGATGTACCTGACGCCCATTTTCTACCCGGCCAGCATCCTGCCGGAGAAAGTGGCCTGGGTACTGAACGTGAACCCGTTGTACTACTTCATCACCTTCGCCCGGACCTGCTTCATGGACGGTATCAGCCCGGAGCCCGTCGTATATGTGCAGTGCTTCCTTATGGCGATGGGGGCACTGCTGGTGGGCGCGCTGGTATTCCGGAAGACCCAGGACCGGTTCGTGCTGTATCTGTGAGGGCGTTATGGGCAAGACGGTGATTGAAGTGAATGACGTGACGATGCGGTTTCGGATGAACAATGACCGCATCATGTCGCTGAAGGAGTTCGTGACGACGGCCATCCGCGGAAAGCTGGAATATAACGAATTCACGGCGCTGGACCACGTGTCGTTCACGGTGAAGCGGGGGGAGACCTTGGGGCTTATAGGCCGGAACGGCGCGGGCAAAAGCACCATGCTGAAGGTGATCTCCGGCATTTTGAAGCCCACGGAGGGTACGGTGCGGACGGAGGGGAACATCGTGCCCATGCTGGAGTTGGGCAGCGGATTCGACTTCGACCTGACGGGCCGGGAGAACATCTTCCTGAACGGAGCTATTCTGGGCTACAGCGAGGCGTTTTTGAAGGAGCAGTACGAGAGGATACTGGAATTTTCGGAGCTGGGGCAATTCATAGATACGCCCATTCGGAACTACTCCTCCGGTATGCTGGCCCGGCTGGCGTTCTCGGTGGCGTCCATGGTGGAGCCGGAGATATTGATCGTGGACGAGATATTGTCCGTAGGGGACGCGGCGTTCCAGGAAAAGAGCCGGGCACGGATGCTGGAACTGATGGGCGGCGGCACGACGGTGCTGTTTGTCTCCCACAGCATGGAGCAGATAAGAGAGATGTGCGACAAAGTGATATGGCTGGAGCAGGGCCATGTGAAGATGGCCGGACCCACGGACGAGGTGTGCGCGAAATACATTTTGTAAAGGAGTTTAGCGATATGCAGATACTTGCCCATCGGGGATATTGGATGGAAGAAAGTGAGCGCAACACACCTGCCGCGCTGCGGCGGGCGCTGGACAGCGGCTTCGGCTTTGAGTCGGACATCCGGGACTATCTGGGAGAACTGGTTATCTCCCACAACATAGCGGACGGATCCTGTCAGAAGGCGGAGGAGGTCTTTCGCTGGCTGGCGGAGCATGGGGACAAATACTGCTTTGCCGTCAATATCAAGGCGGACGGTCTGAAGGACCTGCTGGCCGGGCTGCTGGAAAAGTACCACATCACGAATTACTTCACCTTCGACATGTCCGTGCCGCAGATGGTGGAGTATGCGGACATGGGGCTCACATACTTCACCCGGCAGAGCGAGGTGGAGCCGGACCCGGTCATGTACGATAAGGCGGCAGGGGTGTGGATAGACGGCTTCTGGGGCACGGACTGGATCACAGAAGAGCTGCTCCAACGCCACATCGCGGCAGGGAAGACGGTCTGTCTGGTGTCCCCGGAGCTGCACGGGCGGCCGTACATGGACTTTTGGGAACGGTTTGCGTCGTTCCGGCTGGACCAGGACGTGATCTTTTGCACGGACAGGCCCGGGGAGGCAAAAGCTTTTTTCAGTAAGTAAAAGATTACAAAAAATAGGAGAAAAAATGAAGATCGTAAACTTGAACGACATGGTGAACGGATGGTTTATAGGCAACTTTGAGCCGTCCCTGTATAAGACGAACGACCTGGAAGCGGCGGTGAAATCCTACGAAGCCGGGTTCGTTGCGGAAGCGCACTACCACAAGATAGCGACGGAATTCACGGTCATTATCTCCGGCCAGGTACGCATAAACGGCGAGGTCTATGGGCCGGGGGCCATCATCGTGATGGAGCCGGGGGATGTGACGGACTTCGAGGCGCTGACGGATGTGGTCAACGCAGTGATCAAAGTGCCCGGTCCCAACGACGACAAATACATCGTGTCGGAGGAGAAAACATGCTGAACATCGTAGTGCCCATGGCAGGGCGGGGCAGCCGGTTCGCCCAGGCGGGCTATGAGATGCCCAAGCCGCTCATCGATATATACGGCCACCCCATGATCGAGTACGTGGTAAGGAATATCCGCCCGGCCCGGGAGCATCGGTTCATATTCATCTGCCAGCAGGAGCATCTGGAAAAATACGGCCTGGCGAAGACGCTGGAGCGCCTCGCGCCGGGCAGCGTGGTGGTGACGGTGGACCATATCACCGAGGGCGCGGCCTGCACGGTGCTGCTGGCGGAGCGGTACATAGACAACGACGACGCACTGATGATCGCCAACAGCGACCAGTATATCGACACGGACATCAACGAATATCTGGACGCCCTGGGGCAGAACGACGGCCTTATCATGACCGTGCCTGCCACGGGGACCAAGTGGAGCTATATCGGCTACGACGAGAACGGCTTCGTAACGCTTGTGCGGGAGAAGGAGGTCATCTCGGACCAGGGGACGGTAGGCATCTACAACTACCTGCACGGGCGGGATTTCGTGAAATATGCGCACCGGATGATCGAAAAAAATATCCGCGCGAACGGGGAGTTTTATGTGGCGCCGGTGTACAACGAGATGATAGAGGACGGGATGAGGCTGGTATACAAAAACATCGGTGATAAAATGCACGTTCTGGGCACGCCGGAGGACCTGGAGGCGTTCATGGAATTGGAGCTGGCGAAAACGATATTTGGGGTGGAGTAAATGGTCATAAACGGGATAAATATGAATGATGTTTCCGTAGTGGTACCGGGAGCGGTGGATAAAAACATCACCCCTCTGTGTCTTGCCAGCGTACGGGAGCATCTGCCGGGGGCAGAAATTATTCTCTCCACTTGGGAGGGGACCAATGTAGAGGGATTGGACTATGACCAGGTGGTATTGAACAAGGACCCCGGGGGATTCGATTATTGGAATTTGGAATACTCAATATCGGGAAGTTTGAATCGTCAAATCGTATCTACCCTTCATGGCTTGAACAGATCAGAAAGAAAATATGCCGTTAAAGTCAGGACGGATTTTGTCCTTGAGTCCTGTGACTTTCTAAATTGGTTTGATAAGTTCCCAGACAGGAATGATGAATACTCTTTTTTCAAGAGTAAAATTATATGCTGTGATGCGTTTTCCCGCGATCCGCGTTATCGGTACAGGCTTGAATTTCTGCGGCTCGTATTACAACCATCGGATTTCTTCTTCTTTGGCTACAGGAAAGATTTGATAGAACTTTTTGATATTCCTTTGATGACAAAGGAAGAACAGATTTGGTTTGCAAAGAAGCTTAAATACCCGGAGGTGAATTTGCCGTCTTTTCCGCCAGAGGAGTATCTTTGGGTAAAATTTCTGGCTAAACATATCAAGAATCCAGAAATATTACCTGCCGATTCAAGTGAAATCACTTCAGAGTTGATCAGGCTCACAGAAGCAACATTCGCCGCAAATTTGATTATTCTCAGCTTTCAGCAAATAGGTATACAGTGCGGGAAAAGTGAGCTTCGCGGAAAGCTGGATAAGTATATTTTCAATTGTTACACACATAATTCCTGGAAGGCGTTATATCGCTATTATTGCCAAAACCGCAGAGCAGAATATATGTTATATCGCTGCCGCATTGCTTTTAGCAATCTGGGAGATAAAGTAAAAGCTGTACTGAGGAAGGGAACGTCAAAACTTAAAGTTCGCGGAATGATCAACAGGGTGGTTGAGCATATACATGCAAGTATTACTAGATTTAAGGGGCAACTTACCGAAGAGGAAAAACAACTTCTCCGGCCCCTTGGCTCCAAGGTGAAACCAGATTATGGACAAGGCCGGAAGAGAAGAAAAAAGAACTATGTAAAATGCTATCTTTGTGAGGAAGTTACGGACGAAAACCTGTCGGTGATGGTGCAAGGCCCCGTCAGGGAGAACACAGCGGAATGTTTGAACAGTGTTCGTCGGCTGCTGCCAAAAGCGGAATTGATTTTTTCTACATGGGAGGGGTCAGATGTAACCGGACTTACGTTCGATAAGGTCATATTCAGTAAGGACCCCGGCGGAACTGGCTTGGTCCGCCGCTATCCGCATGAACAGGTGTTCAATGTAAACCGGATCATCGTATCCAGTTTTGCCGGAATTAAGCAGGCAACGCGCATGTATTGCTTAAGGCTGCGGAGCGATCTTATATTGACCTCCTTGGATTTCCTGGGATGCTATAATAAATATTCTGTTTACGTTGGACAAGACGCAATCGTTTCCAGACGCATAATGGTCGATGGCCTGATGACTTCAAAGGACCTGCTTTTTGATGTTGGGGACTGGTGGCATTTAGGGCTTACAAGTGATATGTATCGCTTTTATAATATACCATTATGCCCAAATGAGAAAGAACCATATTTTGAAAGAAAAGAGAATATAGCAAAAAAGCCGCCGTTTGGGGACCTCGTGTCAGAAAAGATCACCGAACAATATGTTATCTGGAGTTTTATTCATAAATATGGCGATCCTTCAACGCGATATGTAAAATTTTTGCATACATATGACAACAGACCGGAGTGCGTGGCGTTGTACAGGAAATTCGTCGCGGAAAACTTGCTGTGCATAGAGCAGGATAAAACAGGGATCATTCTTCCCAAGTATCCAAATGTAAGCCACCCGACCCAGTACTATGGAACCATGCCGTTTGGCGCATGGCTGGAACTGTGTCATGCATATGGGACTGTTCCAGACGACATGAATGATGCTGATCTAACAGAAAATTATAATAATAAACGGAGAGAATATCTCTCAAATCCCAGGTTTTTCGGCGTTGAGCATTATGCGAACACGATAAAAGCCTATGCGTCACTGAAAAATGTAGTTTCTATTCCTGACGCAGGGGCTCAGATCACTGAAAAAGATATTACTTTTGTTGTTTCCGGAGAGATCGTTTCTGAAGGAGATAACAATACACATCATTGTCTTGTTTCCATCAGAAGATTCTTCCCGGGCTCCAAGATCATACTTTCTACATGGGACAATGACGGGGTCGACACACTGTCGGGCCTCTATGACCAGCTTGTTCTGCTGCCGGATGCACATGGCGCTGGCAGTGCTTTTGATGCTGAACAGCACGTTGTCAACCGACTGCAAAGCTGTGTGCATATGGGCATGAGGGAGGTGCAAACGAGATACGCCGTTCGCATGAGAACGGATCAGTATTTATACAACGATCATTTTTTGACATTCTATTTGCACTGGGCGGCCAGACTGTCAAAAAGAGACAGCAGCTGTACTGTATTTCAGCGAAGAGTGCTGTTGTCTGGCCAACATACATTTGAACCTCGGTCGACAGGCCGTTCCTATTGCATTTCGGATAGCTTTCAGTTTGGGCTGACAGAGGACCTGTTGATGTTGTGGGATGGGCACCAAGAATCCGCCGGCACTCTCTTATACTTTTCCAGGCGAGCGAACAGTAATCTGGAAAACCCGGAAGGAAAGCTGCAGCAATATGAATCAGGGCAGTATTTACTGCTGAACGTATTAAGAAAAACGTTAAGTAAACTTCATTACCCGAAGTATTATTCTGATCGGGATGACGATAGCTATGCTTTCGAGACAGAGAAGGTTTTTGCCTCTAACTTTTTAGTTGGCAACAATATAGAACTTGGGATCGCTGCAGGAGCTAATGATCAAAATGTATGGGGAAATTACTCTTCTGAGCGGCTCTTTGAGATCTATTTGTATAACATTGAGCCAGATAATGAGGCATGTCTGGAATACCTGAAAAATTTGTATACGTTACCGCAAGCAACGGGAAAGGTGAAGATCCGCATTGTATGTCATCTTATGCTGCGGTTGCTAAAATCTGGCTGCCGAAAGGCCGGCAGAGGAGCAAAACGACTCCTGCGGCTTATCCTTCCCGCTTATCGGGTGAGCAGCGGCACCCGCGACCGGCTGATGAACTTTGAGAACGCAGAGGCGGACAGATTCAACTATCTTGTCTACCGCGTGAATGAGCTTGAAAATATCCAGCGGCGAAATGAGGCGGAAATAAAGAGCTTGAAGGAGCGCCAACGCCTTCTTGGGATGAGGAACCGGCGAAATGATAGCCTTTGAGGACATATCCGTTATCTGCCAGGGGGCCGTCGACGCCAGGTTCACGACGGACTGCCTGCGCTCGCTGAGGGCCGCGTTTCCCGGGTCGGAGGTGATACTCTCCACCTGGGAGGGGACGGATGTATCCGGCCTGGATGCGGATAAGGCCGTATTCTCGCCGGACCCGGGAGCGTACATGGCGGACGAGGTGGCGGGCACGCCCCAAAACGTCAACCGGCAACTGGTCAGCACCCAGGCCGGGCTGGCCGCTGCCACGCGCCCTTACGTTCTGAAAACACGGACGGATATAAGCTTTGCAAATGCCGTGTTTCTCGACTGGTTCGGAAAGTATGACGACGTCCCCTCGCCGTATTTCAAAAACCGCCTGCTGATATGCAGCTACCACACAAGAAACCCGCGGGTCATGCCCCTGTGCTTCCATCCCTCCGACTGGGTGGTATTTGGCCGGACGGAGGACGTGAGGAGGTACTATAAGGAAATCCCGCTCATGTCCCCGGAGGAGGCGGCCTGGTTCAAGGAGCGGAAAAAGGCGTCGGTGTTTTTCACGAACTACATCAACCGGTACGTCCCGGAACAGCACATATTCGCGGGCTTTTTGCGGCAGTATCAGCAACTGGATTTCGACTGTTATTATTCAAAGACGAAGAAATTGGCCGAGCAGACGGAGCAGGCATTGGCAGACTGTTTTGTAGTGCTTGACTACGGAAAACAGCTGGCAATATGTTTCGAGAAATATGACCCCAATCGGTATTTGGAGAGATTCACGCTTATCTCACATTGGAAGTGGGAGATACTGTATAAGCATTACGCTTTAAAAACGTCGCCTGCAGTATGGGAGCTGTACTGTCTGGAGGGTGTTCTGTGGGGCGTTATTGAGAAAATCCGCATAATTTGCATTCGGGCGTTGAACAGATTGGGATGGAAGGAGAGGATAAAAAAGATGCTGGCGAATAGAAACGCAGTAAAGTATTGATATGGATATGACGCCAAACTGGTCAGGAAGGCGCCTCGGGCATGGCTGCGGTGCTTTTGCCGGCATGCCGGGTGTTCATATTTGATTTGATATATGCATCAGTATCAATAGGATCGTTATATAAAGGACCGTATCATAATGGAAAGGTTCGTGCTCCGCGGAAATTCCGGATGTGACTTATCTGTCATTGAGAGCAACGGAGAATTGATCGTAAAGAAAAAGTCCCGGGATGAGAGCTACAACGACAGGCTCTATAGGCAGTACATAAAACAGAAAAACTTTGCGTCCGCTGTATTTTCCCGTACAGAAACATATGGATTCACTGTGGAGGATGGCCGGGCGTCATTCACGATGGAATACTTGAACGGCATGACGATGGCGGAGGCGCTGCGGACCATGGAGCTGTCACACATTCCCGTACTTGGGAATGTGATGATGTCGGTCATCCCACCGGATATATGCCGGTGTGAGGACGCAAACAGCGCTTTCCGGGCGAAGCTGGCGTCGCTGGAAGCTGACCAGAGGATGAGGGACTTTCCCGTGTCGGACGCATTCGCGCGGCTGCGCGGCTTTGACTGGTCCTGGGCTTCCGGATCGCCCTGCCACGGGGACCTGACGTTTGAGAACATGATCCTGAAGGATGGACAGGTATATCTCATAGATTTCCTGGATTCCTTCTATGACAGCTGGGCCATCGACGTGGCGAAAATGCTGCAGGATGCCGACCTGGGGTGGCACTATAGGTATGAAGGCGTGCTGAACAACAATCTCGCGATCCGTCTGCTCTGCCTGAAGGAATCCATGCTCGCGGCCATCGGCGAGCGCCCCGCCGGACAGCAGATATTTGAGACGGTGTATCACACGCTTCTGCTGAATGTGCTGCGTATCATCCCATACTGCATGGATGCTGTTACGAAGGACTGGATCGACCGGCAGATCATATATCTTGTACATGTCCTGGATAAAACGGAGGAGAGATCATCATGAAAACGCTTATTATTCCGTGCGCAGGAAGATCGTCACGATTTCCCAACATGAAGCCGAAATACATCCTTACTCACCCGGATGGGAAGCTGATGGTGGAAAAGGCCATTGAGGGCCTGGACCTGGAACAGTTCGACAGGATCATTATCACGATCTTAAAGGAACATAACGACAGATATGAATCGGGATTGATCCTGCGGCAGATATTTTCGGCGCAGCCAAAAGTCGAGATCCTTGTTTTGGAGGAGGAGACGTCATGTCAGGCGGAGACAGTATATGAAACGATCCGCCGCAAAGAAGTCGCCGGAGCCTTTGTTGTGAAGGATGTGGACAACCGCATACGCCTTGCAGAGGATGATATAGAGGCCAGCTATGTGGCCGGGGTGAATCTGGAGACATTTGAGAAGGAGATCACTAGGCTTCGTCAGAAGGGCTTCCTCGTCGTGAACGACCAGTCCATCATCGTCGATATAATCGAAAAATCCGTCAAATCGAAATACGTGTGTGTGGGCCTGTACAGTTTTGCCTCTGCAGAGCAGTTTTGTGAGGCTTTTATCACGCTGCGGCAAAATGCTTTTTCGGACGGTGAGATATATCTGTCCCATGTCATCTCCTATCTCATCGGGACCGGTAAGTGTCTGTTCCGTCTGAAAGAAGTACAGAGCTACGACGATTGGGGGACCAGCGAGGAGTGGCTGCAGGAGCAGTCGAAATACCGGACCTATTTTGTAGACCTGGACGGCGTCCTGTGCAGAAACTGCGGAAGATATGGGGCGAAAAACTGGGACAACGATTTCGAGCTCATTGAGGAAAATGTGGACGTACTGCGCGGGATCGCGGCTGAAGGCGGCCAGATCGTGATAACCACTTGCCGGGATGAAAAATACAGCGCTGCCATCCGGGCACGGCTGGAGGAACATGGCCTGCCGGTTTTTGCCATGATAACCAACTGCAACCACGCGAGAAGGGTGCTGATCAACGACTTCGCGCCGACAAACGCATATCCGAGCTGCGAGGCGATCAATATCCCACGCAATGGAAGGCTGAAGGATTATCTGCCATGACCCTCGCTCAAAACGGGAGATGAGCGCAGCCGCTCCGGCGGGGCGGCACAGGAACCGTAAAGCATGATCGGATATGAATGGCAATGTTGAGGATCGGGAATACCGTCAAAAGGATCTTGTCAGAATGAAGAAAACAACAAGAGGCATAACGTCCGGCGGGAAGCGTACGTGCATAAAGGCACTGGCATTCTCGGCGCTTGGCATTTTGCTGTTCTTTACCGTGCAGAGGATATTTACGCCGGATTTTTCCTACATTGAAAACTCGAATCGAAATATATCCGGCATCAGATACGTGGATGATGATACGGTAGATGTGGTATTCTTTGGCGTCAGCCATGCTGACCTTGGCATCTCGCCGATCGAGCTCTATCGTGATACGGGGATCTGCTCGTATAACCTGGCATCGTCGATCCAGCCCTTTGAATCAGGCTATTATCTGATGAAGGATATGTTTTTACATCAAAGGCCGGCTGTCGTAACGATGTGTGCAGAGGGGCTGTTTCAGCAAGAGGCAGAATATAATATGGGGTGGCGCTACATACTGGATAATTTGCCCAACAACGCCATTAAGCTCGAAGCGGCAAAAGCCTACGAAGAGAGCGGGTACAGTGACGGTGCGATGTCTGTGATTTTCCCGATAATAGAGTATCATGATCGCTGGGAGGAGCTGAGGAAAGAGGACTTTTTGCCTAAGAGCGGGGGAGAGTACTATTCGCTCGGTCAGGATGTTTATAGTTATGTGGAAGGGACCGGCATGACAACATATGAGGAGATCTATTCCGTTGAAGCTCTCCTCCAAGGGGATTCGGGCATCACGTATTACGATGACGGAACAGTTTGTTCAAGTGTGATCTCAGAACCGTTGTATGTCCCGCAGGTGTCTGATGAGAAGCTGGAGTACCTGCTGAAAATGAAAGAACTGTGTGAAGAAAACGGCGCCCAGCTGGTGCTGGAGAAAGAGCCGGTCATGCAGTATCCGCAGATATATTCCGGCTACTGGACGAAGCAGCGTTCCGATGCGGTGCGTGAGATTGCGGAGAGATACGATATACCGTTCGTTGACTTTCAATATGATATGGATATAGGGCTCGACTGGCAAGTGGATACCTATGATTCGGGCAGGCATTTGAATTTCCGGGGAGCAAAAAAGCTCACAGCAGCTATGGGACAATACCTGTTGGAGAACTTTGATCTGCGCCGGCAGAGCAACCCGCAGTATGATGAATACGGTAAGTATTACGACAAGGTCATCGATATTGCCATGCTGCAGTCTGAAACAGATCTCAGCGCTTATATGCAGCGGCTGAAGGATAACGCGGACTGCTGGGCCGTGTTAATTGCGGCATCGGATGAGTACACGGCGGGTATGGATGACGCGGCCTACAGCCAGCTGGAGGGCCTGGGGCTTCAGCTGATCCGGCAGGGGGCATTCAGAGACGCCTATGCCGCGATCATCGACCGGGGCGGACTGGTGTATGAGGCAGTGTCAGGCAGGCCGATCAGTCATGAAGAGGAAGTGAACGGCCTTTCTGTCGGCGTCAGTAGCTCGGGATGGAATACGGTGCCGTCCTGTTCGATCACGATAAATGGTATAAACTATGCCCTCAGCGGCCGCGGCCTGAATATCGTCGTCTATGACTATGAGAGCGGCCTCGTGGTAGACAGCGTCACCTTTGATACCTGTGTACCGTCCAGGCGGTCCGCGCGAAATAGGGAGACTATCAATGACTATCTCCGCGCCTATGAGGCCGCTGTCTGCTTTAAGGGGATGGGCGCGGCATGAGTCTTGTTGAGCTTCGGTTTTTTATATTTGCGGCGCTGGTGGTGCTGCTGTATTATATACTGCCAAAGAAGGTCCAATGGCTCGTTCTGCTGACGGCCAGCGTGGCGTTTTATCTCACCTATGGCTGGGAGATGCTGCCGTTTTTGCTGGCATCGGCGGTCATCGCGTACTTCGCCGGACGGAAGATCGAACAGTTCCAGGTCGCTTTCCGCAAGGATACGGCCGCAGCGAAAAAGCGCTGCAAGCCGGTGCTGCTGACCGCCGTGGCGCTGCTGGCGGCACTGCTGGTATATGCCAAGGTCGGAACGGCCGTAATGGCGGCCATTACGGAGTTGCTGCATGCGCAGCAACTATCGGCCTTTCCCGTGATTGTGGCGCTGGGCGTCAGCTACTATACGTTTTCCCTTATCTCCTACCTTGCGGACATCTACCGGCGGCAGGACAAAGCGGAGCACGATTTCCTGCGGCTGCTGCTGTTCACCATCTATTTCCCCAAGGTGCTGCAGGGGCCCATCTCCCGGCATAAGAACCTGGCGCCCCAGCTTTTGGAGCAGCATCGCTTCGACTATAAGGAGTTCTGTTTCGGCCTGCAGCTGATGGTCTGGGGCTATTTCAAGAAGATGGTCATCGCGGATAGGCTGGCGATCTTCGTCAATACCGTGTTCGGGAACATCGCCGGGGAGACCGGCGCCCATCTGCTGGTGGCGCTGGTATTCTCAGCGGTGCAGATATACTGCGATTTTTCCGGGTGCATGGACATCGTAGGCGGCTTCTCTCAGATCCTGGGCCTGAAGCTGGAGGAAAACTTTGACCGTCCGTTCTTCTCCAAATCTGCGGCGGAGTTCTGGCGGCGGTGGCACATCACGCTGGGGACCTGGTTCAAGGACTACATATACATGCCCATCGTGATCTCGCCCCGGGTCATCGGGCTTTCCAAAAAGGTCCGTGACAAGTTCGGCGTCCGCCCGGGCAAGGCGGTGATGACGGTGGTGCCGCTGACGGCGGTGTGGCTGCTGACGGGCCTGTGGCATGGCACAGGCTGGACCTATATCATCTGGGGCCTCTACTGGGGCGCGCTCATCATATGCTCCACGGTCTTTGAGCCGGAGATCAAAAAGATCACCAAAGCGCTGCATATCAACACGGAAACGGGCAGCTGGAAGGTGTTCCAGATGGTGCGGACATTCCTGCTTTTCGTGTTTGCCCGCATGCTGACGGTCCCCGGGAGCGCGTATAACATCCTGCGCGTGGGCAAACGGCTGCTGCTGCGGTTCCACCCAGAGGGATTCTTTGACGGCTCCCTGTATGCCCTGGGACTGGACAGGCCCAACTTCCTCTTGGCGCTGGTGTGCATCGGCGTGCTGTGGGGCGTGAGCTGTATGCAGGAGAAGGGAATATGTGTGCGGGAGCGCATAGCGGGAAGCAATATCGTGTTCCGCTGGGCCATCTATTATATCGGCTTTTTTGCCATACTTATTTTTGGCGTCTATGGCCCCGGCTATGACGCGGCGTCGTTCATATACATGAAGTTTTAAGGAGAGAAGATCATGAGAGAAAAAGTGCTGGAAGTGCTGGAACGGGAGTGCCCGGACGTAGATTTTCTTGCATCGGATAAGCTGGTGACGGATGGGATCGTGGACTCCCTGACGCTGACCAGCATCATTGCGGCGCTTACGATGGAGTTCGGCATTGTGATACCCTACGAGGAGATCATCGAGGCCAACTTCGACTCCGTGGACGGCCTGACCGCTATGGTGGAGCGGCTGACAGGGGCCTGAAGCTATGAAAACAGTCGTCGAAAAACTGTTTGAGAACGCGGACCTGCACCCGGACAAGCTGGCGGTGGTCTTTGAGAACGAGGAGGTCACCTACGGCCAGCTGAAGGACGCCGTCATCCGCCTGGCCGGCTGGTTCAGGCTCCGCGGTGTGGCTGAAGGAGACCGCGTCGTCGCCCAGGCGCACTATGGGAAATGGTTCATCGCGGCGTACTATGCCGCCCACCTGTGCGAGGCGGTCATCGTGCCGGTGGAGAAGGCGCTGACCCAGGAGACGCTTCAGGCTGTGGTGGAACGCATGGACGCCAGGGCGGCGGTCTCATGGCTTGCGCCTGCCGCGCCGATATCCCTGAACTATGGGGAAATTGAAATGGAGCTTGCCGGGGTGGAAGAGCAGCCCTATACGTTCCCTGGCTTGGACCTGACAGCCAACATCATGCTGACCTCCGGGACCACGGGTACTCCAAAGGGCGCTATGCTGACCCAGCGGAATCTGGCAGTGAACAGCATGGTTAGATGGCATGAATTTGAGAATAATGAAAACACAATGGGCATTACCATTCTTCCGCTAAACCATGTCGGGAGTTCGCGTATGTGGGATACAGCTGTCTATAGCGGCGGCGCTTACATTTTTCTGGATGGATTGTTTAGAATCCGAACCTTTTTTGATTATATAACGAGGTACCATATCACAGCATTCAATATCTCACCGTCTGGTATTGCATCGATTGAACAGCTCTCCGGTGATAAACTTTATGAGTACGCTGAGCAAATCGATTATGCATATGTCCATTCGGCACTGATGCAGGAACCCCAGAGAGCTTTTTTGCAGCGGGTGCTACCCAAAAGCCGGCTGTACTATTCGTATGGCTCATCGGAAAATGGTACCATGTCGCTGCTGCGCTTTGACCGGGAGGAAAGGGATATCCGCTGCTCCGGGCGGCCTTGCGAGGGCGTCGAGATCAGGATATTGGACGACGATTTGAGGGAACTGCCTCGAGGCCGGCAGGGCCGGGTGGTGGTCAGGAGCGAGATGAATTTCAGGGGCTACTGGGCCATGCCGGAGTTGACGGCGTCGGTGTATCACGGGGATTGGTTTTTGACGAACGACACCGGATACCTGGACGAGGACGGGTATCTGTACATTCTTGGCAGGGTGGATGACGTGATAAACATCGGCGGGCTGAAGGTATATCCCTCGGAGATCGAGAAGGCGGCGGCGGAGCTGGAGGGCGTGGAGGAATGCCTGTGCGTGGATGTGCCCAACGCGCTGATGGGCAGCGCCGTGAAGCTGCTTGTGCGGCTCAGGGCGGATACGTTGCTGACGGCCCGGGATATCCGCACAGCGCTCGTGGGGAAACTGGATAGTTACAAGGTACCGGCCAGCATCGATGTCGTGGATGAAATACGGAAAACCGCCAATGGAAAACCGGACAGAAAGTTCTATCGGGGGAAAAACCAAACCTTTTCCAAAACACCGGGAAGCATTTAAGAAGGTGGATGAGGTGGCATGAAGGCAAAACCGATCGTGGAGATCATGTCCTTTCGCTCCGCATTTGGTGGGTATAGCGATTTTTATGTTTGCCCGGCTTGTCATGTAACACTGGAGCGGGAATTCATGTCCTACTGCGACCGCTGCGGTCAGCGGCTGGATTGGAGAAAGTATAAAGACGCAAAGGTCATACCGGTCCGCCGATGAATCGTTTATTATGATGCAACGCCCCCGCTCCGAGCGTTGCATTGTATCAATTAGCGCAATCTTTGCCAAACGTCAGGTATACGAACACCTTTCCCAAAAGGTGCTCGTATACCTTTTCTTATTCCCAGCCCGATACGAGCACCGCATTTAACGCCAGCATGGCCACATACCGTAACGTGTTCGCCATCATATGGTTTACGATCTATGCGTTCTATGGTATGCTTTTCCGGAGGTGAGACAGATGGACAGAGAGGAAGGCCACGACATCGAGGCGGTGACCAACCGGGGCTACCGGCTGGCCGAAGACAATGACGCCGTGACGGCGGCCGGCGTGGAGCGGTACCTGGGAGACCTGGCCGGGCGTATCCCGGTGGAGGTGGTAGATGTGTGCGCATCCACGAACACGCTCCTGAAGGCGCGGGCGGCGGAGCTCTCTCCGTGGCATACGGTCATCGCCCGGCGGCAGACCGGCGGCCGGGGCCGGATGGGGCGCAGCTTCTGCTCCCCGGCGGGAACGGGCCTTTACATGAGCATACTGCTGCGGCCCCAGCTGGCGGCGGAAGAGGCCCCGCTCATCACCACGGCGGCCGCCGTGGCGGTATGCCGGGCAGTGGAATCGCTGGGCTCGGACCGGGCGGAGATCAAATGGGTCAACGACGTGCTCATCCGCGGCCGGAAGATCTGCGGCATCCTGACGGAGGCGGGCGTCAGCGTGGAGACCGGCATGCTGGACTGGGCTGTGCTTGGCGTGGGGATCAATGTGCTGGAGCCGGCTGGCGGCTTTCCGGCGGAGATCGCGGACATAGCGGGCGCGGCCTTTCCCCGGCGGGAACGGGACATACGGGCCCGGCTGGCGGCGGCGTTTCTGCGGCGCTTTTATGAGATATACGCGGCCCTGCCGGACAGGGCGTTCGTGGCCGAGTATCAGACGAGGAGCTGCCTCGTGGGAAAGCGGGTGAACGTGCTGCGCGGCGGCGGGACCCGCGTGGCGCTGGTCCTGGCAGTGGACGACGCGTGCCGTCTTGTGGTGCGCTATGACGACGGGACGGAGGAGGCACTTTTTTCCGGGGAGGTCAGCGTCCGGCCGGAGGCGGCGCTATGAGCGTGAAGCTGCGGCCCCACCATCTGCTGTGCGTCCAGAAATTCACAGGCCACGGGTACTACTATTTTGATTTTCTCGAGAAACGGGATGGTTTCTTTTCCTCCTTCGGGGCGGGGTCGTAGCGCCGCAGGGAGCCGGCGATCATGGCGCTGTGGGCCATGGCCAGCAGGCCGGGCAGCACCGCCAGCAGGAACAG
>CANQRR010000063.1 GCA_947626285.1 uncultured Lachnospiraceae bacterium
CATAATATAAACCTCCGATATAGTGCTTCTATTATACACCATATCGAAGGTTTACACAAACTTTGGGATGGTCTCGCCGACGGGCTATATTATATGGCACGCCAAGGAGTTACCTATCTGATTGTTTTTTCGTCAGTCTTTCAGACAGCCTATCGGAACAACGAATACGCCGTCCTCTCTCCTGTAGGCATAATCTCCGATGCCGGTCAGCACCATCAGGAAGGCCGGCTCACGCATTTTGGATGTGTCAATCTTGTCCCGGAAGCTTTTCAGAGTCTTTGCGCCTTCCGTGATCAGCTTATCTCCTCCCAGCTTGATCTCGACCAGGCCGTAAGCTCCATTTCGCAAATGTATGACCGTATCGCATTCCAGCCCAAACTTATCACGGTAATGATATACCTGGCCGTTCAGCGCGTCGGCAAAGACACGCAAATCGCGCACACATAACGTCTCAAACAGCAGACCAAAGGTCTTCAAATCGTTCACCAAATCGCTTGGTCCCGCTCCCAGCGCGGCGACGGCAATTGACGGATCTATATAATAGCGGGTGCTTGAAGTGCGGATGGCTGTCTTGGACCGTAGATTCGGATTCCATGCGGGCATGTCCTCCACAACGAATATGCGCTTCAGCGCATTTATATATGTCGCCACAGTATCCTCATTGATGGATATTCCCTCGTTGTCCTTCATATCCGCCACGATCATCGTATTGGCGATCTGCGTCCCCTGGTTTCTGGCCAAGGAACGCATGAGCCGTCTGACCCATTCCGGGTTTTTGACGCTCCCATCGGCCCGGTTAATATCGGAATGGACAACGCCCTCAAAATAGTCAAACGCCTGTTCCAGAGCGATCTCATCCCGCATCCCTACAGCCTGGGGCCACCCACCGCGGCACACCAAAAACGCGAGACGATCCAGGTCCAGATGCGCTGCACCATCCACAGTATCAGCACCGTCAAAAAGCGACTTGAGACTGACCTCCCCTGTAGATTCTCCTGACTCATACAGGCTCATAGGCCGCATCGTCAGCCAAGAGAAACGGCCTGTCCCGGAGTGCGTGATTTCTTTTGTCTCCGGCGGGACGGCTGAACCGGTCAGGACGAACTGGCCAAGCTCTCCGCGGTGATCGACTTCAAACCGTATTGCGTCCCACAGCTTCGGAGCCAACTGCCATTCGTCAATCAGCCGGGGCGCCTGTCCCGCCAGGAGCCGCTTAGGATTGATACCGGCCATGGCGATATTCTGGTCCTTCTTCTCCGGGTCATCCATATAGAGAACACTGGCGGCAATCTGCTCTGCCGTCGTCGTCTTTCCGCACCACTTGGGGCCTTCAATTAGGACCGCACCTTTGCCTTCCATCTTCTTACGAAGTATCCGGTCTGCGACTCTCTTCCGATAATTCATATGCTCCAATCCTTTCACGGGAACTACACAATGATTTTAGCATGGGGCGGGGTCGAATGCAAGTCGTTTTCGGCGAGTTGGCAGTTTTTTGTTCGGCGAGTTGGCTAAATTCTTTTCGGCGAGTTGGCTGTTTCTGACAGCTTTTCCTGCTTTCCCGTGCCAAGCAATTTCATTGATCGATTGCAGTCTCGTCCAAAAGGAATTGCTCCACCCCCACATATAAGATCCCATCCTCGTCGTGCCATGGAACGATGTCCTCCCGGACGACAACGATCTTCTTGAAGGAGTCCGGGATGCGCTTCAACGATTCCGTCTCCTGCTTTCTCTTTTCCGGCGCGGCTACCGTCAGCGCCGACTGGATGTAGTACCGCTGAGTCCCCCGGTTCACTCCGAAGTCCACTTCCAGCTGCCTGCGGACTTTCTTGCCGCCCGGCTCCGTAGTGTTTACCTCCACTTCGCCTACGTCCACGTCATATCTTGACGCTTCTCCAATCGCAAGCGTATAATAAAGGAAAAAAAGAAAGAATGACCAAATGAAAAAAGTGCTCGCAGAGGTTTATAGAATATTTAAGAAAGCCCCGGTTCAAATTTTGATAATCCTACTAATGGATATAACGGGGGCAATCATCTGGGACTCTAATCCATATATTATTGGTGCTTGTATTGATGATCTTTTAGAGCAAAAGTATTTTTGGCTGTGTATCTTCATTGCCCTGCAGTTCATTCTGATTGCTCTGCGTACAGCTGACAAATTCCTTGATACCAGAATATATAGCAAGATCGTTGAAGAAGAAAGTACGGCTTACTATGAAAAAATTATACGAACTGATGCAGATGAGTCCAAGATTAGCTCACTATTAGATAGGGTTGATGATGTTCCCAACTTCCTTGAAATAAACCTATTCGATTTTTTGAGCATGGCTGGCGGGATTTTATTTTCCTTGATATTTATTTTTTCCGTATCAGGATTATTTGTATTTCTGCTTGCCCTTTCAGTTTCGATTATTGTCCCTTTTTCAACATATCGCTTTCAAAAAGATATTTCCCTCAATAATGAGGAGCAAAAAAATATTGATGAAATACGGGTTAGTATCATTGCCAGCAGAAAAATTGAGAGATATAAAAAACATATCAAGAAAGCATTATCGCTGGATATTATCAATTCTGATTTAGATGCAAAAACCTACCTCATAACAGATTTATTTCAAACAGCATTTTTGATTATCGCTATTATTTCAACAATTCATACAGGCAACTACACAAGCGGGCAATTATTTTCGACCATTACCTATATTATGATGTTGAATGACTATGTAGGGGAAATCAACGGAGCTATTATAGTTGTAAAAGATTTGCAAGACACAGTATCCCGTTTAGAGAGGAATGCAAAATGAGCTTTAGAAATGAGTTTGCAAAAAGAATCAAAGATATAAGACTGGGGCCAAATTTACCAAAAGAAGAATTTGATGGCATAATGTTACCTTTATTCGAGTTTATAAAATACAACTTGCCAGAGCAGCTTTTCAAATTTAGAGGATGCACAGAGTACAGTTTAGATGCATTTGAAAAGGATGAACTATGGCTTTCAAAAGCATCTTTATATAATGATCTTTATGATAGTCTTTTCTTTTTTGATAAGGATGCCATACTTAAATTCATCGATAAAAAGTTTTCCTCCGGTGAAATTCTTTCGACGCTTGAAGCAATAAAGCAAGGGCAGTTTTCTAATTCTGATTTCCAAAATCGTATAACAGAAGCGTTCCCTCAATTTGACGCGAAACAACTTAACGACGTTGTTTTACAATCTATACCTGCCTTTAGTACGTTTTTAGATCAATGTTTCGACATTGCAAAAGAAGGAATACGAGATTATATAAAAATGGGATGCCTGTCAGAAAGCATTAAATCACCATTGATGTGGGCACATTATGCCGACAATAACAAGGGCTTCGCCTTGGGGTATGATTTTAGGAATAATGAAATATCGCAATGTTCAAATTGCCCGAATCGCTCCTGTAATAATATAAAATTTGCAACAATTTATCCTGTGATATACTCCGACAAGCGCTTTGATGCAACCGGCTATGGGCAATGGTATGTCCAGCAATATCTAAATGCCCAATTAGGTCTTGCAACGGAAAAAACTTATAGTGATAATTTCCTGTTTACAAAAGCAGCACTTCATAAATCGAGTGATTGGGCTTATGAAAATGAATGGAGAATTATATGCTCAACGCCTAATCAGTCAGTAGAGATGAAAGACCGTTATCCAATAAAGAAGCGACCTATAGCCATTTATTTTGGTTGTCAAATCCCAGATATCTACCGGAAGATGCTGATACATATTGCAGATGAAAAAGGGATTGCAAAATACCAAATGTGTGTTAAGAACTATTCGTCAAAATATGAGTTGGATTTTGAGCCCATTTAACTAAAAATACGGGAGCGCAGCCCTCGGACAAACCGAAGACCGCGCTCCCGTTTTCATAGAAAAGCTGTTGATTAGCCAGCCGCCATGGTCTATAAGTTGCTGTGATCTTAAAATGTTCCTTGGCGTTACGCAGTTCTATTGATCGATTGCAGTCTCGTCCAAAAGGAATTGCTCCACCCCCACATATAAGATCCCATCCTCGTCGTGCCAGGAAACGATGTCCTCCCGCACGACAACGATCTTCTTGAAGGAGTCCGGGATGCGCTTCAATGATTCAGTCTCCTGCTTTCTCTTTTCCGGCGCGGCTACCGTCAGCGCCGACTGGATGTAGTACCGCTGGGTCCCCCGGTTCACTACGAAGTCCACTTCCAGCTGCCTGCGGACTTTCTTGCCGCCCGGCTCCGTAGTGTTTACCTCCACCACGCCTACGTCCACGTCATAGCCCCTCCGAAGAAGGTCGTTAAACAATACGTTCTCCATGATATGGGTCTCCTCCTGCTGACGGAATCCCAGTCGGGCGTTGCGCAGGCCCACATCCGAAAAATAGTATTTCAGCGGCGTCTTGATGTACCGTTTGCCCTTTACGTCATAGCGCCCTGCCCGCTGCAGGAGAAAGGCATCGACAAAATAGGAAAGATAACGGTCGATGGTATCCGGGGAGATCCGCACCTGTTTCTCACTGGCAAAGGTGTTGGAGAGCTTGTTCGGATTGGTCAGAGAGCCGATAGACGAGGCCAGGATGTTCAACAGGTCATTCAGAATATCCGTCTCGTTCAGGATCGTGTGACGGTCCACGATATCCCGCAGGTAGGTTTTTTCAAACAGGTCCCGCAGATACTTGCTCTTTTCCTCGTGACTCTCCAGGGAGAGCACCCACGGCATCCCGCCATAGGTGCAGTAGTCCCGCCAGGCGTGGCGCTTATCCCCGGCGTACACCTGGTAAAATTCCGCATAGGACAGGGGATTCACCCGTATCTCGTCCCCGCGGTCCCGAAACTGCGTGAGAATATCGGAGGACAGCATCCTGGAGTTGCTGCCGGTCACATAGATGTCCGCGTTGCGGATCTTCATCAGGCCCAGCACAACATCGATGAAATTCAGCTTTGCCGCAGGGTCGTCCACATAAGGGTTTTGGATCTCTGAGACAAACTGTATCTCGTCGATCATCACATAATACCGCTTTTTCGGGTCGCGTATCCGCTCCCGGATAGTTTTGTCCAGCTCTATAGGATTGCGGTATTTGGCATTGGGCAGTTCATCCAGCGCAAGGCCAATGATCTGATCCTCTTCCACGCCGTTTTCCCGAAGATAATTGGCATACAGCTCGAACAGAAGAAAGGACTTGCCGCACCGCCGAAGCCCGGTTATGATCTTCACTCTTCCGTTGTTCTTCTTTTTTATCAGCTTATCCAGATACTGCGGTCTTTGAATCAGCACCGTCATCACCTCAGAAAATTTTTGCGGGTCAGAACAATTTTTTCCCGTCCTACTTGAAACTATACCATATCCGCCGCAGAGATACAAGAAAATCTTGAGGAATTTTTGCGGGTAGGAGCAAAAATTCCTCAAGATTATGATGGTTGTGGCAACAGTAGCAAAAAGCGCCCGCCCCTGCTGGTCTTCCAAACAGTACTCAAAATTCGACTAATTTAATTTTTAATATTATTTTAGTCGAAAATTTAGGCGTTTACAGCGTCTTAGGATGGCGCGGTAATCATAAATGCTTGATTGCTCCGGTTTTTAGCGGGAAGCACATATGCCTCATTGAAATTAGAACAGCGCTTTTTTGAGGGTAGAGCAGACCAAAATAGTTGAAAATCATCTAATTTAGTTGAAAGTTTTCATAAAGCTTGTTATTATAAACATATATATGTGTTTTCAACTACATTGGCGGAGGGAAAGAAATGGCAGTAAGCTATAAAAAACTGTGGCATTTGATGCTTGATAGGAAAATTAACAAGAGTGGTTTGGAAAAGCTGGCTGGTATTTCACATCACTCTGTCCTAAAAATGAATCGTGATGAAGATGTCTCAACAGAAGTACTTACTAAAATCTGTACCGCATTGGATTGCAATGTGCAGGATATCGTAGATTTCTTCCCTGACGAGAAGTAAAAACAGAAAATTCAGGCAGATCAATATAACAAATAACGGAAACGAGGGCACTGTTTATGGCTCATAAAAAGACCTCAGATCAGATTTCATATAATATGCGTCAGGTCAAGAACAAGAATACAACTATTGAGTTAAGGTTGGAAAACGAGTTAAGGAGTCGCGGGATTACCACCTATATTAAAAATCAAAAAGAAATCCCCGGAAAGCCAGATTTCGCTTTTCCTGCAAAAAAAATTGCTATATTTTGTGATGGCGATTTCTGGCATGGCTACAATTGGACGGAAGAACAAAAAGCCATTCACAGTAACCGTGACTTTTGGATTCCAAAGATTGAAAAAAATATGGTCCATGATGCAATGGTAAACGAAACTTTAACAAAGCAAGGATGGCAAATATTTCGGTTCTGGGGACATGAAATAAAAAAAGATGTAGCCCGGTGTGCAGATATAGTTGAAGCAGCGTTAAGAATCGTTCCTAAACAACCATACCGCACAATAGATTTGTGTGCAGGTATAGGTGGCATACGAAAAGGATTTGAATTGACAGGGTATTTTACAAATGTCCTCTCTGCGGAAATAGACGATTATGCCTGCAAAACATATCAACATCTGTTTGGAGAAGATCCTAATAATGATATTACAACAGATAAGTTCAAAGCAAAAGTAGCCGAAACCCAATATGATGTACTACTTGCAGGCTTTCCTTGCCAAACTTTCAGTAGGGTAGGAAAAGAAGAAGGTTTTGAGAATGAGTTAAAAGGAAAAATATTCTTTCATATTGCACAGATTATTCAAGAAACCAGACCAATGGCATTTTTACTTGAAAATGTTGATCGACTGGTAACGCACGATGAAGGAAAAACCTTCCATACCATACTTGATACTCTTGTTAATCAGCTCGGTTATTATGTGATTGGCGTGAAAAAGTTAGAATCAGGCGAACTTTTATATAATTTCAAAGAGTTCATACGCAATTCAAAAGACTTCGGAATGCCACAAAACAGACCCCGAACGTACATCATTGGCTTCGATACGGAAAGGTTTGCAATTGATAGGTTGAAGCTGCTCCCAACAAAAATGCCATTAAAGTGTGAAACCAATCTATATAGAGACCTTAATGATTTGCTGGATAAAAATGTAGAGGCAAAATACTATATGGCGTCTGGATATCTTGAAACTCTAATAAAGCACAGAGAGCGTCAGGAAAATAAAGGCTATGGATTTGGATATCGAATTGTTAACGAGCCGTCTATTGAACATCCTGTTGCAAACACTCTTTTAGCAACAGGAGGCTCTGGGCGAGAGCGGAACTTAATTTATGATCCAAGAGAAGGCATTGCTGGCCTTATGATTCCGGGCAAGAAAACCCCACTTAACGATAGAGGGATTCGTATTATGACCCCGTCAGAATGGGGGAAACTTCAAGGATTTATCAATTACGCTTTTATTGATAAAGAAGGGAGAGACTGTTTTTCCTTTCCGGATGATGTTCCAAATGTGCAGAGGTATAAACAGTTTGGAAACTCTGTGACGATTCCGGTAATAAGAGAAATGGCAATGTTTATTGTAGACTGTATAAATCAGCTTACGATGTGAGGAGGACAGAACGATGGCAGACGAAAGGATAATGCGATCGATTATTGAAAAATGTGATTTTCTGTATGATGATGCACTTTTGTCTGACGAAAAAATCATCGAAAAATATTTGATTTTTTTTGCAGAGCAATTTGAACCTACAGAACGTTCGGTTAGTTTTGCGTTCCACACTGGTTCACTGTGTTTTGACGTTGTTTCTGTGGCTGCACTAATGATTGGCTGTTTGGCTTATGAGTTTTCCACTAATGATGAAATCCTTGCAGAATTGGACTTAGGTGATATGGTTCTGTATAAAGGGGAACGATATCATTGGGGCGGCGTACAAAAGAAAAATTGGATGCCAAATAAGACCGATATAGATTACATAGCCTTACACCAAGATGCCAAGGGAAAAAACGGCCCGTCTACAATATACATTCCATATGAGAAAAACAAGCATTTGGTGAAACCTTACTTTGGTATCTCATCTGTAACTGATGGACGAGGTATACGCGAAGACAAGACAAGCCGAAATGAATTTATATCTTATGTTCTTGGGATACTGCCTTCCGATGTTCCGACTGCCCTTGACCTTTCGGTTGTAATTATTGCGGATAAAAATGAGTTTATTGAGATTTGCAAACACCTAAAAATCCGATATAACGGTGGGAAAACGGTAGAAATCACAGATATTGTTCCAGTATCATACTACTCTGGGACTGGGGAGCAACTTCAAATCGGGAAAAATTCATCCAAGGCAGAAGCGGTTCTTAAAGTAACAAGCAAAATGTCCATGGCCCGAGAACTGGTTTTAGACAAGCACGGGAATAAGGTCATCGGTTTAATGGTGCTTGATACAGAGTCATTAACAAAAAACTCGGCTGAACTTTATGACTTGTTGAGGCGGAAAACTCTGAAATTTGCCTATGTCGCTACCACGCTCAACTCAGAGCTCTGTGAATTCGTAATGGAGAAGTATGAAACAGCAAAAATGTTTGCATGTACAAAGGGACTATTGTCCGCCCCTGGTTATGGAGTGAAATCAACCAATAAACTAACGGAGGAACTTAATCGGCAGATAGTTAATATTCAAAACAGCGAAACACATATAGTTAAAGTTCCTGGGTACTGGAATTGGGCGCAGTATAGGAAACTTAAAGAAACGCTTTATGCGATAAAGCAATCCAACTGGACCGGAGAGGATCGCAACAATTTTATTCTGTCAGCAATGGCTTTAGTTAACCTTTTCAGTACTGCATTTTTCAATATGGGGCAGCTGGAAGATGCAATTGCTTCTGGTAGAATTAATCTTGCTGTGGTCTCACCGGAAGCAAGAATTACGGAATTAATGGAAATAGCTACAAGAGCTATTTCTATGAGAGAACAATGCGCGGAAGTCGTATCTATGCTACTGGAGATGTATTCATTCCTTCATGACAGCTGTCCAAAAGAAACGGCATTGATTCAGTTCCTGAAAAACCATCATGACAACAAAATAGCGATAGTCATTCCAAAAGCATATTATGCTGAGATTTTTGCAGATTCTTTTCGGAATGTTTTTGAAAATGTGATATGTGTCACTGCAAACCGTTTTGACAAACGAGAAAAGTATGACATCATAATTGTTACAGGTGATTATACGGGCAAAAAATTTGATGCTATTCACTGTTATGCCGCGCCAAAGATGATGTTGTTCCTTTATGATTATGAAGCAAAGACTTTCTCATTCAGAAAAGGTAAGGCGGCAAGGGCCGAGCTGAGGATAAATGCAAGAATCAGAGGTCTCAAAGGTGACGAACTTTTTCGGACCATTGACGAAGCAGACAAAGCTATCCCGGAAATTTCCGAAAGTACATTACAAGAATTTTCAGACTTGGATGAGTTTGTTGATTCCATGGGTGTGTTTGATATCCGAAAACTGGCCTCAATTGGTAGCGGAAATGGAGATTATACCGGTACTGCCGAGGTGAAGTACATCGGTACATTTACTACGGGTGAGCAAATCCTTTTTTCCAAATTCTACTCTGCTGTTGTTCTGAATCAAAATGCCGGTGTAGTAGCAGAAAAAAGCCCGGATAAACTCTTACCGGGTGACATTTTGGTATTTACAAAGAGAAATGATTATACCAGCAATATTGTCGACCAGATTTTTGAGCAGCTGTTATATGAAAAGAAACTGAGTCCTAATGTTCAAGACGCTGCCGAAAAAGCGTTTTATTGGAAAGCCGCATTAAAGGAATATAAAGAATCAAACGATCTTACATACAGAGAAGTAGCTAAGGAAATGGAAAAAAGCGGAAGTCCTCTTAAAGAAGTCACAATCAGGCAGTGGCTTATAGCGGAAAGCCATATCATTGGGCCCAGAGATTTAAAGACTATGAAGGCGATAGCCGAAGTAACACAGGATCCATACCTTTCAAGCAATCCTGATGGCTATTTTGAGGCGTGCCGTATTGTTCGCCATTGCAGGCGCGAGATACTTTCGCTTATTGCTACAGCTATTAACGACAAATTGAGTAATAAGCAACCGGTACATGGCAGTGCCTTTGAAGTGGTGTATGAAAACGTTGAAAAGCTTTCGGAAACTTTAGAACTTGAGAATGTATTTGAGCTGGATGAAATAGCGACTGTCAACAGCGGAATAGTAAATCGGCCTATTTCCGAATCGGAGGTATTATTGTGAGTAGTCAGGAAATTTGTGAACAGCTTATCGTTGCACGCGATGAGTATATTGAACTCATCAAATCTGAACTTATGGGGCCAGGGTCTGAGTTTCAAATCCCGGATGCCGAACATGAGCTTATTTCAAGCAGTCCTTTAAGTCGATACTCCATGGGCATCTTATTCCCACAGGGTGACAAAGTTGAACAAGATAATGATGAAACAGTTGCTATCGAAGAAGATTCGGCTGAAGTGCATCCCGAGGATTGTTCTGATACTGCACACGATGCTGAGCAGGAAATTACAAAAGATCGGGATAGAAATCTTCAATTTGACGAAACAGCAGATGAGAATCTTGATGAAGAAATCGGCATGGCAACTCAATATAAGCCCTCTTCTATGGGGATTACCTTTCTGATTAGTGGAAAAGCTGAGGAAGTACACTGCAAGGTATCTTTTGCTACATATCGAAATGCCATTTTATCGGATTGTATCGTTCCGTATGAGCCGGAGAATATTGAAACATACTCTGTACCCGCAGAGTTAGCAAATATTATGGAGTATGATAAGAAAATCAGGGCTTTCAAACTCCTTCGCAGCACCAGTATAAAAGAAATCCGAGATATCTTTGAACGCGATACTATTCCGGAAAACGAGCATTCTATTTTGAAAAACAGCGCTTATAGGCTTAATGATTTTCTCAACGTCGGTTATGTCCGTGAACCACATTACCTGGAAAATGTAACTATAGTTTTTGGCAAGTCCGACTATGCTGATAGCGAAGAAACGTCATCTCTGGACGGAACAAACGCAAAACTGGTTGCTCTACGAACAAAAATCAAAGAGGATGTATACGCTCTGACTATTATGCTTGTAAACGGGATCGAGAGTACCCCAGCAAAAGCAAATCAATGCATTTTTCAGTCAAAGATAGAAGTTTCCTCTGTTAATAATGAATTTGTGTTTGTTGAGAGTAATGCTTTTCAAGACTCAGAAGCTATGGACGCAGAAGAGAAATCGCTGGAACTTTTATATAGACATAAGAAAGTATTCGCGACAGGGCTTGGTACCTCCGCGGATTGGGATGTTGATAATACCGGGGCAGGAAAACTTTGGACAGAGTTTTTCCCCATAAAAGAAATACCGCCCATGAGTTTTTCTCTTCCTAAAAATGCCCCGATTAGAGACGAAGAACTGTCAATGAAGTATCTTTCTGATTTAAGTACAGCGAGTCGAGAAACAAAACTTCAATCTATGACAAGATTGATTGACTTATATTCTGCGTGGATCAAGGATCTGGAAGTGGCAGCCGTTATACTGGATAAACGATATGAGTCCGCTGCTCTCAAAAATATTTCTGATTGCAGAAAAGCAGCAGACAGAATGTATGCAGGAATCAAAACTTTACAGGAAAACGATATCGCTTACAAGGCTTTTTTGCTCGCAAATCGTGCGATGTTCATGCAACGTATTCATATTCAAATGCAATCGGAGATGTCCAAAAGAAACGCCGATAGGTATCCTGATGATAGTGAAATTTCCGAATGGCTACTTTCTTTGGATTATTCTGAAGAAGACGATAGCAGCTGTAGGTGGAGGCCATTCCAGATTGCATTTCTTTTAATGGATGTAAATTCCATTGTTTATGACGATGGGGAAGATCGCTCTGTTGTAGACCTTATTTGGTTCCCTACTGGCGGTGGCAAAACCGAAGCATATCTTGGCCTTACAGCATTTACGATTTTTTACAGAAAATTGATGTATCCTACGCAGTCAAACGGTACTGCAGTCATGATGAGATATACTCTCAGATTGTTGGCGGCTCAGCAGTTTACGAGAGCCGCAACATTGATTTGCGCCTGCGAATACATAAGGCAGGACTGTCTTCAGAAAAAACATAAGTATCCATCCTATCCTCTCGGCAAAAACCCTATTACAATCGGACTATGGATTGGCGGAACGCATATTCCAAACAAAAATACCGGCAGCAATAGCGCGGAGTACCACTTGGAGAAACTACAAAATGTAAGTCATGCATATGCCGTCCGAAATGAGAAAGAACGACACAATAAGTTTCAGGTTCTGAAATGCCCATGGTGCGGTACAAAACTCGTAAAAGACGATTTGAGCGGGCGGCTTGTCGGAGAATGGGGATATGCCATGGGCAGTGGTAATCATTTTTATATGTTCTGCCCACACGAAGACTGTGACTTTACAAAGCGTCTCCCTATTCAGATCATTGATGATGAATTATATGATTCGCCTCCTACGTTACTTTTCGGAACGGTAGATAAATTTGCTATGATGGCCTGGGACGGCCGCGTTGGAGCTTTCTTCGGATTGCATTCGGATAACCGTTCTCCGGAACTGATTATTCAGGATGAATTACATCTGATATCTGGGGCGCTTGGTACAATGGTTGGTCTGTATGAGACTGCGGTTGACGGACTGGCCAGCATGAAAGGCATAAACCCCAAAATTATCGCATCAACCGCTACCATTAGGCGGGCAAAGGAACAGTGCTCGGTACTATATAATCGCGAGGTTGTTCAATTTCCTGCACCGGGTCTTGATGCGGAAGATTCCTTCTTTGCAAAAGAGGATGAGGTTAACTATGCATCTGGGAAGTTCGGCAGAAAATATGTCGGTATCATGCCCTCCGGACGCACAAAAGCCATGACGGAAATCCGCTCAATGGCAGCCCTGCTACAAAAGGCAAATACTATGGACTTGCCCGATGCGGTAAAAGATAAGCTTTGGACGTTAACCGTTTATTTCAATAGCCTCAAGGATCTTGGTAAGGCATCCACGCTTGTAGATGACGACGTTAAGGACTTCATAATCCGAACAGCAAACAGAATGTTTACTTCCAGACGGCTTATTGTAAATTCAGATGAGCTTACGAGCCGTGTTTCAACAACGGAGTTGAACGAAACACTTGATAAACTGGAGAAAATTGAATACTCCCAAGAAAATAAGAATGCCAAGAGATATGCTTCAAATGTACTGCTGGCAACAAACATGATTTCAGTTGGCATTGATGTGGCACGACTTAATGTTATGCTCATGGTGGGGCAGCCGAAACTGACAAGCGAGTATATTCAGGCCTCAAGCCGTGTCGGACGCTCCTTTCCCGGTGTTGTATTTGTTCAATATGACGCAACAAAAAGCAGAGACCGTTCACATTATGAGCAGTTCCGGGCCTATCACGATTCCTATTACAGATTTGTTGAACCAACTGGTGCAACACCCTTCTCCAAGCCAGCTCGAGAAAGAGCTCTTCATGCCGTAATGACAGCGTTGCTTAGACATTTGGCATCTCTTACAGATGATAAAGATGCTGACTTTTTTGATGTGGAACAATTCCAAGATAAAATTCAAAATGTCGAAACTTATATTATTGACAGAATCAAGAGCATTAATGCCAGGGCGGATTCGGAACTCAGAGATGATATAGCCGATGTAGAAGCCGAGATGCAGGAGTTTTTTGAATATTGGCAAGATATGATTAATAAGGCCCATGAAGAAACCAGAACCCCTGTATATTTTGGAAGAAGGTATATGGTCACACCGCCATCCGCAGGAGAAAGGCGGCTGCTTAAACAGTACAATTCGGCAGGAAAAGATGATGCACGGAACACCTTAACATCCATGAGAAATGTTGATGTGGCGGTAAAAGGCAGTGTCATTATTTGGGAGGATTAATATGGCGGAAAGAATCAAAAGAAAAGTAGAATTAAACCATGTGACACACTCCGTTCGGGCAGCTCAGGCCGTATTACAATATGGCGTCGGAGCCATGGTGGATTTCCCGGATCAGACTCTTGTAACTGCTGCCCCGGAATATTGGAATGGTACAAGCCGTATTTTCGATGACCGTTTTGCCAAAGCACTGGATGTTGAGTATTTTGCTTTGCCTACGGATATTTCATATGCCAGGTTTCCGGAATGGTACTTTTGCCCCAAATGCCGCACATTTCAATCGCTTAGTAAGTGGATAGCGGAATACAAAAGAAAAGCAAAAGGCAAAATGCTTGAACTTGATGAGAATATGGTCAATCATATGCAGTGTCCACAATGCAAGCAGGACTTGGTCGTTGCACGTATCGTTACTGTTTGTGAAGACGGTCACCTGAACGATTTTCCTTGGATTAAGTGGGTTCATGCCCAATCAAAAAAGCCTGTCTGCGGTAATCCTTCGCTGAAATTTAAAACCGGCGCTTCTGGTTCCGAAGGACTGGAAGGCCTTACTGTCGAATGCGCGTGTGGTGCGCACACAACCTTAAAAGACGCTTTCGATAAAGATATTTTTGAACGTATGGATAAAGAAGATGGCTCCTTGGGATTTAAGTGTGAAGGATGTCATCCATTTAGGCATACCAAGGAATTTTGTGATAAGTATCCAAGAACAGTACAACGCGGTGCTTCTTCCGTTTATTTTCCGGTAACTCATAGTTCTCTTGTCATACCACCATATGCAGATAAACTTAACACAAAAATTGAACAAAGCAACGCATATGCGGAGTGCATAATAAAAATTGAGGACGAGGAGACGCCCGAAGAAGAATTGGAACTAATAAAAAAAAGGCTGCCTAAGTGGACTGAAAAGATAGCTTTGGAAATAGGCGCGTCACAATCGGATGTAGAGAAAATTCTGATTGGCAAATGGCTGAATCCGACGGCAGAACCAATTGATGTCACAAGCGTAAAATATCGTTTCGAAGAGTATATGGCATTAACCGGGGAAATTTCTACACCAAAAGGCTCTTTGGGTGATTTTTCAAGAGATTCTATGCCCATTGAAAAATATGGCCTTCCGCACATTAAATCCATTTCTTTGGTTGATAAAATTCGTGTAGTAAACGCACTAACGGGGTTTTCCAGAATTGCTCCTGTAATGAATGAAAACGATGCAGGGTTTGTTTCCATTAAACGGCCGGGGACAAAATGGTATCCAGCATATGAAGTTCGCGGAGAAGGCATTTTTATTGAGTTTAAGCAGAATGACATTGATGCTTGGATTCAACAAAATCCTGAAGTAGCTGAACGAGCCAGAAAGCTTAATGACAATTACGCCAATTCTTTTATTGGTAGAACTCACCCGCGCAGCATCTCTCCAAAATTTGTTATGCTACATACTATTTCTCATCTTCTCATTACTCAACTTAGCTTTGAGTGCGGATATAGTATCGCCTCTTTAAGTGAACGGCTATATTGCTCCGAGGCATCTGACGGAAAAGAAATGGCTGGTATTCTAATATATACTGCAAGTGGAGATTCAGAAGGAACTCTTGGGGGACTTGTACGTCAGGGATATCCAGATACGCTTCCGAGAATCTTCAAGAAAGCTATCAGGTCTGCAAAAACCTGTTCCAATGATCCGGTTTGTATTATGAGCCATGGGCAAGGACGTGATTCACTTAACCTGGCAGCCTGCCATGCATGTGCTCTTTTACCCGAAACCTGTTGTGAGGAAAGGAATGCGTTTCTTGACAGGGGGATGATTATCGGGACATTCGAAAATAGAGAGATAGGCTTCTGGTCAGTATAATCTTGTTACTTAGTTAATGAACTAAAACAATACTGTTTCGTCCTATCAGTTCATTTGGCTTTCTCCTTATTTTATTCTATCTTTTACCGTTGAAGGCGAACTTGCGTTACACGGCATAGGTAACATATAATCGCTTCTAAAAAAATAGATTTAATATTGACATCAGTGACTCTATCCCCTATAGTATCTATCTGTAACAATCAAGATGTTAGCTATTATCGATTGACGGGGAAGGAGTACCATGGAAAAGTATATCCATTACAAGAAGCTCTCAAAAAAGAAGAAACGGGAGCTTGACGCAAAGCGGCGCGGCACCTGGGCTATTGACCCGGCGGTGCGCAGGCCCGCAAATCCGAAAGCATGCAAAAGAAGAACGGCACAGAAATGGAGAAATGACGATCCCTTTCTGTGCCGCTTTCTTTTTCTCCTCATCCCATACTTTTTCTCGTCATTTATGGCATAATTGACGAGAAAGATTTGGAGGCGACGAGATGCGGCGTTTTGATTATCCGGCCTCAAGGACCGGACTCGGGACAATGAGATCATTAATTTCCTCTCGCTTATCCATGAGTACAGAGGAAAGCAGTCCTCCTATCTTCGGCAGAGGCCCTTTTGAAAAACTTTAATCGGTCATGGGTATTTTGGAGGTACAAACCCAGGGTATAGGGATATGAACTGGCTTTTCTTTATGTTATGTGTCCTGCTTTAACACAAATATTGACATTTAACACTTGTTAAGTTAAGATAACGGTAATTTGAGTTAAACGGAGTGTTTTCATGGACTATATCACACAGACGTTGGGCATTCCTGTCCACCGCAGCAAATGGGAAAACATAGTAGAGCTTCCCTTTTTCCTGATCAATTCCTATACATTTGAAGATGTGGAATTGGGCAGTTGCCGTGCTCTGTTTCTGACGCCCGAGGGCCAGTTGGGAACGATTGATACCATCAAAAAACACATTGCCTGGCTGGGGGCCTTCTGTACCTGGCCGGTCGTGCTGGAGCTGCCTGCCCTCAGCCGCCAGAGAAAAAGCTCCCTCATTGCGGAGAGGATTCCCTTTGTGGTACCCGGGAAACAGATTTACCTTCCTTTTCTCGGGGCCGTACTCTCTGAGAGAAATGACGCTGAAGCTGCCCCCAACCCCATTGAAAAGCTGCTTCCCTCTGCGCAGATGCTGCTTTTCGCATTTCTCCTTGGCGGCAACAGGCCAATCCTCCTCAGTGAGATGACAAAGCGATTCCGCTGTTCCGCCATGACCATGTCAAGAGCAGCGCAGCAGCTCGTCCAAACAGGACTGTTGGACCGAAGTGTTCAAAGCGGACAGATCCGCCTCAGCTCCGGCCTGGCACCATGGACATTGTATCAAGCCGCCTTTCCCTATCTGGTATCTCCGGTAAGGAAAACCATGTATATTGATTGCGATGAGCTCCCGAAAGATGCGTTTTCTGCCGGACTGAGCGCCCTGTCCGAACTGGCATTCATCAATCCCCCTTCTGTCAAGACTTGGGGGACTGTTGAGCATGAGAAGTCGTTCCTATCCAAGAGTACACTTTTGGTGGACGCCACAAAGCAATGCGCTATAGAGTTTTGGAAATACGACCCACGGCTGGTCAGCGGAAAACAAAATGTTGACATCCTCTCTCTCGCTGTTAGCTTACGCGACGCAAAAGATGAACGGACAGAGCAGTCTATAGAACTTCTTCTTAAGGAGGCATTGCAGAATAATCACTGGGTTTAAGCATTTTAAAGAGTTGAAGTATTTAGATAAAAAGGGCGAGAATGTGATTATCATATAACAACTCTCTTTCCCATCAGCTCTTGCTTTTTCTCGTCATTTATGGCATAATTGACGAGGAAGATTTGGAGGTAACGAGATGCGGCGTTTCGATTATACCGGCTTAAAGGACAGGACCTGGGACAATGAGGTCATTAATTTCCTGTCGCTTATCCATGAGTATAAAGGAAAGCAGTCCGCCTATCTTCGGCAGAAGCCCTTGGAGTTGGAGAGGCTGGTGGAGATCGCCAAGGTGCAGAGTACGGAGGCCTCCAACTCTATCGAGGGGATACGCACGACCGAAACACGGCTGCGGCAGCTTATGAGTGAAAAAACCACGCCCCGGAACCGGGATGAAAAAGAGATCGCCGGATACCGGGACGCGCTGAACATTGTCCACGAAAACTTTGAATATATCCCCCTGACGCCGAATTATATCTTGCAGCTCCATAAGATCCTGCTCAGCTATACCGACTCCAGCTTCGGCGGCTCCTTCAAGGATGTGCAGAATTACATCAGCTCTACCGATGTGGAGGGCAACCGCTTCACGCTGTTTACCCCTCTGTCCCCCTTCGAGTCACCAGAGGCAATGCGGGAGATCTGCGAGGAGTACAACCGGGCCATTGGGGAGGGGCAGGTCGATCCGCTGCTGATCATACCGGTGTTCATCCATGATTTTCTGTGCATCCACCCGTTTCTCGATGGGAATGTAACAACGAGATACCAGCAGGAAGCGGCATAAACAGCGGCAAACTGCTTTGTATATAAAATTGAATCTTGTAT
>CANQRR010000064.1 GCA_947626285.1 uncultured Lachnospiraceae bacterium
ACGGCGTGGTAACCGTTCCCTATTTTTTTGAGAAAAGAGGGTATCCCTCAAGCCATTCGACTTTTGGGACACCCTCCATAGCATCACACCGCATATTTCATCTCATATCCCATAACAGCCTGCCCATAGGCGTCCTCTCTGCCTTATACCAGGGCCTCCAGCGCCTCCCCAACCGCTTCCTCGAAGGTCGGGTGCGGCCGGACCGCACGCAGCATCTGCCCCACGGTCAGGCGGTTCGCGATGGCCACCGTGAATTCCCCGATGAGGTCCGTCGCCCGCTCACACATGAGCGATGCGCCGAGGAGCACACCCGTCTCGGCATGCGCCACGACCCTGATGAACCCGCGCTCCCCTCCCGAGACCTGTGTCCTCCCGTTGGCCCCCATCAGCGCCTTCCCCGTGCGCACGGCAATGCCATGCCCCACCGCTTCCTTCTCCGTGAGCCCTGCCTCCGCGATCTCCGGGGATGTGTACACACAGCGCGGGACCAGGCCCAGGTCGGCAGGCCATGCCTGCCCCGTGAAGTGTCCAGCGGCTGCCCTGCCCTGCGCGCCGGCCGCATGCGCCAGCTGCGCCCCGGGGACCAGGTCCCCGACGGCATAGACCCCGGGCAGGCTCGTCTGGAAGTCCCTGTCCACCTCCAGATGCCCTGATGCCGTCATCCGGGGCCGCAGCCCGTCCGCGAAGAGCCCGTCCGTGTCCGGCCTCCTCCCGACCGCGCAGAGGACGTACTGCCCATCCGCCGTCATCTCCCTGCTGCCCTCGGAGAACACACACCGCAGCATGTCCCCTTCCCTTGTGACCCGCTGCAGCGCCGCGCCCGTGTGCAGCTTCACGCCGCGTCCCCTCAGGACCATCCGGAGGCCCTGCGCGGCTTCCCGGTCCATCCCCGGCAGGAGCCGCGGCTGCGCCTCGACCAGTGTCACTTCCGTGCCCATGGCGGAGAGCGCCTCCGCCATCTCCACCCCGATCACCCCGCCGCCAATGACCACGAGGCTCTCCGGCAGTTCTTCCAGGGCGAACAGCCCGTCACTGTCCAGCACGCCGGGCAGATCCATTCCCGGGACCGGCAGCTTCCCCGGCCTTGACCCGGCCGCGAGCAGGATGTCCCTTGCCGTAAGGACTTCCTCCCCTCCGGGCGCCAGGACGCGTATCCTCCCCGGGGAGAGCACCTGCCCCTTCCCCCGGATGACCGTGACGCCGGCGGCGTGCAGCATATCCCCCACGCCCCGGCGCAGCTTCTCCACCGTCCCCTGCCGGTAAGCCAGCATCTCCCTGTAATCGAATGAGACGCCCTCCGCATGGACGCCGATACTGCCGCCCTTCTGGATGGCGCGCAGCGTCTCCGCTGCGTGCAGCATCGCCTTTGCCGGGATACACCCGCGGTTCAGGCACGTTCCGCCCAGTTCCCCGGCCTCCACCAGCACCGTCCCCAGCCCGTTCTCCGCGGCATGCGCCGCGGCGGTGTACCCGCCGGGGCCCCCGCCTATCACTGCAAGGTCATAGTCTTCCATCTTCGTCCTCCCAGCGGCTCCTCCCGGAGCCAGCCCGCAATCTCCATGCATGCCCCCCGTCTGCGGGAGCGCATCCGCCAGCGCATCGTTCTCATTCTTCGCCCTTGTCAAGTCCCTCCAGGTAGGCCCGGTATTCCTGCGCGCCCAGCAGCTCCGCCGTCCCGCCGACCTCTCCCACCCGGATGAACCATGCCCCGTAGGGGTCCCCGTTCGCCATGTCCGGCTCGTCCGCCAGTGCTCCGTTGGCCTCCAGCACCGTGCCGCTGACCGGTGAGTGCACGTCCGACACCACCTTCGCCGACTCCACGTCGCCCAGGGGCTCCCCCGCGGTCACCGCGTCGCCCGCCTCCGGCAGGCTGATGAACACGATCCCGCCCAGCTGTGACTGGGCGTAGTCCGTGATCCCCACCAGGACGGTGTCCCCGTCCTCCTTCATCCACTGGTGCGTCCTCGTGTACCGGTACCCTTCCCTTACTTCCATTCCTTCCATCGCATTCCCTTTCCGCCTGTTCTCCTGTCTGTCCTGTTTCTGTTTCTCCTGGCTTCATTTGCCCTGTCCTTTATCCAGCCTTTTATCCTTTTTCCCCTTCCCTGCCCTTTTCTGTCCCTCCGGACGCCATCAGCGCGCATCCGAGCGCCGCCAGGTACGCGGCGTGCTCCGGCACCGCCACCGGCCTTTCCAGCACCGCCCCGGCATAGGCTGCGATCCCCGGTATCCCCGTGAGCCCGCCGGAGAGCCAGACCCTCCCGCAGTCCACCTTATCGAGGAGTGCCTTTGACTGTGTCAGCATCTGCACGAGCACCGCCCGGAGGATCTCCTCTTCCGGAACGCCTTCGGCGATCCGTTCCACGATCTCGCTCTGCGCGAACACCGCGCAGGTGGAGGAGAGCCGTATCCCCGGCAGCCTCCCGTCCGTCAGGTCGAGCGTCTCAAACGCCACGCCGAGCCGGTGCAGCGTGTTCCCGAGAAACATCCCGCAGCCCGCCGCGCACCTGTCGTTCACGAAGAACGAGAGCAGCTTCCCCTCCCGCTGGCGGATGAGCTTCGTGTCCTGCCCGCCGATGTCCAGCACCACTTCCGCCTCCGGGAGCACACGGCCTGTGCCCGCCGCAAGCGCGCTGAGCTCCGAGACGGCCCTGGTCCCGGCGATGTTCTTCCTGCCGTAGCCGCAGCTCACGGCGGGGATCTCCCCGTATGCCTCCCACAGGGCCTGCAGCTTTTCCGTGAAATACTCTTTCTGCCGTATGGGAGTCGGTCCAGAGAACACAGTTCTTATCTGTGCATCATCTCCCAAAACACAGTATTTTGTGTAAGTCGACCCTGCGTCTATACCGATCCCGCTCATACGGTCTCCCGCAGGATGTCCATCTGCCGCCTGGCGCGGTCCATGTCCAGGTACCCCCGGTCGATCATGTCGATCTCCAGCTCCACCTGCGGCAGGCTGATGTACTTTGCCGAGACAAAATCACATTTGCAGCTCTTATTCCTCAATGATATGGCCGCCTTCGCCCCGGATGCATCGATGCATTCCTTGAGCCTCACGCGTTTTGTCTCCGCCGAGAGGTTCAGGAACGTGTAATTGTATGCGCTGAAAAGCTGTTCCATAGGCTCCTCACCATCATAGTCCAGGCTCCACCAGGTGATGTAGTTCGAGCCGCAGATGCGGAAGTCCGGCAGCAGTTCCTTCAGGTACCGCTGCGGGTGGTACCAGAGCGGGTAGCCGAGCCAGAAGACGGGCGTGCGCTCCCCGTCCGCCAGGGGGGATCCGGCCTGGATCCCATACAGCGCGTCGTACAGCGCGGCGGTCTCCGGCCTGCACCGGGAGGTGATGAGGTAGGAGATGCCGTCAAAGAGCGCCGTGGGGTCGACGCACCGGTCCGCGAGCAGCCCCGCGGCCCGGTCCCAGGCGGCGACGCTCCTCCGGCTGTTCCGGATGAGCTCCGCGAGGCGGCCCTCGTCCAGCCTGTTCCCGCTGAGTCCCTCCATCTCTGCGATGAGCCCTTTATGCTGCGCCGTCACATACGGCAGCGCGCGCTCCTTCCCCATGCCCTCGCCGGGGTAGTCCAGCACGATGAGCGGGACGTGGTATCCCTCCGCCAGGAGGTTCCACCAGCCCGGCAGCGTGTTGCACTGGTTGTTCGTCGCGATGAGCACGTCCGGCCTCGGCGGCAGGCCGCGCGGCGCGGTGCCGGCCGCGAGCGCGCCGTTGAAGCACCCGGAATACGCGCAGCAGTCGGCGCAGAGCCCGTTCCTCCCGCTCTCCCTGAGCAGTCCCTGCTCCTGCCCGCTCGCCGCGATGACGGCGGCGTAGCTCTCCGGGTAGATGTACCCGATGCCGAGCGCCTCCAGGATCTCCACCGGCGTGAACGCCGTGACCCACGCCACCTTCCTGGACGGCGCCCTGCCCTTCGCGTACTTTGAGAAGTCCTTATAGTAGTCCCGCATCAGCTTCGCCTGAAGCTGCAGATATAACTGTGCCATGTCCCTGCCCTCCTTACAGCATGTCCGCGAACGTCCCGATGGCGAGCGCCGCGTTCCCCGCGCCGCCGCCCGTCTCCGTCACCCGGAGCACCGGGATCGAAAGTCCGTCCAGCATCCGCTCGTACGCCGGGAACAGGTAGTCATACGGCTCGCAGTACTTCTGTGTGATATAGATGACGCCCTGCACCTGCTTCTTTACCAGTTCGTCCCGGTCCTCTTTAAGGATCTCCGCAAACGCATCCTGCGACGGCGAGGGCAGCCCTGCCAGGAGGCTCTCTGCGATGTTCTCATAGAGATCCCCCTTGGTGGACACCTCCGGCACGGAGAACAGCCGGCGGGATTCCGGCAGCCGGTCGCCGACGATATGCAGCCCTGCCTCCTCGATCTGCCGGATGAGGCCCGTTCCGGCCTGCGTCGAGCCCAGGACGAAGACCCGCGGCCCCTCCGGGCAGGCGCATGCGGGCAGGTCCTCCGGCACCCGCTGCCCGCGCAGCGGCCTCTGCAGCAGGCCGTGGAGCATGTCCAGGTACGCACCGTAGCACAGCTCCGGCAGGCGTGCGTAGAGCCGCCCAAGCGCCCGGTTCCGCCCGTTCACCAGTCCCGTCCGCTCTTCCATGTCCGTGATCCCTGTCCCGTAGTGTCCCTCGACGGCCTCCTTGTACCGGCGGATCTCCCCGGCCAGGTAACGGGCCGCAGCAGCGTCCCTCCTGGCTGGGACATGGAACTGGTGCACGAACTTTCCGCAGCCCTCCAGGTAGCTGCCGATCGTGCGGCTGCTGTCGCAGCTGCGCGGGAACACCACGCCGTCTACCCCTTCGTCCTCCAGGACACGGGAGATATAATCCGCCGCGTACTGGCAGTAATGGGAGATCCGCTGACTGCCGCCATGGCCAAAGAAGCGTATGGTGTCGCAGACCTGTTCCGGAATGGATCCGGAGAGTGATAAGATGTTCATCATTTGTCCTCCGTTACTGATAGCTGCAGCCATGCCAGTTCTTCTTCTGTCAGGTACGGGCGTATAACTTCACTATAGAGTTCATAGGCTTCGTCCCAGCTCTCGTACCCCCCCCCGGTCTTTTCCGGGAAGGTGTAATTATCAAGAAGATACTGGGCAAGATAGTCAGTGATTTTCAGGGCACCGTGAATGTTTGTATGATAGTCGTCATAATAGTCCTTTTCGGGACGCAATCCAATCTCATCTAAATAGTTTTGCAAATTAATTACTACAAAACCCTTACTCAAAATAGCATCCTCTACATAGTTTACCATTGCTTTTTCATCTTCGCTCACACACCATGGGCTTCCAACAAACAAAACTCTAATACTATTTTTCTCGCAATATAATAGGAATTCATATAACGTAGCGAGAGCTTCTTGATCAATTTCCTTCCGTTTGGAAGTATCATAAAAAGTAGTTGACACATCTTTAGCTCCATCTAAAAATAGCTCGTAGCTGCTTCCCCCTTTCATTCCATCTATTTTATAATGAAAATCCTCTTTAAGTAATTGATTCCATCTATCGTGAAAGCGCATCAATGGGGCTATATATTCAGTTATATCAGATGATTCAACTAATCCATCAGAGTATTGATTAAAAATCATCTTTAATCTATATAATTTCGGCCAATAATCAGAAAGCCTATGGATTCCAGGCCAATATGTATGATATAGAAAGCTGTTCATACATACAATATATAGCGCATCTTTATGTAAAAGACGAATATTTTCTATAATGGATTTAATGTAATCTCCGCCTAAAGCAGCAGACGTAAGGGGCCATATCTTTATTCCATACTTTTTCCAAGCAATTGCAGGAACCCAACTGGAATACACATGACTCGCCCCAATAAATACTGCATCTAAAGAATCTGCAGGTTCTGCAAAAAAGCCCCGTATCCATTGATAATGTCGCAGATCCATATTAGTTTCCGGGTTTACCAGAATTTTAGTTATACAAAAAAATAATATTAAAAACATATTGCAAAAACATAATACTTTAAGAGTATAGGTTAATAATTTTAACTTTTTTCTTTCTTTTATCATTTTCTAATTATCCTCTATAGATAAAATCCATCATGTTATATCTTAATCCCACAAAAAATCAGATTGAAATGGGCTTTTCAATAGAACAACAACTTCTATTCTGAAATCTGCTCACATACTTTCTATCCTAACAGGATTTATCAATCAGCATAATATCAAAGGCCAATTGTTATGTAGACGTAGTATCAAATCTCATCCATAAAGTAAACCGTTGAAAATAATTCCTTTTTGAATCTAGTTCCCCAATTAATCTGTCACAGGGTTATCACAAAGTCTCCATATCAAAAGAAGATGTGTTTTCCCGAAAGTTCATAACACAATATATCTGTCTTAAAATAAATCCTGAAACTAATATAACATTCGTTTTGCTCTTCCCCATGCATTATTGCAGCCAGTTTAATTCATTTTCTCTTAGATACGGTTTTATAATCTCACTATATAGTTCATATGCATCGTCCCAACTGGTATAGACCGGATTGTCCCTTTTGTCTATTAGATTATATTTTTTAATAAGATATTTAGAAAGATAATCTGTAATTTTTAACGCTCCATGAATATTAGTATGCCACTCATTATAAAAATCAGTCTTTGCATCCAATCCTATCTTATCAAAATCCTCAAGCTCATTGATTAATGGAAATCCATATGATTCGATCTTATCAATCATCGTATTATACCATTTAAGTGTCTGCTCATCACGATACTGAGCCGATAAAACAAACACTACCTTAACCTTTTCAGCTTTGCAGTAATCAAGCATTTCTGTTAAAGTCGTTTCTACAAAGTCCGGTAACGTTTCTCTTTCGGTAGTTTCAAAATATGATGCGGAAATATCCTCAATCATATTAAAAAAAACTTCAGAAACAAATCCCCCTTTATATAATTCGAATTCATCATGAAAAAATTTCCTATTCAATGAATTCCATCTCGAATGATATCGCACAAGTGGTATAAAAATCTCCATCTTTTCTGAAAAAGTACTCTGAAATTTTTTGCATAAATCATTAATTAGCATAAGTTTCTCAAAAGATATGGGCAGATAGTCTGTTGTCGCGTGAATGTCTTGCACAGTTAAATCCTCTACACCATATAGTCCATTAATAGCTATCATATATACCGCATTTGGTTGCCTTTCTTTCGCCAAGTAAAGAAGGTTTTTAGTCGCAACAAACGGTTGCGTATTGTTGCCAAATGTACGAACTGCTATTCCATATTTCCTCCAAGCTAGCGGTGCCACCCAACTGGTAAAAGTTGGACTAGCACCAATAAACACTGCATCCAAAGAGTTTTTCGGTTCCTGGAAAAACCCCGCCGACTGTTGGAAGTTATCACCCATATTCCCTTTCAGCACATAAGATGCCTTAAAAGTAAACATATAAAGAAGTATCAAAAAGATCCCAATCTTTACTATTTTAGCAATATATGTTCTTTTCATTATTCTCCCCTAAAACCCTCTATAAATAAAATCTGCCGCATCATACCCCGGCCCGTACATTCCGAAGATCAGGATCCCAAAGATCAGTGCGTACCAGACCACCCAGCGGAACACCAGGTTCTGCTTCTCGATCTGCTCCCGCACGCTGCCCCTCTCCTGCAGGACCGACACGGCCAGCAGGACCAGCAGGCTCACGACCATGGCGATGAAGTCCGGCGCGTCCAGGCCCAGGCTGAACAGCGAACCGTCAAAGAAGATCTCCGGGTTGTCCGGGAACAGCCCCGCCCGGATGACATGCAGCGTCTCCATGAACCCCCTGAGGCGGAAGAACATGTTGCCGATGGCCGCCAGCACGAATACCCGCAGCGACTGGAACAGGTGCCAGCTGAAGCACTCCGTGTTGATCCTTAACAGCCGGATGGCTTTCTTAAACACCGGGTCCAGCACCTGCGCCGACGCGATGCACAGCCAGAACCACAGCCCCCATCCGATGATATAGCCCCATGTGCCGCCATGCCAGAGGCCCATCAGCAGCCATACGCACAGCATCCCGAGGATACTGGGGACCTGCTTCGCAGCCTTCTTCCCCAGATGCGCCCTGGTCCATCTCGTCAGACTCCTCCATGCCCCGGAGCGGAGCACCGGGTACAGGATGTAATCCTTCAGCCACGCGCCCAGCGTCATGTGCCAGCGCTGCCAGTACTCCTGCACGCTCCTGGAAAAGAACGGCGTCCGGAAGTTCTCCGGCAGCCGGATCCCGTAGCACTCCGACGCCCCGAGGATGATGTCCATGCAGCCGGAAAAATCCGTGTACAGCTGGAACAGGAAAGAGACCGCCGCCACCCAGATGTAAAAGCCGTTATATGTAACCGTGTCCGCATAGATTGTGTCGACAACTACTCCGAGCCGCGCAGAGATGACAAGTTTCTTGAAGATGCCCCACAGCATCCGCTGCATCCCGAACGAGACCTGGCGCGGGTCGAACCGGTGCCCCTCATACAGCTGGTCCCTCACCTCATTATACCGGGTGATGGGCCCGGAGGTGAGCTGCGGCCAGTAGCCCACGAACAGCGCCGTCTTGAATATATCCGTCTGAGCCGGGCAGATGCCCCAGTACACGTCCAATAGGTACCCCGCTACCGACATGGTGTAGAAACTGACGCCAAGGGGCGCAAGCAGGTCCGGCTGCGGGAGGCGGAGACCGCTGCCCGCCAGTCCCGCCGCAAAGTTCACGTTGCCGATGACGAAACCGCTGTATTTCAGTGTCGCAAGGATGCCGAGGTTGACAGCGAGCCCCAGTATGAGCCACAGCCTGGCCTTCTTCCCAGCCCCTGTCTCCTCCGCCTTTGTTATGCCCCTTGTACAGAGCGTCGTCACCAGGACAGCCCCTGCCGCATAGATAATGGTATAGTCTGCTGCAGAGAAATGGAAGAACAGCAGGCTGGACACGAGCAGCGCGGACCAGCGGAAGCGCAGCGGCAGTATGTAGTAGACCCCAAGCGTCACGGCAAAGAACAATAGAAAGGGAAATGATGTGATGGACATAAATCAGCTACTCCTCCTGTGATCCGGTCTTTTCTCCACAAGCCCTCATCGCGCAGGCTGCCCCGCGATCAGGTCCGCCATCGCGCCGACGTCCTTCAGCCCCTGCACCGCCTTCATGTCGAACCTGATGCCGAAGCCGTCCTCGACCGCCGACAGCAGCATGATGTGCGTCAGCGAGTCCCAGTCCTCGATGTCTGCGGCAGTCGTATCTTCCGCGATCTCGATCGTATCGTCGTCGAACACGTCGCGGAAGATGCTTGTCAGTTTCTCAAAGATCTCTTCTCTGTTCATAGTAGGTTCTCCTTCACATTCGTTCTGAATTTGTAGTCTCGGTCTTGTAGTATCAGTCTTTTAGCTTTCGCTTTGTACCTGTATCACATGCTGCTTTTTCTCGTACCCGCCCGAGAGGTCGAGCTCCCAGCGGGTGCTGCCCTGTCCGTCCTCCTCCACCTTCGTGAACCCCTGCAGGGCATAGAACTCCTTCACCATGCCGTTCTTCGCGGTCGGATAGTAATGCCCGATAAGTTTCGTGAACCCCCGGTCCAGCGCCCTCTGCGCCAGCTCGTCCATCATCGCGGACTCCATGTCCCGCTTGAGGACACGGCAGCTCATCAGCCACAGGATGATGTCCAGGGCGTCGCCCTTTTCCTCCGCGATCACCACTGACACCACGCCGTTGTCCCCGAAGCAGTCCTCCAGCTTCCCGTACAGCGTCACCGTGCCCGGGTCCGCCGCGGCCGCCTCGATCTCCTCCTGCGTGTACCGCCTCGTGGTGAGGTTGAACTGGTTGCTCTTGTTCGTCAGCTGCGCGATGCGCGACATATAGATGCCCTCGAACGGTTTGATGGCCGCCGTCATCTTCAGGGAGAGCAGGTAGTCCTCGTAGTCTGCGAAGCCCGCCTGCAGCTCGGCTCGTTTGGCGTTCTCCCTGTACATCTCGTTGCGCTTCAGGTCGTCATTGGAGAGGTTCGTCGCCTCGAAGAACCCGCTGCGGTCGATGACGCCGATATAGTGCTCCACCTGCCCGATCTCCGGCGCCGGCACCCCCGGCACCTGCTGCCGGATGATCGCCCGCTCCGCCGGGTTGTCGTCCACGAACACGAAGCTCTCCGGCAGCAGCGACAGCTCCTGCGCCATCCGCGTCAGGTTCAGGCTCTTCGGCTCCCAGTCTGCTTTGATCGAGATGAAGTCGTCCGGCTTCAGCACGCTGTCCGGGTGGTTCAGCCCGGCGAGCGCGTTCTCGTGTTCGTTCTTCGATACCACGTTCAGGAGCACACCCAGCTTCTTGTGCGCCTTCAGGTACTGCTGGAACTCCGTATAGACCTGTCCCATGGATGTCTCCGGCCCGATGGCGAGGTTCTCCACCCCGTCGTCCCCGACGACCCCGCCCCACAGCGTATTGTCCAGGTCAAGGGCGAACGCCTTCTTGTTCTTGCCGAACAGGGACTTGATGATGTTCGACACGCTGAACGCCAGGTACGGGACCGCGTCCATGCAGCAGCAGTACTTGTACATGTGCCAGTAGAACGGGTCGCTCCACTTCCCGAGCCCGTAATCGGCGGAGAGGTAGTTGATGTCATTGATGAAGAAGCCCTCATGGGCCTGGGCGTACCCGTAGAACTTCATGTTCAGCCGGGTGACGAAGTTCACCCTCCCATGGATGTTCACCGCGTCCTGGTTCCCGAGCAGCCGGTAGAACGGGTACTCGAAGTTGTTCTGGATGATGGGACAGTGGTAGGTCTCCCGGAGCTTGTCCCACATGGCGGTGAAGTGCGCCAGGGTCTGCCCCAGCATCGCGTTGACCTCCTCCGGCGTATCATCCAGTTCCGGCCAGGATGTGATGTTCCGGTTCGACGTGTGGATGAAGATGACGTCTGGCTTAAGTGCAGCCAGCTCCGGGTTGTCGAACATGGCGTCCTGCCAGTACTGGGCGTACTCGGACTCAAAAAAAACAGGGCGGATGCCCTGGTCCAAAAGGAACAGCTCCAGCATGTCCCTGATATCATGTGTCGTCGAACCTCCAAGGATCGCAATATGCTTGTCCATAAGGTTCGGCGTGCTTAGCAGCTCACGCTTGATCGACTTCCGCTTGCGCAAAAGCAGCTGCGGATCGAAGGGGTATTGCAGGTCTGTGTGCATTACGGTTCCTCCAAAATCTTTTTAAATAAGATCGCATCTGATAGCATAACTTATCTTTTTACCGTAAGATTTATATTATAAAATATCAGAAAAAAAATTATATCATATCACAATAAATACATAAAAATTCTATTTCCTACTCCGTTTACACAGAAGTAATTACGAATCAAAAAGGCATTGTAATGATAAATACATAGATTTGGTCTACTCAACATTACATATGATGTTTCTAACAACTAAGCAATCAAATTTCACAATATTTTAGTATACACTTTCGCATTGTTATCTTGAAAAACTGAGACAATTTTTTTCTCCTTATAGTCTAATCAAGCCTTTGGAAAATAATAAAGAACATAATATTAACTAATGTCTTCAATGCCTTTACAACATCCTAATATGATAAAGGCAACAAAAATGAATTCATATTATATCAATTTGTATGGTTCTGCGTTAATATTTGTATGGTTCTGCGTTAATGCAAGATTAATAACCTTCTATTCAAAAAATTTCCACATCGTCCTCTCTAAAATCAATCAGACTAATTTGATATCTCTCACATATATCATGCATATCACACGATAGATTCTCCGCAATGTGTGCCACCTGTTCTGCCGAAATTGGAAGGGTTATATTCATTTTTTCCAATACATACAAACCGTAATAAAATAATGTAAAAGGAAGGTGAATAATACGCGGAGCTTTCCCCACCTGCTCTGCCAGTCTCTGCACTATCTCGTCGTATTCCATCGGCTCTTTGCCACAAAATTCAACCACTTCTTCTGCGTTCGCGTCCAAGACATATTTCACAGTAAGTTTTGCCAAATCCTTCACATAGATTGGCTGTTCTTTAGCATGTCCATCGCCAAATACCGGAACAACTGGCAGATTCTGGATATAATTCATTAATGAGGTTATACCATTTTCTCCTTTCCCAAATACTAATGCAGGTCGAATAATCTTTATTCTCAGATTACTTTCCCTAATTAGCTGTTCGCATGCTCGTTTGCTCTTCGCATATGATCCACAATGCTTTAAACGTACATTGATACTGCTAAAAAGAATTATTTCTTTACATTCCACTTTCCTACAAAACTCAATTACATTTTTTGTCCATTGAATATTACTTTTGTATATAGATTTCGGTCGATTGCCTCTTTCCATTATTGCTGCACAATGAATAATTTTCGTTACTTTCACTCCATCCGGTACATCTGGCAACCCATCCATATCGCCTTGTAACCAATATATTTTTTTATCCATAAAAGGAATGATCGAACGATAAAGGCACAATATTATTTTAACCTCTTCGCTCTTCACCATTTCTCGAAGAAGCTCCCTGCCGATAAATCCCGTCCCACCAGTAATAAAAACTGTTTCCAATCTATCCACCTCCTTATATTATTTTCAGTAGATTCTCAGAAAAAATTTCCATATTGTTTCATCTGTCGCACTAATTCAGGTATATGCCGGAGTATGATCCATTTCTTTCTGACAAGGAATCCAATCTCCCTTGCATCGTTATAGAAACATGGTGTAGTAGAATTGCAAATATCTAGACAAGACTTACATTGCTTTTTCCTTTTTGTAAATTCATTTAAACTTACCTCTGTATCCGGAAACTCAATGCACGGTGCCATCTTCCCATTTTCCTTCAACAAAAAAGAGTAATTCAATGCATCACATTCCGGCATCGGATTTCCTTCCATATAGCGAATATGCTCTTGATAAATCAGATATGCAAGGAAATTCTCTTTTTTAGCCTTTTTTGCAATAAAGTCAAATATCTCCAATACATCCTTGTAATCATAAACAAGGCGTTCATCTTCCTTTCCTGCCGTCCCGCTTACATGGATATACGGACGAATCGCGTACATAAATCCATTTTCATAAGCGAATTTGCGCAGATGTCTCACATCCTCTAGTTCTGTCTTCTTCGTGACTGTTGTCGTAATTGACCAGTTTCCCTTATGTGCCCCTTTTAAATATGCAACAGCCTTGATATTATCTATTACTTTATCCATAGTATCCCGCCCTCTCAACATAGTATATTTCTTCCGATCCAGAGAATCTATACTAATGGCAAGGTTGCATTGCCGTTTAGCAATCTCTTCAGCCAACTGCTGAGTAAGAAGAATTCCATTACTAATAATTGTAGGACGTATTCCATTCTCCAAAAACACATCAACAATTTCCAAAATGTCTTTCCTAATCAGCGGCTCGCCGCCTTGTAAAAAGACATATCCTACCCCAAACTTATGCAAGGCACGAGCATGATTCTGAATCTCTTCCAATGGCATATCGGAGGAGCGCTCTTTCCATATGTTACACATTGGGCATCTCTGATTGCAAAGTTTTGTTACATCAAAAATTGTAAGAATTGGTCGTTTTCGCAGAATATTCACTACCAAATGACTTTTAGATAACAGTAGTTTCAAGTTCATATGAATATGTCCTCCGTACATGGCATTAAAAACAATATATTAATAATTCTCACAACAAGTATAGACCTGTCACTATGGAAACTACATACGTTATGATAAGAAATACAAGCCATTTATCTCCTGTGATAACTGTCACTGGATCGCCTTCTTCCATTTTTGACAAATCCAAATTATAACGCAGACAGATTAGCATAACGAGAGGAACCGTCCAAGACAGATTCACCCCTAAATTCGCTGCCACAGTATTGTCCGCAACACATGCCATGGAATAAAAGACCAGACTAAGTGTCATAAATGATTGGGTACTCTTGTCTAGAAAATCAATTGTGTATTCCTCAAGCACTCTTCTATTCTCAGTTCCAAAAAATTTCAACTCATTCCTTCTCTTGCCAAAACTCAAATAAAGGGCTCCTGCAAAAGTGGTCAGAAGTACCCAATTTGATATACTCAATCCAAAAACTGCTGCACCGAAAAAGACTCTAATTATAAACCCTGTTGCCAAAATTGTGACATCCAGAACCGGATAGTTCTTTAATCCAAAACTATATCCCACGTTTAAAACTACATACAAAAAAATCTCTGCCAATGGCAGAAACTCATGATATCCTCCCCCCCCTTTAGGGCAAATCAGTCCACCGCTATATAGCAAAATGGCAATAAATAGAATCCCCCAGTTAACACCAATTTCTCCTGATGCCAACGGTCGTTTGCATTTTACTGGATGCTTTCTGTCCCGCTCAATATCCTTAATATCATTCAAAATATAAATTGCTGAAGACACTAGCGAAAAACTAATAAACGCTCTAACGGACACATTCCAAGTAGAATTGTTTAATTCTACTCCAAAAATAAGAGGAATAAAAATCAGGACATTCTTCAGCCAGTTTTTTATGCGTAATGTTCTTATAAAGATACTTATCATATAAATATATCTATCTTGCCTCCGCTCAGTACTCATTTGGATAAACCAACCCGCGTTCTGTATTAAAAAGGTCAGAAAAGAACCTAAACAAACTGACAACAAACTGACCGTTCTTAGTTATAGCGTATCTTGTATTCGTGTTTTGAACTAATTCAATATTTCCGGATACTTCTTGTTCATGAAATCGCTTTTCAATCGCTCCAAAGTCTTGAATATATTTTTTATAAAATATATCCTCAAATTCTTCCATTGTAATTCCTTTTTCTGAAAAATTGTCATCCATATAACTAAGCATAAATACCGAAATAGATCGTTCAACCGTAGTCGGAATTAATGTAAACCAACCGAGAGTAATCCCAAAAAACATACTAGATACTACAATTGCATCTTTCAATGTCAAATCAAGTTTTTTAAATAATAGCCGCGCTATACTAGTAAAAATAAAGGATAAGATTGTACAAAATCCCAAGAAAATGCAACCACGGAAAAAAAATACATCCCATTTGTTAAAAGCTGGGATGTGAAATAGTCCTAAAAATATTAATGTGCATATTGTAAAAACTATTAAATAAAGTAATATTATTAATAAATTCTTTTTCTTTTTCGGCATAACTATCTGTCCCCTATTCTAATTATCAACTGTTTCTTTACTAAATCATATGCATCGTAAAAGAACTGAACAAAAAGGTATATCCATGCAACAACATATAACCGTAACTCAACATAACTATAAGAATATATCTCATTCTTTAGTCTGAAGTATGTTGCACATCCAAAAAAAGTAGGAATAGTGAAAACAAGTCCTAGCAAAACGCTATCAATATAATCTTCCTTGGAATATGCATATTTTGATTTCCCTGTTAATGCAAATAGTGGTAATAAAAAGAACATTAAAGAATAGCGAAATGCATTCCCGGGTACAAGAGTCATAAATGCTGCCACATATGATGCGCGTCTTGTATCTACATGAGTAAAAAAAATGCCTGCGATAAGCATTGCCATAAATAATACTGTCCCAATGGCTGCCAAAGCTCCCTCAATCCCCATAAAATTCAATAAGCCTTTTATAAATTGAAACCTACCATAATATGCCCTATTCATTAAACCTGTCAAAAGCTCAATATACTGCTTTATACTGGATAGACCCCCAAAAAAGACAAATGGTACAAAGAAAATAATCATTCCATATATTATAAGACGTAATGCCTCTTTATATCTTCTCTCGCGTAAATATAGAAGTCCAACAATTGCTGGATAGACTTTAATACCTGCAGCAAATGCTATACAAAATAGGGCTACCTCCCGTTTCCATTTTAGTTCAGAATCTTTCCAAAGATACGCTATAAGAAGGAGCGCAACTGTATGTAGTGTTATATTTCCTCGTTCAATCGCTCCAGCAAAAACAGGAGCTGAAAACAATATAACAAATGCAAAAAAGTTCTTCTCAATTCTCGAAATATCTAATTCATCGATTGCACGGATTAATAATACTACACCCACCGTCAAAAACATCAAAAAAATCATTAGTTGATATGGTTCTGTACGCAAATCCACAGCAATATCTGTAATAGCATTATTAGTAGTTATCCGCATTATATAATAATACAGCATATATGCAAAAGGCGGAAAAGCCATAGTACTATTCAAAGAATAAATCTCTTTCCTATGTCCTGCATTTATTACATACATAAAGTAATCACATAATGTTACAGAACGATTTCCCATTGCAAGCCATTGCAACATATGTTGCCTTCCGAATATACAAACTACAAAAAACGAAATAATTCCTGGAATACTACACATTAAAAAAACATGTCTAGGATAGAGCCTTTTTATTCTACTTGATATCTTTTCCTTCATTTTGCCCTTTTTTCCTTTTTAAATTCTGCATGTGCTATATAACGTCCAGATTCATACTTAATTTTCCCTTTTACGGTCGAAATCAACTCCAATGAAAACTTTTCTCCTGTCAGCCCATCAGCAAAGCCCTCGTACTTCCATGAAATGTCATTCAATCTGAATGTTTGTCCACCCATAATGAATTCTTTCATGCATCTTTTTAGGCCTTCATCTACTGGTATATAAGATAGCTCCTCACCACAAATCTGATTAATCTTTTGACTGTTAAAATACCGATCATATAAGCGATCATATAAAATCTGATATTTTCTCCCTGTAACTTTACCAATTATATCTGAGCTATCAATAAACTTTATCTTTGGCCTTTGTCCAATATATGATTCTATTCCTTCAATGTAGATTTTTAATATTTCTTTCCATTTCACTGGCTGCGGAGCTACAATCTGGACAGTTTCTCCCAAAGCCCTATTGTTTCCGACTAGCATCACAATTCCTCTGGCGACATCAGCCCCATACGTCATCGTAGTGTATTTTTCTCCAATATCATTAGGGAAAACAACCGTATGCCCATTAAGTGCTCTATATAACCATAGTTCCTTTTCAAAAATCCCAAGTTGCAACCGGATATTACTATACGTGATATACGGGCGAATTATTGTCCAATTATTTCTTCCACTTTGGCGAAGCATATTCTCCTGTCTCGCTTTTGCCAATGCATACTCATCTGTTCTTAAATAATCTTCAAATTCCTTTCCACGTATGTCTAGTAATCTTAGGCTATCTTCTGTAAGCGGCAAATCCGAAGCGGCATATACCCTTGCTGAACTGAGATAACAGTACTGTTCCGTTGCGTCGAGGAGCATTTCCAGTCTGGCGCTGAATTCATTCGATGAATAAGACATAAAATCCACGATTGCATTATAACGTTCCTGTAATATGACTTTTAAAAACAACTTATCATGTGCGTTTCCATGTATCAAATGAATATTCTTTTCCTTATATTCTCTGTTCTTTCGCGAAGTAACCCAAACTTCATCTCCACGATCTCCTAGAAATTTTACCAAGTCATTGCCCATTGCACCAGTTCCACCTAAAATTAGAATTTTCATCATTTCACCTCTAAACAATATTTTTAATGATGAAAACCCATCTAACGAAAACATCTACAAGCGATACCTAATTGTTCCGCTCCCTCCTGTCATGTAAAACGTATCTCCTATGATCAGATTTCCCATTTCGCTCACCATAAAAACTGCAAGCGGCGCTATCTCTTCAGGTAGAGCATACCGCCCAATAGGGCATGAAGGATTATAGATATTATCATCTTTATTTTTCCCAAGCATTTCTGTTGCTACCGGTCCAGGAGCAATAGCATTTACAGTAATCCCATATGGGAGCAACGTATCTGCCAATCCCAAAGTAAAACCACGAACCGCCCACTTTGACATTTGGTATGGCGTCCACGCTGGTCTGAGAGCAGACGATGAACTCACATTTAATATGTGCCCGTTAATGTGATTTTCTATCATATATTTTGCAACTGCCTGACACATAAAAAATGTTCCCTTTGTATTAATATCCATAATCTTGTCATATTCATCTTCCGTCATGTTTTCAAAAGAAGAATGATTTAATACTCCAGCGCAATTTACAAGAATATCAAGTCGCTTGCCCTTAAACAGCGCAACAACAGCGGAAACTTTGTCAGGCATAGTTTTTACATCGCAAACATCAATTACAATAGTTTCAATACCCCCCCCAGACCGTCTCAAAACTTGTTTTCTGCAACAAAAAATGCCAGATATATTTCTTACGAAATAGATATCTGA
>CANQRR010000065.1 GCA_947626285.1 uncultured Lachnospiraceae bacterium
GGGAGTTGCTTTGGGGTTCGTCGGCAACTACGCCCCTTATGGACTTTCACCACAGACTGGCGACATGCCCGTCATACGAGAAAAGATGGGGCAGGGCCGATTCGGTCCTGCCCCATTTGCGTTCTGGCGGTATTTTTGAAAAACTTATTTGCAAAGTATTTTATAAATAAGTTTGACAGATGGTGAAGAATAAAGTATAATACTTTACAAATAAGTTTGAAAACGTGGTGATTGAATGGCGGATTACAGAATTGCGAATGATATAGAGATAGTAAAAGAATTATTGAAAATGACAAGCGGTGAGATTGCGAATGAGATTGGGGTGTCAAGGATGACACTGAACAACTGGAAGTTTGATGAGGGTAAAATACGCCAGATAAATCTGTCCGCTTTCTATGGCATGGCTTTCAGAAAAGGAATTCGCTTAAATAAGATAAAGGAACAATTATATAAGGAAGAGTATTCCGATGAAATCCATCATGTTTTGTTTCATGGTGCGAAAACTGTAATAAATGGGAAACTTGATATAACGAAATCGAGAAAGAACAATGATTTCGGACAGGGATTTTATTGCGGTGAGAATCTGGAGCAATCGGCGATGTTCGTTTCAGGCTTCCCGGAGTCTTCCCTGTATATGATCGGTTTTGAATCTGCAGGATTGCGTGAAAAGAGATTTACAGTAGACCGGGACTGGATGCTGAGTATTGCATATTTCCGTGGGCGCTTAAAGGAATTTGAAGATTCTGCTGTCGTTTCAGAATTAGTTGCCGGGATTGAGGGCATAGATTATATTATAGCGCCGATTGCGGACAACAGGATGTTTGAGATTATTGACAGCTTTGTGGAAGGGGAGATTACGGACGTGCAGTGCAGGCACTGTTTGTCTGCGACGAATCTGGGAAACCAATATGTTTTTCTGACAGAGAAAGCTTTGGAGCAGGTACATATCCTGGAGCATTGCTATCTCTGCTCTGAGGAGAAGGAGTACTATCTTCATTCCGGCAGAGAGTCTGTCAATATCAATCTGGATAAAGTAAAGATTGCAAGAAAGCAGTACCGGGGACAGGGGCGGTACATTGAGGAGATTTTGAGATGAGAGATATCGATGAATATGGGTTGAAGCTATGCAGATATCAGGCCAATTTATTCTCTGTTTCCAGAGAGCAGACGGAATGCAGTTCTCCGGTTTTCCTGCGGCGCTTTATGTATTCCGATGCAGCCAGGAGAATGGATGGGGGAGGTTTTTTGCTTGAGGCGTCGTCCCCGAACAATCTGATCCAGGAGATAACGGAAGAGTATGGAGACTCCGATTACGGAAAGATAAAGTACGATACGGAAGAGCTGTACTGGATGGGATATATTTACCGATATTGGTGTTATATGCGGGAGATCAGCAGCAAAAGACTGTATAAGATCATCAAGCCGGAGGAACTCAAAAAACTGTATTATCCGTATCATTCGCTGGATCCTGCGCAGGCGGTGGAACGAATCATCGAAGCGAAAGGGCTTGGCGAAGAAGAATCGATTCAAAGAGGCGTGGAATTGTTGCGAAAGCTGAGAGAAAAAAAGTAAGCGCTAAATAATAGGGTGTAGCGTTGGTGGCGGACATTTCTGTCATGCCGGGGAGCACACATCTGGATAAAGTCCTTGGACTTAATACGGAAAGTGGAATCCAGAATGAGGGAAAGGTAATTTTTGACATTATAGTCTATTATGCGCAGGAAATGTGCTACATAAGATGCTGATAACGCTTCTGAGTAGCAGAATGACACCAAAGAAAAAGGAAACAATACTGGAAGGTACATATAAGATCCCGATGAGCTATGAATTGAAGGAGGCGACGGCGAAGTTGTGTAATTTGTCTGATTTGGTGGAAGAGCGTGGGATTGATCAGGGAGTCGAACTGAAACTGATTCAGCAGGTGCTGAAGAAGAGAAAGAAATCATAAAGTCAACGGAAAAGAGAAGAGATGCAGTCGCGGGGGCAGGGCCGATTTGGTCCTGCCCCCGCTTGCGTTCCGGCGGCGATTCCGGCGTGCCGGGGCGACCCGGGTTAGGACTGAAATCGGGCCGGGCGACTGATTTCGCGGTTGAAAGGAATTGGATTTAATGGTATACTTATCCGGGATTGAGCGGAAACTGGAAAAATAAAGCTGCGGGAAACTGCACATAATAAGGAGATTCGGAAAAGATGGAACAGTACAAGCAGGAATTCATTGAGTTTATGGTGGACTGCGAGGTCTTGAAGTTCGGGGATTTTGTGACGAAGAGCGGACGGAAGACGCCGTTTTTCGTGAACACGGGCTTCTACCGCACGGGGGCGCAGCTGCGCAGGCTCGGCGGCTACTACGCGCGGGCGATCAAGGAGAAGTTCGGCTTTGAGTTTGACGTGCTGTTCGGACCGGCTTACAAGGGAATTCCGCTGACGGTCGCGGCCACGGCGGCGATCAGCGAGCTCTACGGCAGGGAGATTCGCTACTGTTCGAACCGCAAGGAGGTCAAGGATCACGGCGACAAGGGTATTCTGCTGGGGAGTCCGATCGCGGACGGCGACCGCGTGATCATCATTGAGGACGTGACGACGGCCGGGACGTCGATCGCGGAGACGCTGCCGATCATCAAGGCGCAGGGCGACGTCGATGTGCTTGGGCTGGTCGTGTCGGTGGACCGCATGGAGCGCGGACAGGGCACGAAGAGCGCGCTGCAGGAGATCGAGGAAAAATACGGATTGAAGACGACGGCGATCGTCACGATGGCGGAGGTTGTGGAGCATCTGTATGGAAGAGAATACAAGGGAAAAATCGTGATCGACGATGCAATAAAAACGGCAATTGACGCATACTATAAGCAATACGGGGCGCTTTCCGATTAGGCCGATCGCAGCGAAGGCCGCGGGAGGGCAAACCGGGGCGGCAGTCGGGCGTGGATATCAGATGACAGGAAGCAGCGGGTATTGCAACAGTTCAGGAGGGTTTTATTATGGAAGAAAAAATGTTCAAGTCAGTATCTTTTGCGGGAGTCATGAATCTGGTGCTCGGGATCACGATCCTGGTATCGGCGCTCACCTGCGGCGTGCTTCTGATCGTCAGCGGCGGGAAGCTTCTGAAGAGTAAGAAGGATATCATCATCTGAGGATAAGGGGTGCAAGATGGCGAAACGGCAGCGGCAAGTCTACTCTTTTGCGGAGAAAAAATATTCGGCGAACGGCGTCGCCTCGACAGTGCTCGGCCTTATCGCGGCGGTGCTTCTGGTCGGGCTGCTTACGACGGCCTTTCTGCTGAAGGGGCGGGCAAACACCTGGATCGGGGCGTTGGGCTTTACCGGGATCGTGATGGCGTGCTGCGGGCTGCGCTATGGCTTCGCGGGCTTTAAGGATGAGTGCAGATCCTATTTTTGCAGCAGGTTCGGGACGATCGTGAGCCTGCTTTCGCTTATTGGATGGTTTTTCATTGTCTGTCTGGGATTAGCCTGACTCGAATTTGCGCCTGCCGGAGCAGAGGCAGAAATTCGTGAAGACTGTGCAAAGATTGCGCAAGGCAGGGCCTTGTGAAAAGAACTTTGCCCGGAGAGACGAAAGATTGGATACGGAATAAAATTCGGAGTATAGAGAGGCATTGTATGGAACAGGAAAACAGGAGAGAGGACAATCTACAGGAGCGGTACAGTCTTGCGGCGGAGCGGGTGCATGCGATCTGCACGGAGGAGACGGTTCCCGCTCCTTTTTGCGATTATTTCCAGAAGACGGCGCGCTTCCTTGTGCAGATGGAGGATCTGAAGAACTGTCTGGATTCCGGCGCGGCGCAGGATTACACCCTGCGGCAGTGGGAGCAGCTGAACCACGCGCTGTACTATGACATCCTGCCGGAGCAGTACGGCATGAGCTACGCGAACCCGGCCTACGCGGTACGGACGCTCGGCGAGACGCACGGGCGGATCCTGAGTTTTCTGTACGCGGAGCTGCGGGGGATCATTGTGTACACGTTTGAGCGCAGGCTTGAGGAGATCACGGTGCTTCTGGAGCTTTTTATCGAGATCTACAATTGTTTTGAACAGGAGGAGCTGCCGGGGTACCGGGAGATCCAGAAGATCGTATATTGGTTCGTCAGCGATTACGCGGAGCTGTTTGCGGCGTACCGGACGCGCAGCGCGATCGACCCGACGCTGGATTTCGCGACGAGGATCGTCATGGATTCGGATCTGAACGACCTGCGCTATCTCTACCGCTATGGGGAGTACGTCTCAGAGAACGAGCGGAAGACGGCGGAGTATCTGAACCGTCTCTCGGAGGAGGAAATTGCGGCGATGGCGAACACCTTCACGGAAGGGTATCGCATCGGTTTTGTCGCGGGCGGCAAGGACCTCTCGATCAAGAAAACGGTCAACATCCGCTATCATCTCGGGTTCGAGCGCATGATCCGCGCGGCGATCCGGAATTTTGAGAAGATGGGACTGCGTCCGGTCATCTACCGCGCGGCGGTCAGCACGATCAACAAATCTCAGCACCAGCGCATCGGCTACACCGGCGCGCCGGCGAACCTGCAGTACGATTACGACCATCGGGCGGACAACGCGATCTATCTGGACAGCCGTTTCATCGAGCGCAAGCTCGGCGTGTTGCGAAACGCCTATGAGGCGCAGCGTGATCTCGCGAAGGAGCACGCGGGCCCTGCGGTTCTGGAGGTGTTTGGGGAGACGCCCTTTGTGCCGGAGGCCAAACCGGAGGCCTACCATCTGTCTGAGAAGCAGCAGAAGCTCATGGCGCAGATGCGAAACGAGCTGACGCAGCTTTCGGACCGCTACATTCCGGGCCGGGAGCGCAGCTTTACGATCATCGCGTTCCCGGTGCCGGAGATCGGACCGCAGTTCGAGGAGATCTTCCGGGAGACGGTCCGAATCAATACGCTGGACTACAAGTTGTATCAGGGGATCCAGCAGGTGCTGATCGACGCGCTCGACCAGGGCGAGGCGGTCCACATCAAGGGGCGGGACGGCAACCGCACGGATCTGATGGTGGCGCTGACGACGCTGTCCGACCCGAAGAAGGAGACGCTGTTCGAGAACTGCGTGGCGGACGTGAACATCCCGGTCGGGGAAGTCTTCACTTCACCGCGCCTGGTGGGGACGAACGGAGTCCTGCACGTTAAGCAGGTTTATCTGGGCGAACTGAAATATGTGGATCTGGAAGTGAAGTTCAAGGACGGCCTGGTGAAGGACTACCACTGCGCCAACTTCCCGACGGAGGAGGAGAACCGCAACTATTTCAAAGAGAACGTCCTGTATCATCATGAGACGCTGCCGCTGGGCGAGTTCGCGATCGGCACGAACACGACGGCCTACGTGATGGCGAAGAAGTATCAGATCGCGGACAAACTGCCGATCCTGATCGCGGAGAAGATGGGCCCGCATTTTGCGCTGGGCGACACCTGTTACAGCTGGGAAGAGGACGAGCTGACGTACAACGCGGACGGCAAGGCGATCATCGCCCGCGACAACGAGATCTCCCTTCTGCGAAAAGAAGACCCATCGAAGGCGTATTTCGGCTGTCACACGGACATCACGATCCCGTATGAGGAGATTGGATATATCGAAGTCGTCTGCGCGGACGGGCGCAGGATCACGCTTCTGAAGGACGGGCGTTTCGTGCTGCCGGGGACGGAAAAGCTGAATGAACCTTTTGAGGAGACAGGGCTTTTCACTTAAAAATATTGACAAGGCAGAATTTAGTAGGTAAAATTTAAAACGGCAGTTTGCTTTGATTTCAGAGAAGGTATCAAAGAAAACATCAGAGAAGAGGAGCGGATACGATGGCGAAGGTAGGCATTGTGATGGGCAGCGATTCGGATATGCCCGTGATGAGCAAGGCGGCGGAGATGCTGGAGAAGTTCGGGATTGAATACGAGATGCGTATCATATCGGCGCACCGGGAGCCGGACGTGTTCTTTGAGTACGCGAAGACCGCGGAGGAGAAGGGCTTCAAGGTGATCATCGCGGGGGCGGGCATGGCGGCGCATCTGCCGGGCATGTGCGCGGCGATCTTCCCGATGCCGGTCATCGGAATTCCGATGCACACGACGTCCCTGGGCGGCAGGGATTCCCTGTATTCGATCGTTCAGATGCCGAGCGGCATCCCGGTGGCGACCGTGGCAATCAATGGCGGCGCGAACGCGGGGCTTCTGGCGGCGAAGATTCTGGCGACCTCAGATTCGGAGCTGCTTGCGAAGCTGAAAGCGTATGCGGCCGAGCTGAAGGAGCAGGTCGAGGCGAAGGACGAAAGGCTGCAGCAGGTGGGGTATAAGGGTTACGCACAAAAGTAATTTCTGCGAGTGCAATGAGCCGTGTAGAGCTGACCGCTGGTAATGCAGTTTCAGGTCTGGTGCCAGAGCGTGCCTGAGCGGGGAGATGCAGGTTTTTCAGGGCAGATCCGGCTGATAAATCAGATGATAGCGACGTGCAGATCGGGAGGAACGTATGGACTACAAGAAGGCAGGAGTGGATATTGAGGCAGGTTACAGGTCCGTGGAGCTCATGAAAGAGCATGTGAAGCGGACGATGCGCCCGGAGATGCTCTCCGGCATTGGCGGGTTTTCCGGGGCGTTCTCGATGGAAGCGTTTAAGAATATGGAGAAACCTACGCTGGTATCCGGGACGGACGGCGTCGGGACGAAGCTGAAACTGGCGTTTTTGCTGGACAAGCACGACACGATCGGCATCGACTGCGTGGCGATGTGTGTGAACGACATCGCGTGCGCGGGCGGCGAGCCGTTATTTTTCCTTGACTACATCGCGTGCGGGAAGAACTATCCGGAAAAGATCGCAGAGATCGTCGGGGGCGTGGCCGAGGGCTGCGTGCAGGCGGGAGCGGCGCTGATCGGCGGCGAGACGGCGGAGCATCCGGGCATGATGCCGGAGGACGAGTATGATATCGCCGGGTTTGCGGTCGGCGTTGTGGACGAGAAGGATCTGATCACGGGAAAGGATCTGAGAGTTGGCGATGTGCTTCTGGGAATCGCGTCCACGGGCGTGCACAGCAACGGATTTTCCCTGATCCGGAAGGTGTTCCCGATGGAGCGGGAGGCGCTGAACACTTACTATGAGGAGTTGGGGGCGACGCTCGGTGAGACGCTTTTGAATCCGACCAGAATTTATGTGAAAGCGCTGCGCAGCGTGAAGGACGCGGGCGTGCGCGTCAAAGCGTGCAGTCACATCACGGGCGGCGGTTTCTATGAGAACGTGCCGCGGATGCTTTCGGACGGTGTGCGCGCTGTGATCAAAAAAGACAGTTATCCGGTCCCGGCAATCTTCCGCATGCTCGCGCAGCGGGGAGACATTGCCGAGGAGATGATGTACAATACTTACAACATGGGCATCGGCATGGTGGTCGCGGTGGCGCCGGAGGACGTCACGGCGGCGGTCGCGGCGATCGAAGCGGCGGGCGACACCGTGTATCAGATTGGTGGCATCGAGGCGGGAAACAAGGGAGTGGTGTTATGCTGAAGCTTGCAGTGATGGTATCGGGCGGCGGCACGAATCTGCAGGCGATCCTCGACGCGATCGCGGACGGGAGCGTCACGAACGCGCAGGTGGTCCGCGTCGTCAGCAACAGCAGCAAGGCGTACGCGCTGGAGCGCGCTAAAAAGGCCGGGATCCCGACCGTGTGCGTGACACGCAAGACCTATCCGCAGCCGGAGGAGTTTGACCGGGCGCTGCTTGAGGCATTGCAGGAGTCCAAGGCGGATCTCGTCGTGCTGGCGGGTTGTCTGGTAGTGCTCCCGCAGATCGTCATCGACGCGTTTCCGAACCGCATCATCAACATCCACCCGGCGTTGATCCCGGCGTTCTGCGGAAAGGGATTTTACGGGCTGGCGGTACACGAGGCGGTCCTTGCGCGCGGCGTGAAGCTGACCGGAGCGACGGTGCATTTCGCGGACGGCGGCACGGACACCGGGCCGATCATCTTGCAGAAGGCGGTGGAGGTCTGCGAGGGCGATACGCCGGAGATCCTGCAGCGCAGGGTGATGGAGCAGGCCGAATGGGTGATCCTGCCGAAGGCGATCGATCTGATCGCGAACGGCCATGTCAGAGTGGAAGGCGGGAAAGTACATATCGTATGAAAGCCCGGTCTCCATGCAGAAGCGGATAGCAGGTTCACGACGCGAAGCTATTGCCAGTTCGATTATGCATGAGAGACGCTAACCCGTATGAGCAAAAAAGCAGCGTGAGCAGGGCGCAGACTGTGAAACAGCAAAGCAGTCAGCAGGGATTTCATGAATTTGACATACAGAAAATTCGGAGGAGATATTTATGAAAGTACTGATCGTAGGCAGCGGCGGGCGTGAGCACGCGATCGCCTGGAAAGTGGCGCAGAGTCCGAAGGTGGACAAGATCTACTGCGCGCCGGGCAACGCGGGCATCGCGGAGTACGCGGAATGCGTGGATATCAAGGCGATGGAGTTTGAGAAGCTGGCTGCGTTCGCGAAGGAGCAGGCGGTCGATCTGACGGTCGTCGGCATGGACGATCCGCTCGTGGGCGGCATTGTCGACGTGTTCGAAGCGCAGGGGCTTCGCGTGTTCGGGCCGCGGAAGAACGCGGCGATCCTGGAGGGATCGAAAGCCTTTTCTAAGGATCTGATGAAGAAATATCACATTCCCACGGCCGCGTACGAGAATTTTACGGACGCGCAGGCGGCGCTTGCCTATCTGAAGACGACGGCGAAGTTTCCGATCGTGCTCAAGGCGGACGGGTTAGCGCTCGGCAAGGGCGTGCTGATCTGCAATACGCCGGAGGAGGCGGAGGCAGGCGTCCGGGAGATCATGACGGACAAGAAGTTCGGCGACGCCGGGAACTGCATGGTCATTGAGGAGTTCATGACCGGCAGGGAGGTGTCGGTGCTGAGCTATGTGGACGGGAAGACGATCAAACCGATGACCTCCGCGCAGGATCACAAGCGCGCAGGCGACGGGGACACCGGGCTGAACACGGGCGGCATGGGGACTTTTTCGCCGAGCCCGTTTTACACGGAGGAGATTGACGCATATTGCAGAAAATACATCTACCAGCCGACCGTCGACGCGATGGCGGCGGAGGGACGGCCGTTCAAGGGCATTATCTTCTTCGGGCTGATGCTGACGGCGGACGGGCCGAAGGTGTTGGAGTACAACGCGCGTTTCGGCGATCCAGAGGCGCAGGTGGTACTGCCGCGGATGAAGACTGATATCATCGATGTGTTCGAGGCCTGCATCGACGGCACGCTGGACCAGGTCGACCTGAAGTTCGAGGACAACGCGGCGGTCTGCGTTGTGCTGGCGTCGAAGGGCTACCCGGTGAGCTACCAGAAGGGTTATCCGATCAAAGGGTTAGATACATTCAAAGGAAAAGACGGCTATTACGTGTTCCACGCGGGGACCGCAAAGTTCGGCGGCGACATCGTGACGAACGGCGGCCGCGTGTTGGGCGTGACGGCCACGGGAGCGAACCTGAAGGAAGCGCGAAAGAACGCTTACGAGGCGACAGGCTGGATCAATTTTGAGAACAAATACTGCAGGAGCGATATCGGAAAAGCAATCGATGAAGCGGAATGACAGAGACGAGTTACAAGACAAGGTTTTAGTAAGGGGTGCAGAGACGATGAAAATGCGAAATTACAAGCGGAAGGCGATGGTCCTGCTGACGCTGGCGCTGGCGTGGCTGTGCGCGCTGGGCGTGTCGGCGGGAGAGGGTTCCAATGACAACTCTCTTGCCGATCTGGGGATCCTGACCGAGGGGGCTGAGGTATTTCCGGAGTTTGAGTACGGAGTGACTGAGTACGAGGTGCGGGTGCCGGCCGGGACACAGCAGATTGAATTAGATCCGGTCCCGTCGAACGGAAACGCCACGATCGCGGATATCACGGGGACAGAGCTGGTGGACGGCGAGACGACGGTGGTGATCACGGTGCAGGCGGAGAATGGGGAGCAGTATCCGTATTATCTGCATGTGACAGAGGTCGGCAGTCAGCTGCCCACTCCTGCGGAGACGGAGCCGGTCCCGGAGACGGAACCGGAGACGGAGTCGGAGCCTGAGACGGAAGATCCGCGGTATGTCAAGGTGGACCGGACGGCGCTGGAGGAGGCGGAGAACACGATCAGCGCGCTGAAGGACGAGACCAGAAGCTATCGCGACCGCTCCACTATGCTGATGCGCCTTCTGTACGGAATGATCGCGTTCAGCGTCATCCTTTTGTTCATTGTGATCAACCTGCTTCTGAAAAAGAAGGATCTGAAAGCGGAACTGCAGGAGTATATGGGGTATGATTACGCGCCCGGACCGCAGGAGAGCTATGCGGGCGGACAGCAGGGCGGCTATGCAGGCGGACAGCAGAATTCTTACGCGCAGTCGCAGCAGGGTAACTATGCAGGCGGGCAGCAGGGCGCTTACGCGCAGCCGCAGCAGAGTTATTACGCGGAGCAGCCTCAGGAGCCGCAGCTTCAGGTCTACCGCCCGGAGCCGCCGGTGAGGCGCGACGACCCGGATACGGTGCCGAAGCCGCAGAAAGCAAAAAAGAAACCGAAGAAAATGCCGGAATACCAGCAGCCGAAGCCGCAGCAGCAGGAGTTCAGCCGCCATCCGCAAAAGGATGAGAAGGCGGAGGGCGTGGAGATCAACATGATCGATCTGTAAACGGCGTTTGCAAGGGACTGACGTGTGATTTTTCCGCGCCGGTCCTTTTTTGTTTTCATGGAACGAATGGCTGCCAATGCGCCGCACAGACGAAATATCTTATGCCGGAATCGCTGAAATATGCTTCCGGCCGCGGAACAGTCACGAATTTCCGATTGACAGAAACGTTTATCTGTTATATAGTTCATGCCACAAGCTGTTACAAAGGAGGAAATGTCAGATGCTGATAGAGATAGACTTTCAGAGCGAAGAGGCGCTTTACATGCAGCTTCGAAACCAGATCATACTCGGGATCGCGACGTCCATGATCCGCGAGGGCGATCCGCTGCCGTCAGTGCGTCAGCTCGCAGGCGACATCGGGATCAACATGCATACCGTGAACAAGGCATATTCCGTGCTGCGGCAGGAGGGCTTTGTGACGATCGATCGCAGGAAGGGCGCGATCGTGGCGGTGGACGCCAATAAGCTGCAGGCGGCGGAGGAGACGAAACAGCAGCTTCGCGTGATCCTTGCGAAGGCGATCTGCAAGAACCTTTCGTGCGATGAGGTCTGCGATATGGTCGCTGAGATCTATGACGAGTATGGGGACTATGGGAAACAGGAGGACAATTGATGCGTGGAAATTTTACCAAGAACGCGGTGCAGGCGCAGAAGCTGGCGGTCAAGGCGGCCAGGAGCTGCGGGCACAGCTATGTGGGTTCCGAACATCTGCTGATCGGACTTTTGCAGGAGCCTGAAGGGACCGCGGGAGCGGTTCTGCGGGCGCACCATGTGGAGGAGGCGAAGCTGGAGGAGCTGATCGACCGGCTGATCGCGCCGGACGAGAGTGTACTCTCGGCACAGGAAGAGGGCTGGACCCCCCGCGCGCAGGAGATTCTGCGGGCGAGCGCGGAGGTGGCGCTGTTTCTCGGGAGCGAGGAGACGGGGACCGAGCATATGCTGTTGGCGATCCTTCAGGATGTGGAGTGTGTGGCGGCGCGGCTGCTGCACACGCTCGGCGTGAATCTTCCGAAGCTGTACCAGGATCTTGCCACGGTGATCGGGATGCCGGAGGAGAAATACAAGGAGTTAGCGCGCGGCGCGCGGGCGGATGGAAGCCAGAGTGATACGCCAATGCTGGATCAGTACAGCCGGGATCTGACGGAGCTGGCGGCGGCGCACAAGCTGGACGTGACGGTCGGCAGGCAGCAGGAGACGGAGCGGATCATACAGATCCTGAGCCGGAGGACGAAGAACAATCCCTGCCTGATCGGCGAGCCGGGCGTCGGCAAGACCGCGATCGTGGAGGGACTTGCCCAGCGCGTCGTGGCGGACCAGGTGCCGGAGCCGATGCGCGGCAAGCGTGTCGTGACGCTGGATATGGCGGGGATGGTCGCGGGATCAAAGTACCGCGGCGAATTTGAGGAGCGCATCAAGCGGATCATCCGAGAGGTCGTGGACAGCGGCGACGTGCTGCTCTTTGTGGACGAGCTGCACACGATCATCGGCGCGGGCGGCGCGGAGGGCGCGCTGGACGCGTCCAACATTCTGAAACCGTCGCTGTCGCGCGGAGAGCTTCAGCTGATCGGCGCGACCACGATCGAAGAGTACCGCAAATACATTGAGAAGGATCCGGCTTTGGAGCGCAGATTCCAGCCGGTGCACGTGGAGGAGCCGTCCGAGGAGGAGACGCAGGAGATCCTGCGGGGACTGCGCCCGGTCTACGAACGCCATCACGGCGTGCAGATCACGGACGAGGCGATCGAGGCGGCGGTGAAGCTGTCCAAGCGCTATATCAACGACCGCTTCCTCCCGGATAAGGCGATCGATCTGATCGACGAGGCGTCCGCGCGCAGGCAGCTCGGCTACTACAATGGTTCGGGGCGTATGGCGGAGCTTCAGGAGCAGTATGACGCCGTGCTGGCTGAGCGGGAAAATGCGCTGAAAGAAGGAAAGCTGGAAGCGGCGAAGGAGCTGAACCAGGAGAAGGAGACGCTCCGGCGCAAATTGGAGAGAGAGAAGAAACGGCTGCATGCGCGGCAGAGAGGACACGCCTCTACGGTGACGGCGGACGACATTGGCCAGATCGTCTCGATCTGGACCAAGATTCCCGTGCAGAAGCTGGCGGATCAGGAGGGGAAAAAGCTTCTGAAGCTGGATCAGCTTTTGCACCATCGCGTGATCGGGCAGGAGGAGGCGGTGCAGGCGGTCGCGCGGGCGATCCGCAGAAGCCGCGCGGGGCTCAAGAGTCCGAACCGCCCGATCGGTTCGTTCCTGTTCCTGGGGCCGACCGGCGTTGGCAAGACGGAGCTTTCCAAGGCGCTCGCGGACGTCGTCTTTGGCAGTGAGCAGTCGATGATCCGGGTGGACATGTCGGAGTACATGGAGAAGCACAGTGTGTCGCGCCTGGTGGGTTCGCCGCCTGGATATGTGGGGTACGACGAAGGCGGCCAGCTCAGCGAGAAGGTGCGCCGGAACCCGTATTCCGTTGTTCTCTTTGATGAGATCGAGAAGGCGCATCCGGACGTGTTCAATATCCTGCTCCAGGTGCTCGACGAAGGGCATATCACGGACGGCCAGGGGCGCAAGATCGATTTCAAAAATACGATCCTGATCATGACCTCGAACGCGGGGGCGCAGTCGATCGTCGCGCCGAAGCATCTCGGCTTCGGGGCGGGGAATGATGAGAAGAAGAACTACGAGACGATGAAGTCCAGCGTGCTCGAGGAGGTTCGCAGGATCTTCCGGCCGGAGTTTCTGAACCGCATCGACGAGACGATCGTCTTCCATGCGCTGACGGAGGAGAACATCCGGGACATTGCGGGACTTCTGCTCTCAGAGCTCGCGAAGCGCTGTAAGGAGCAGATGGATCTCACGCTGAAGTTCAGTCCGGCGGTCCGGCAGTATATCGCGAAGGAAGGTTTTGACGCGAAGTACGGGGCTCGCCCGTTGCGGCGCGCGGTTCAGGGCAAGATCGAGGACATGCTGGCGGAGGAGATCCTTGCCGGAAAAGTGAAAGCGGGAGATACTGTGCGCGTTTCATGCCGTAAGGACAAAGTAAGTTTTGCCGTGGGCGCATAACGCTGCCGCGGAAGGATTTTATTTTGTGACGGACAGACTGGTATTTCCAGTGAGATTATGATATGATACGAGAAGCAATGAGCCGTGCCCGGCTTTTCGAGGCTGAACGGCAAAAGCACTTACAGGAAGAATCAGGAGGGCAACACAATGGCAGGGATCAAAGAGCTTATACGCACAGAAACAGACGGAACGCTGAGCTTCGGGGACTACGAGCTGGCGGAGAAACAGAAACGTTCGGATTACGAGCATGACGGCGATCTGTACAAGGTGAAGACCTTTGCGGACATCACGAAGCTGGAGCGCAACGGCATGTTTGTCTATGAGTCTGTTCCTGGCACCGCTGTGTACAATTTCCGCCAGACAGGGAACGGGATCTCGTTCCAGGTGGAAGGGACGAAGGACACGCAGATCATCCTCGGGCTTGAGGAGGACGCGGAGTACAAGATCTATATCAACGACACAAACATCGGCACGATGAAGACGAATATGGGAGGCAAGCTCGTGCTCAGCGTGGAAGCGGGCGCGGCGGGGAGTATCCCGGTAAAGGTAGTGAAGCTGTAAATGGCGAAGTCGAAGTCGGTATTCTTCTGCCAGAACTGCGGGTTTGAGTCCTCGAAGTGGATGGGGCAGTGCCCGGGCTGCAGGGAGTGGAATACTTTTGCGGAAGAACCGAAGATAGTTACAAAGAAGACGACGAGTGCTGCGCGGCGGGAGGCTGCGCAGCCTCTTGCGCTGTCGCAGATCCAGATGAGCGAGGCCGCGCGGGCGACGACCGGGATCGGAGAGCTGGACCGCGTGCTGGGCGGCGGGATCGTGCAGGGATCGCTCGTGCTGGTGGGCGGCGATCCTGGCATCGGAAAATCCACGCTGCTTCTGCAGGTGTGCCGCAATCTGTCGCAGGCCGGGAAACGCGTGCTCTACATATCCGGGGAGGAATCCCTGCAGCAGATTCGTATGCGCGCGCAGCGCATGGGAGAGTTTACGGATCAACTGATGATCCTGTGCGAGACGAACCTTGGGGACATCCGCGAGGCGATCACGAAGATGAATCCGGAGGTCGTGATTATCGACTCGATCCAGACCATGTACAATGAGGAGGTCACATCCGCGCCGGGCAGCGTCTCGCAGGTGCGGGAGTCCACGGGCGTTCTGCTGCAGATCGCGAAGGGCATGAACATCTCGATCTTCATCGTCGGGCATGTGACGAAGGAGGGCGTCGTGGCGGGTCCGCGCGTGCTTGAGCACATGGTGGATACGGTGCTCTATTTTGAGGGCGATCGCCATGCGGCGTACCGCGTGCTGCGCGGCGTGAAGAATCGTTTCGGTTCCACGAACGAGATCGGTGTGTTTGAGATGCGTGAGAGCGGGCTTGTCGAGGTGCCGAACCCTTCGGAGTACATGCTGGAGGGAAAGCCGGAGGGCGCTTCCGGTTCGGTCGTGGCCTGCACGATGGAGGGGACGCGGCCGGTGCTTCTGGAGGTGCAGGCGCTCGTGTGCAAGACGAACCTGGCGTTTCCGCGCAGGACCGCGGCGGGGACGGATCTGAACCGCGTCAACCTGCTGATGGCGGTGCTGGAGAAGCGCGCGGGACTGGGACTTTCCTCCTGCGACGCCTATGTCAACATCGCAGGGGGCATCCGTATGAACGAGCCGGCACTGGATCTGGGCATCATCCTCGCGATTGCGTCGAGTATGAAGGATCAGCCGATCGACGAGAAGACGATCGCGTTCGGCGAGGTGGGATTAAGCGGCGAGGTGCGATCGGTCAGCATGGCGGAGCAGCGCGTGCGCGAGGCGAAGCGGCTCGGCTTCGACACGGTGATCCTTCCGGAGGCCTGCAAAAGGCAGGCGTCGCAGGTCGGCGGGATTCAGCTGGTTGGCGTGAAAAATGTGCGTGAGGCGATTCGGGCAATCCTGTAAGGGATTGCCTTTTTTAAGAAAATTGTCAGAAATCCATAAAGAAAATCTAGCCTCTGTCTGTTATACTATTTTTGGAATGCCGGTGGAATTGTAAGCTGCCGGCAGGGGAGGCTGTTGCGAATGGATACATACAATATACTGGTGGTGGACGACGACCGGGAGATCGTGCGCTCGCTCTCGCGTCTTCTGGAGCTGGAGGGGTACCGGGTCTATAAGGCGTATCAGGGGATGGAGGCGCTGGATGTCCTGTCGCAGAACCCGATCCATCTGATCATTCTGGACGTGATGATGCCGCAGCTGAACGGGCTGTCGGCGCTGATGAAGATTCGTGAGAAGAACAACATCCCGATCATCATGCTCTCGGCTAAGACGGAGGAGAGCGACAAAGTGCTGGGGCTTTCGATGGGCGCGGACGACTATGTGACAAAGCCGTACAACACGGCGGAGCTGATGGCACGCGTGAAATCCCAGCTGCGGAGGTATTTTTCGCTCGGGGCGGTGGCGGATCAGGAGAGCGGGGACGATGTTCTGAGAAATGGCGGTTTGACGCTGGACCGCAACACGAAGGAGCTGACGGTGGACTCGGAGCCTGTCCGGCTGACCGCGACAGAGTATAAGATCGTGGAACTTCTGATGAGCCATCCGGGCTATGTGTTCTCCGCGGAGGAGATCTACAGCCGCATCTGGCAGGAGGAGGCCTACGGCGTGGAGAATACGGTGATGGTGCATATCCGGCGGATCCGGGAGAAGATTGAGATCACGCCGAAGAATCCAAAATATCTGAAGGTGGTGTGGGGCATTGGTTACAAGATTGAAAAATTTGATTGATTTCGAGCGCCTGTCAGAGCGAAAGCAGGCGGTTCTGTTGACCGCGTTTCTTCTGTTGGAATCTGTTTTTGCGACCATGCTTATCCTCTGTCTGAGAGGCTACCGCTATTATTTGGGCTGGCACTATGTCGTGCGAGGGCGGCGGTATCTGTACCGCTTTATGATACTTCTGGTGATCGCGGTCCTTCTTGGGCTCTGCTTCGCGCACTGTCTGCGCGCGTTTTTCGAAAAGCGTCCGCTTAAGGAAAGCATCATGAAGCCGTGCCGCCTCGACCGGATCAGGACGGAGCTTCTGGCGTTGGCTTTGTTATTCTCAGGACTGGTCTGGGCGGACGCGACGTTCGGCTGTTTCGGCGGGACATTTGGCAGCCTTATCCTGTATGAGAGGTTTCAGCTCAACACCGTCATGTACACCCTTCTTGGCGTGTGGGAAAGCGCCGCCTTCGCGCTGCGGCTTATGCTTGTGCTCATCGTATTTTACGGGAGTTTGACGCTGCTTGTCCGTCAGCGCAGACAGAAGATCATGCCGGAGACATCCCTGATCTGGGCGATGGTGCGGCGCTACCGGGAGCGGACGACGCTCGAGAAGCGGCTGCAGAACCGACGCAGGGGCAGCATAGTGCTGGCGGTCTTTTTGACGGCGGTCGGCTGCATCGCGTCTCTGGCGGCGATGGACTACATCGGGGAGGCCGGGGCGGCGACCGGCCTTTGCATTCTCGCTCTTTTTGTCCTGTTCTTGCGCGTGGGATTTTCCGGACGGCTCTCGCAGGAGACCGGGCGGCTGGCGGAGCAGATCCGCTGTATGTCGGTAGGGGAAGAGCTGCCGGAGAAGTATGTCCTCCCGGAAAAAGCGCTTCTGTATGAGACGTCGGTTCAGTTGCAGAATATTGACAGCGTAATGCGGGGCAGTGTGGAGAAACAGGTGCAGGCGGAGCGGCTGAAGATCGATCTGATCACGAACGTCTCGCACGACCTGAAGACGCCGCTTACCTCGATGGTCGGATACACGGATCTGCTCAAGAAGGAGGACTTAAGCGCGGAAGCGCGGGACTACGTGGAGATCATTTCGTCGAAGCAGGAGCAGCTTAAGAACATGATCCAGGATCTGTTTGACCTTTCGAAGGCGACGAGCGGGGCGGATCAGATGACGATCGAGATCCTTGACATGCGCAGGCTGCTGGAGCAGACGCTGGGCGATATGGAGGATGTGATCCGCGCAAGCGGCAGAGAGATCCGCACAAGCTTTACGGAGGAGGCGCTGCTTTTCGCCGGGGATAACAACAAGGTGTACCGGGTCGTACAGAACCTGCTGGAGAACGCGCTCAAATATTCCCTGCCGGGCACGCGCATTTACATTGATGCCGCCCGAGTGGACGGACAGGTCGAACTGCAGATGAAGAATATCTCTTCCTATGAAATGGACTTTTCACCGGAGGAGATCACGGAGCGCTTTGTGCGCGGCGACAAATCGCG